>JBHHXB010000044.1:0-14541 GCA_046756825.1 Nitrospiria bacterium | reverse complement strand
GGAGCCTATCTCATGGTCGATATGGCCCACATCGCCGGGCTCATCGCGGCCAAGCTGCATCCCTCACCCATCCCCTACGCCGACTTTGTGACCACGACCACGCACAAGACCCTGCGCGGGCCGCGCGGCGGCATGGTGCTCTGCAAAGCGGCCTTTGCAAAGGGCGTGGACAAGTCGGTCTTTCCTGGTATTCAGGGCGGCCCGCTCATGCACGTCATCGCCGCGAAAGCCGTGGCTTTTAAGGAGGCCCTCTCCGAGACCTTTGTCGAATATCAGCAACAAATCATCGCGAACGCGAAGGCCTTGGCCGAGGCCATGATGGAGAAGGGCTATCAGATTGTTTCCGGCGGCACGGACACCCATTTGATGCTCGTGGATCTCACAAACCAGGGTCTGACGGGAAAAGAGGCCGACGAGGCACTTGACCGGGCCGGCATCACCGTCAACAAAAACGCCGTGCCCTTTGACCAGCGCCCGCCGGTGCATGCCAGCGGCATTCGCCTCGGAACGCCCATTGTGACCACCCGCGGCATGAAGGAAGCGGAAATGGCTCAAATCGCCGAGATGATCGACACCGTCCTGAAAAACCGGAACGACGAAGCCGTCATCAAACAGGTTCAAAGCCGGGCGGAAGCCCTCTGCCTGCGCTTCCCCTTTACACGATAGGATCGAACACCGCCGTGCAGTGCCCGTATTGCAGCAGTCTGGAAGACAAGGTTGTGGATTCCCGCCTGAGTAAGGAAGGCGAGGTCATTCGCCGCAGACGGGAGTGTCTCCAATGCCGACGCCGCTACACGACCTATGAACGCATCGAAGACAATCTCCCGATGCTGGTCAAAAAGGACGGCCGCCGCGAACCCTTCGACCGCCATAAAATCTTGTCGGGCTTAAAAAAGGCCTGTGAAAAACGGCCGGTCAGTGTCGATCAATTGGAGTCCGTGGTCAACCGGATTGAAAAGGCCATTCAAGAACGTGGCGTGAATGAGATTGAAAGCCACATCGTCGGAGAAGAAGTCATGCGGCAGCTGCACGCCTTGGATCAGGTGGCCTATGTCCGCTTCGCCTCGGTCTACCGGGAATTTAAGGACGTGAATCAGTTCATGTCCGAACTCAAATCACTCCTGGACGACTCGGCCCCCGCCCATCCCGGCCAAAGCACCCGCAGCCCGGCGTAAAGCCAAAAACGGCAATCCGCTTCACAACGCCGCCTCAAGCCTAGCAAGAGCCTCTTCCGCGGCCCGCTGCTCGGCGGCTTTTTTACTTTTTCCAATACCGTTCCCGAAGTGTTTTCCGCCCACGCTCACCCGGATTTCAAAACGTTTTTCGTGATCGGGGCCGCTTTCTTGTGTGAGTTCGTAGACGGGCAATACGCCAAAAACCCGCTGAGAATGCTCTTGCAGCGCGGTTTTGTAATCAAAATGCACCGCGCCCCGGCGAAGCGCATTCAAAGGGGCTTCGAGCAAGCCCAGCACCACCCGCCGCGCGGCCGACAACCCCCGATCCGTCCCCCCGTCGAGATAAACGGCGGCGATCAAGGCCTCCATGGCGTCGGAAAGCAGGGAAGGCTTCTCCTGTCCCGCCGTCCGCGCCTCGCCCTTTCCCAGGTAGAGATAAGTGCCGAGATTGATTTTTTTCGCGGCTGCGGCCAAGGTTCCCTCGCTGACCACCCTGGCCTTCATTTTGGACAAATCCCCCTCGGGCACACCTGGAAAGCGCTCGATCAAATCCTGACAAACCACCAAATCCAGCACGGCGTCGCCTAAAAACTCCAACCGCTCGTTGTCCCTTCGATCCGGCTCCTTTGTTTCATTCACATAGGAACGGTGCGTGAGCGCCCTTCGTAGCAGGGCTGTGTCGTGAAAAGAATAAGCGATCGCCGCTTCAAGCCGGGAAAGGGGCTTCGGCGTCATCGCGAAATGAAAAGCAGGTTAGGAGGTGTATTTTTTGAAGAAAAGGGTCGCATTCGTGCCGCCGAAACCAAAGGAATTGGAAAGGGCGATGGACACATCGCGCTTGGCCGCACGGTTCGGTGTGTAGTCGAGGTCGCACAAGGGGTCGGGGCTATCAAGATTGATCGTCGGCGGGATCATGCCGTCGCGAATCGCCAAAATGGAAAAAATGGCTTCGATGCCGCCCGCCGCCCCCAAAAGATGGCCCGTCATCGACTTCGTGCCGCTAATCGCCAGCCTGTACGCATGATCGCCAAAAACAGTCTTAATCGCCGCGGTTTCAACCGCGTCCGCCATCGTCGAAGTGGCGTGGGCGTTGATATAGTCTACTTGTTCGGGGGAAATGCCCGCGTCGTTCAAGGCCAACCGGACACAACGTACCGCCCCTTCACCGCCTTCGGACGGCGCGGTCATGTGATAGGCATCAGCCGTCATCGCGTAACCAATGATTTCGGCATAAATCTTCGCGCCGCGCGCCTGTGCCGATTCCAGGGACTCCAGGAACACAACGCCCGAACCTTCTCCCATGACAAAACCGTCCCGGTCTTTGTCAAAGGGCCGACTGGCTTCCGTGGGCGCGTCATTCCGTAAGGAGAGCGCCCGGGAAGCGGCGAAACCCGCCATGCCCAAAGGGGTGATCGCAGCCTCCGACCCGCCCGCCAGCATGGCGTCGGCCTCTCCCCGCTGAATGATACGAAAGGCGTCGCCAATGCAATGATTCCCCGTGGCACAGGCGCTGACCGCACAGGAATTCGGGCCTTTCGCGCCCAGGAAAATGGCGATCTGACCGGAAGCAAGATTGATAATCGACATGGGAATAAAGAAAGGCGTGACGCGCTTCGGGCCTTTTTCCTCCAAAATCGTATGCCATTTTTCAATAGCCTGCAGTCCGCCGATGCCCGAGCCGACATAAACGCCCGTCCGCTCCGCATTGTCATCCGTCACCTGAAAACCGGCGTCACGGACGGCCATTTGCGCGGCAGCGACCGCATAATGGATAAAAGTATCCATCTTTTTGATTTCTTTCGGGTTGATGTAGTGGGTGGGATTAAAACCCTTGAGTTCTCCGGCGATTTGAGAGGGATAGTCCGCCGTGTCGAAACGGGTGATTTTTCCGATACCCGATTCTCCCGCGCAAAGGGCCTTCCAGGAAGACTCCACATCGAGCCCCAAAGGGGACAGCATCCCTAACCCGGTCACAACGACACGCCGTTTACTTGACGATGGCGCGGTTTCCTTCAGCGTATTACTCATTATCTTTATACTTTATCTTGAATATAATCAATGGCGCTCTGCACCGTCAGGATTTTTTCGGCGTCCTCATCCTGAATTTCAATATTAAAGGCCTCTTCAAAGGCCATGACCAGTTCCACCGTATCCAGGGAATCCGCGCCAAGGTCCTCGACAAATGACGCGCCCGAAACCACCTCGCCTTCCTCCACGCCCAACTGCTCCGCAATTATTTTTTTGACTTGTTCTTCGATTGCCAATGTCCTTTACCTCCTGAAAGAAATGGTTATTGAAATTTGATCGCATCTTTTAAAACAGAATACTCCGAATACACGATCTCCGATGATGAACACTGCTTTTGCATACGACAATAGATAAGATCTGGCAATCTTATCCCCCCATATACATGCCGCCATTAACATGCAATACCTGACCGGTCACATAGTCCGCCCGGTCCGACGCAAGAAAACCGACGGCATGGGCAATATCCAGGGGTGTTCCCAAACGCCGTTGTGGAATCTGTTTTTTCAGGTCCGTCTGTACCGCCTCCGGCAAAGACGCCGTCATGTCGGTTTCAATAAATCCCGGCGCCACCGCATTGATCGTAATGCCGCGCGCAGCGTATTCCCGGGCGACTGTCTTCGTCAACCCCACCACCGCAGCCTTCGACGCCGCGTAATTGGCCTGTCCCACATTGCCAATCGCCCCGACGATCGACGAGATATTCACAATCTTCCCGCTCCGCTGCTTGGACATCAAAGGGAGCACGGCCTTCATACAGTGAAAGACCCCCTTGAGATTCACTGAAAGCACAGTGTCCCAATCGGCATCCTTCATCCGCATCAATAGCGTGTCCTTCGTAATCCCGGCATTATTCACCAGGATGTCGATGTGCCTCCACTTTTCACGGATACCGGCCACCGCCTGATTAACAGAATCCGCATCCGCGACATTCATCGACACCGGCATGGCCTGATATCCTCTTTCGGCCAGCTCGGACGCCGTGGCTTTCGCCCCGTCCAAATTCAGGTCGGAGACTACCACAGTCCCGCCGAGCGCCGCAAGATGCTCACAAATCGCCTTTCCAATTCCTTGAGCCCCGCCTGTCACGAGCGCTACTTTTCCTTCTGTCTCCAACAAGATCTCTCCGTAATCCTTATTTAAGAAGCACTCTGATTGATCAGAGCCAGCCCCTGTTCCACGCTCTCGGGGTTTTCCACACACATTACCTTCGCCCGGCGGTCGATTCGCTTCAATAGCCCCGAAAGAATGCGTCCCGGGCCGACCTCGATAAATTGATCCACTCCTCTTTTTTGCATCAGGGCCATCGTCTCCTCCCAAAGGAGGGGTGAAGAAAGCTGATCCACCAATCCGGCCTTGGCCGCCGTCCAGGTTTCAATTGCTTTCGCCGCAAGATTATTCACGAGGGGTTTTTGAAGGTCGCGGCCTCCGATTTGATCCAGCTCCGTCGAAAGACGCAGACAGGCCGGCCGCATCAGGGGCGAATGGGAGGGCACGCTCACGGCAAGCCGGATTGCCCGCTTCGCACCCTTTTTCGTCGCCAAGGCCATCGCCCGCGCCACGGCATCGCTTTCCCCGGAAATCACGATCTGGCTGGGGCCATTGTAATTTGCCGGGCTCACGACACCAGCATCCGATGAAGCCGCCGCGCAAAGTGCTTCGACATCTCCCCGGTTCAAGCCGATAATAGCCGCCATCGCCCCCTTGCCTTCGGGCACGGCTTCCTGCATAAAGCGTCCCCTCAAATGCACGATGCGGACGGCATCGGCAAAAGAGAGCGCGCCCGCCGCGACCAGCGCCGTGAATTCCCCCAGGCTGTGTCCCGCAACCAGTGTCCCCGCCACGATCGGAGAACCCAGGACACGCCATGCGGCGATACTGGCCGTAAGCAGGGCGGGCTGAGTAAATTCGGTCTGGTTGAGTCGGGCTTCAGGTCCCTCGAAACAAAGCGCCGCGACATCCCAGCCCAAGACCCGTTCCGCCTCCGAGAAAACGTTGCGGGCCGCTTCATATTCCTCAAAAAGGGCCTTCCCCATGCCAAGCGATTGCGAGCCTTGGCCAGGAAAAAGAAATCCGATACGCAATACAATATCCTTCAAAAATATAGGGGATATTGATCAAAATATCCCCTAAAGTCAATAAAAAACTCGTGATTCAACGACCGAACATGCCCCGGCTAATCGACAATAAACTCGCCACCGTCTACACCGATGACGTTTCCGGTTACCCAATTGGCCCTGGGATGGGAAAGCAGGCAAATAATGGACGCCACGTCCTCCGGCGTGGTCAGGCGGCCCCAGGGGTTCTTCCCCTTGGCGATACGGATCATTTCGTCGCTTCCCGGGATTTTCCGCAAGGCCGGGGTGTCCGTGACACCCGCGCGCAGGGCGTTGACCGAAATTTCCTTCGGCCCAAGCTCCAGGGCAAGCTGACGCACATGTGATTCCAGGGCCGCCTTCGCGGCGGAAACCGCCCCGTACGACGGCCAGACACGCGTGCCACCCGCCGAGGTAAGCCCGTAAATCCGCCCGCCTCGCTCAAAGCGGTCTCTGCGCACCAAGTCCTGCGTCCAATACACGAGGCTGTTTGCCATAACGTCCAGGGTCATCTCCAACTGGGACCGGCTGATGGCCGCGCGCTCATCTTCAGCGATCAGGGGCTTGAGTGACCCGAAGGCCAAGGAATGCACGAGCACACGAACGGTGATCCCTTCCGCTTCGAGCCGCTCGAGCACCTCGGCACGTTTCTCAACGCTGGCCGCGTTCATATTAAAGAACAGAGCGCGGCGGCCCGACTTTTCAATATCTTCGGTAATACGCGCCACGTTGGGCAGGGTGCCTTTCCGGTCGAGGTGCACGCCGATAATGTTCATCCCCGATTCGGCCAATGCCAGCGCAGCCGCTTCCCCAAAACCGCTGGACGCCCCCAAAATCAGGGCCCAGCCCTCTAAAAACTGTTTGTCCAATAGAACCTCCTTCTCACTTCAAATTTAATATTGCACCATAGCCGCGCCCCATGTCAGGCCACCCCCGAAGGCAAGAAACAGCAGCATATCGCCGTCTTTGATCCGGCCGTCCCTCACCCCCTCGTCCAAGGCGAGCGGAATGGAGGCGGCGGAGGTGTTGCCGTAGCGGTCAATGTTCACAATCATCCTGTCCTGCGGCAGGCCCAGACGCTGGCCGACGGCCTTGAGAATGCGGATATTGGCCTGGTGCGGCACGCACCACGACACGTCGGAAACCGTCATACCGTTGGCCCGAAGCGCCTCCAAGGCCACTTGCTCAAGGTTTCTGACAGCGATTTTGAATGTTTCGCTGCCCTTCATTTTAATGGTGTTGAGGTGCTCGATCAGCACTTTTTCCGAAGGGGGAATGGCGGAGGCTCCGCCCGGCACGCAAATCAAATCCCAGAGTGCGCCATCGGTGTGTAAGTGCACAGAGCGTACGCCTCGATCGGACTCAGAAGGCGCCAGCAAAACTGCGCCCGCGCCGTCACCGAAGAGCACGCAAGTTCTTCGATCCTCCCAGTTCGTCAAACGCGACATGACCTCCGCGCCAATCACCAGCACACGCCGATACGCGCCGGAGCGGACGTACTGCTCTCCGACCGAAAGCGCGTACACAAAACCGGAGCAGGCGGCGGAAAGATCAAAGGCAGCGGCTTGGCTTGCGCCGAGCTTGTGTTGGACAATGCAGGCGGTGGACGGGAAAAACATATCCGGCATGGAGGTAGCGACAATAATCAAGTCCACTTCGGATGGCGTCATCCCGGCCTGTTGCAGCGCGTTTTGCGCGGCCTTCACCGCGAGATCCGACGTCGCCTCGTCTTTTCCCGCGATGCGGCGCGCGCGGATACCGGTGCGCCCGGCAATCCATTCGTCCGAGGTATCGATCGTTTTTTCAAGATCGTGATTCGTGAGTATTTTTTCAGGCGCGCAGGAACCCGTTCCGATGATTTGAGCCCGCATCAGCAAAGACTTTCCTGTGGGAGTTCAGACATGTGTTCTTCGATCTGTTCCTGGATGTGGCGCGTCACACCGCGCCGGTAGGACTCTTTCGCCACTTGAATGGCGTTTTTAATGGCGTCCGGCGAGGAATGCCCGTGACAAATAATACTGGTCCCGTTCAGGCCCAGGAGCGGCGCGCCACCGTACTCCGCGTAATCCACCTTCTTCTTAAATCGCGCGAAAGAGGGTTTTAAGAGCAGGGATCCCAGCTTCCCAACTGTAGTGGCCATGATTTCCTGTTTTAAAAACTGAATGATCGCTTCAGACAGCCCCTCGGATATTTTCAGCGCGACGTTGCCGGTGAAGCCGTCGCAGACAATGACATCGACCTCGCCGGAATACACATCCCGTCCCTCGACATTGCCGATAAAGTTCAACTTGCTTCGCTTCAGGCGTTTAAAGACTTCCTTGGTCAGCTCATTGCCCTTTGTGTCTTCCTCCCCGATACTGAGCAAGCCCACCCTCGGATCTGTGAGGCCGAAAATCTCCTCGGCGTAAATACGGCCCATGATGGCAAACTGGAAAAGATGGTTCGGCTTGCAATCGACGTTCGCCCCGACATCAATTAAAATCGCGGTGCCGGACAAGGTGGGGAGCGGGGTCGGAATCGCGGGCCGTTCCACACAGCTTAAGGCCCCCAGATTCATGAGCCCGCAGGCCATACTGGCACCGGTATTCCCCGCGCTGACGACAGCGGCCGCTTCGCCCTCCTTTACAAGCCGTGTCGCAACCCAAATCGAGGAATCTCTTTTTTTTCGAATGACGGATGAGGGAGACTCGTGCATTTCAACACGCTGAGAGGCGTGAACAACGGTGATGGGGAGGCCCATGACATTGTGCCTGGACAGTTCGGCGCGAATCGCGGTTTCGTCCCCGACAAGGATGGGCGCAACATCGCATTCGCGGGCGGCAACAATCGTTCCCTCGACGATCGCGCCCGGCGCATCATCTCCACCCATCGCATCTATCGCTATTTTCATAGCCTAATCTTCACGAAGAACGGTATTTCAGGACGGCCCACCGGTTGTGGTGAAAACAAATCAGGGTTACCCCTCTTTGACTTCAATCACTTGACGGCGTTTGTAGGTCCCGCAGCTCAGGCAAACGTGGTGAGGCAGCTTGGCTTCATGACACTGTGGACAAAGCACTGTTGTCGGCGGTTTTAATTTGACATGCGTGCGTCTTTTATCCCGGCGTGTTTTGGAATGTCTATGTTTTGGGTTCGGCATCTGTTAGTCCTTATGTTTGAAATTCTTCAAGATGGCCCAGCGCGGGTCCACGGGTTCGGGACGGCATTGGCAGGCAATTTCATTTAAATCCGTACCACAATGGGGGCAGAGCCCGCGGCACTTGGTATGACACAGGGTATTCATGGGAATCGAGAGAAAAAATTGTCCCTGCATTTCATCATCAATGTTAATTTGACCGCCATCATAAAAATTGAGATCAAGCGTCTCGGCGGACAAGGCCTCCTCTTTATCAGAAGAGAATTCAGGTCTCGGGGCATATTCAAGATGAAAATCAGAATGCACCGGGGACGGAATGACCTTGAGACATCGCACACACTCCGCTTGAATGCTTGTCGAAAGATCCCCTGTCAAGGAAATCTCTCCTTCGCCATGTGAGTACGCATCCAAGTGAATCTGAATGGGGTCCAGCAACTTGATCCCTTTTTCTGTCAAATCCCACTCAGCAAGCCCCACTTCGCAGGATAAATGAAGCCCTTCCGATGGGATGTCCTGAACTTGAATTTCCATCACCACCTTCATTTTTCACAAGCGAGAAATTATAGGAAAGTGGCCCAATCGTGTCAAGCCAAGCGTCATTCAGACTGAGGAAGGATGCGTTTGTGGACCGTTTTCCGCGTTGCATCAAAACATTACGATGCCAGGGAATTGTTCAATGAACAATCATTCCGGCGGCTCGATCACGGTATGGCGGATAATTTTTCCCTCCACCAGGTAGACGACCATTTCGGCGATGTTTGTGGCGTGATCCCCGATCCGCTCAATGTACTTTGAAACAAAACTGATGCGGATGGCCCGGGTGATGGTGGCGCTGTCCGAAACCATGTATGAAAGCAGTTCCCTGAAAATTTGATCGGTCAAGTCGTCGATGAAGGCGTCATCCGCGCACACCTTCCTCGCCAGCGTCGAATCCTGATTCACAAAAGCATCCAGGGTTTCCCGCACCATTTTCTGGGCCGCCTCGGCCATGCGGGGGAGATCGATATACGGTTTTAAGAGCGGCTCCCGTGAAAGCTCGATGGCGCGTTCGCAAATATCCTCGGAAAGATCGCTCATGCGCTCGAGATCGGTCGTGATTTTCATGGCCGTCGTGATAAAACGCAGATCGCGCGCCGCCGGCTGGTACAAGGCGAGCAGACGGATGCATTCCTCGTCAATATCCACATCCATCGCATTGACCAGGTGATCATTCTTAATTGTTTGACGGGCCAGGGAAAGATCGGTTTCAACGAGACATTTGATCGAATTTGCGATCTGCGTTTCAACCAGGGCCCCCATTTTCAAGATTTTCTCTTTCAGGGCGATCAATTCTTCTTCAAAGCGCCGCGCCATTTTCCCTCCTTAAAATCCACATTGCGTGTGTTTAGCCGTCAACCGAACCGCCCTGTAATATAGTCCTCTGTCCGCTTGTCTTTCGGATTCGTAAAAATTTTCGTCGTATCATCGAATTCAATCAGCTCGCCCATTAAAAAATAAGCGGTCCAGGCGGAAATACGCGCCGCCTGCTGCATATTGTGCGTGACCATGACGATGGTATAACTTTTCTCCAATTCCCGCAAGAGTTCCTCAATCCGCGCCGTCGCAATGGGGTCGATGGCGGAAGTCGGCTCATCCAGCAGCAAAACCTCCGGCTCGACAGCAAGCGCGCGGGCAATGCAAAGCCGCTGCTGCTGTCCTCCCGACAAGGCCAGTGCGGAGTGCGACAGCCGGTCCTTGACCTCGTCCCAAATGGCCGCCTTTTTCAAGCTTTCCTCAACAATTTCATCAATCCGGCTCCGTTTTTTAATCCCCTGAATCCGAAGGCCGTAGGCGATGTTGTCGTAAATACTTTTGGGAAAGGGATTCGGCTTTTGAAAGACCATGCCGATCCGGCGGCGCACGTCGATGACATCCACTTTCTTGGCGTAAATATTTTCATCGTCATACTTGATTGCCCCCTCCATGCGGAAGGCGGGCAGCAATTCGTTCATGCGGTTCAGGCAGCGCAGAAAGGTGCTCTTGCCGCACCCCGAAGGGCCGATGATGGCGGTCACGGATTTTTCGGGAATCTCCACATTGATTTTTTTAAGGGCGTGTTTTTCGCCGTAAAACACATTGAGATCTTCAACTTTAAACGCAATGTTCATGCTTACCACCTGATTTTCTTTTGGAAGCGATGCCGCAGAAAAACGGCGATCCCATTCATCACAAACGTGATCAACAATAACACAATAATGCCCGCCGCCGCATTCACGGCAAAGGCCTGCTGAGGACGGGACACCCAATTAAAGATTTGAATCGGCAGCACGGAAAAGGGATCGAAAAACCCCTCGAAATTCAAAAAAGGAAACTCCAGGGAAACAGGCGGGATCGGCAAAAAAGCAACATAGGTCAGCGCACCCACGACAATCAAGGGCGCCGTTTCGCCGATGGCACGCGACATCGCCAAAATCGACCCGGTGAGGATGCCGGGCATGGCGGCGGGCAGGACTTGGTGGCGTATGGTTTCCCACTTGCTCGCGCCGAGGGCGTAGGATGCTTCCCGGATGGAGTTGGGGATCGTCCTGAGCGCTTCCCGCGACGCGAGAATCACAACCGGCAGCACAAGAAGCGCCAGCGTCATACCGCCCGCGAGAATGCTGCGGTCCAGATCCATCCACCGCACGAAAATACCCAGGCCGAGCAAGCCGTAAATAATGGAAGGCACTCCCGCGAGGTTGGCGATATTAATCTCGATCAGATCCGTCAGCCAGTTTTTCCGCGCATACTCCTCCAAATAGGTCGCCGCCGCCACACCGATGGGAAAGGCCAGTGCCGCTGTTAAAACCGCGATCCAAAGCGTGCCGACCCAGGCGGCGTAAATGCCGGCCCGGCCCGCGCGGCGCGAGGGGAAGCTGGTCATGAAATCCAGACTCAAACGCCCGGAACCATCCATGAACACATCCACAATCAACACGAGGAGCACAAGCAGACCGGACAGGGTCATCAAAAGTCCCACGACTTTAAAGGCGGTGTTCAGGACCCGCTGAAGTTGTCTTCTTTTCATGCTAGTCGTAGACCTCCCTGAAACGCTTTCTCAGCAGAAAGCTGAGCACATTCAAGACAAGCGTCAATAAAAACAGACTCATGCCCGCGACAAAAATCGTGTTGTATTCGATGGTGCCGGTCGGCGTATCCCCCATGCTCACTTGAACAATGTAGGCCGTCACCGTTTCAATCGGCACCAGGGGATTGAGCGTCAATCTCGGCTGAAGCCCCGCGGCGATGGCCACGATCATGGTTTCGCCGACGGCCCGCGAGATGCCGAGGATGAACGACGAAACCACCCCCGAAAAGGCGGCGGGCAGGACCACTTTGAGCGCGACCTGCAAGCGCGTCGAGCCCAGCGCGTAGCCGCCCTCCTTCAAACCGGCGGGGACGGCGTGCATGGCGTCCTCACTTAAAGAGGAAATGATCGGAATGATCATGATGCCCATGACGATGCCGGGGCTCAGCGCATTGAAACCCGAAAGTGACGGGATGAATTTCTGCAAAAGCGGCGTCACAAAAATAAGAGCGAAGTAGCCGTACACCACTGTGGGAATGGCGGCCAGCACTTCGAGCAGCGGTTTGACAATCGCCCTAAAACGGGCGGAGGCATATTCGCTCAGATAAATCGCGCTGATCAAACCCACGGGCATGGCGACCGACATGGCGATGCCCGCCGTTAAAAACGTCCCGGCGAAAAGAGGCAGAATGCCGTAGTGCTTCTCCGAAAAAAGCGGTGTCCACTCCGTGTCCGTCAAAAAGTCGAAAAGTGAAACTTCCTCGAAAAACTGCAACGTTTCGACAATAAGCACGGCGACGATGCCCGCAGTGACCAGCACCGAAAGCAGGGCGGAGAGAAACAGTCCCCCTTCAACCAGGCGCTCTGATATGCGTATCCGGTTTCGTTTCATCGTGGTTTACTTCTTCAGCAGCTCTTCGATTTTAACGCCCACCTGCGCTCCTTCGCCTCCAAAAAGCGAGCCGGTTTTTCTTTTTTCAAACCGGCCCTGAGCCAAATCATAGGCCTTGTCCGGGAGAGCAATGTACCCCACCTCTTTTGAAAGCGGCCCCGCGTTTTCCATATAAAATTGAATAAAGCGTTGCACTTCGGGGCGATCCGCGGCAGCCTTGCGGACATAAATAAAAAGCGGCCTTGAAAGCGGCTGGTACTTCCCCTGCAAGACATTTTCGTAGTCCGGCGTTGTCGGCCCTTTGCCGTTTTCATCATTCTCATCATCCACGGGGATGAGCTTCAAGCGGTCTTGATTATATTGATAATAGGCCACGCCGAAAAAACCTAAGGCACTCAAATCAGTCGATATCCCCTGAACCAGGACGTTGTCGTTCTCACTGGCCGTGAAATCCCCCCGGCTCGCGCCGCCTTTTCCGACAACAGCCTTGGTAAAATAATCGAAGGTTCCCGAATCGATCCCCGGCCCGAAAAGATGAATTTCCTTGTCGGGCCAGTCCGTGCGAATTTGATTCCAGCGCATCACCTTGCCTTGCGCGGCGGGCTCCCAGATTTGCTTAAGCTCTTTCACAGTCAAACTCTTTACCCAGTTGTTTCTTTTATTTGTAACGATGGCGATGCCGTCATAGGACACAGGCAGCTCGATGTATTCCACGCCCTTGGCGGCGCACATTTTTACCTCAGATGGCTTGATCGGACGGGACGCATTGGAGATATCCACTTCATCGGCGCAAAATTTCTTAAACCCGCCACCGGTTCCCGAAACACCAATGGTGATCCTTACCCGGCGGTTCACCGCCTGAAATTCCTCGGCCACTGCCTCCGTAATGGGGAAGACTGTGCTCGAACCGTCTATTTTGACCACAGCCCTTTTAGCCCATCCCGTCCCCCAAAAACCCATCACAAAAATAAGAATCAGTGCCGCCTTTTTCATTGTCTTCCCTCCCTTTTTCATTGTCTTCCCTCCAACGTCTTCTATTAAAAATCGTTTAAGTCAAGAGTGAGTTTACACGACAAATATTTGAAAACGGTTAAATCCATGTTAAATCCATGTTAAATAGTTGGAAGACCCCTTTGGGAAAATGGCTTGAACATCAAAGGGCAATACGCTATTTTGAAACGAAAAACAACACCTGCAAGAATACCCCGAACCTGTTTTTAAGGATGAAAGAAATAGTAGAAATCCCCCATCAAGAGCACGACCCCGAGATACCGCCCCGGATTGACCAGCGGGCGCTCTCCACCTACGACCCTCTTCACGGCTATCTCGCGGAGATCAGAAAATACCCCTTTTTAAGCCGGGAAGAGGAACATGCGCTGGCCGTGCGCTTCAGAGAAAAAGGCGATCTGGACGCCGTCACACAATTGATCTTGTCACACCTGCGTCTCTCCGTGTCCATTGCATTAGAGTACAAACGGTTGCCATTTAACACGATGGACTTGATTCAGGAAGGCAATGTCGGCCTGATGCAGGCGGTCAAAAAATACGACCCCTATAAAAACGCCCGGGTCGCGACCTACGCAGCGTGGTGGATTCGTGCCTATATTTTAAAATACATCCTGCAGAACTGGCGGCTGGTCCGCATCGGGACGACCGAAGTTCAGCGCAAACTCTTTTTCCGGCTTTCAAAGGAGCGGGAAGCCCTTGAAAAACGCGGCATGGTCGCGACACCAAAACTCCTGGCGGACCAACTCGAAGTCAAGGAAAAGGAAGTCATTGAAATGACCCAGCGGCTCGAAGGTCATGAGGTCTCTCTGAGTATGCCTGTGGGGGACAACGAAGAATCCGCTTACGGCGATCTTTTGCCCTCACACCAGGAAGGCACGGAAGAAAGCCTGGGGAAAAAGCAACTTAAATCCCTCTTTCATCAAAAGCTCCGGGCTTTTTCCAAACGATTAAATACACGCGAAATTGAAATTCTCTCGGAGCGTATTTTGTCGGAGCCCCCAAAAACATTGGACACCTTCGCGCAAAGATATGAGATCTCGAAAGAGCGGGTGCGCCAAATCGAAGCAAATTTACTCAAAAAACTCAAAAAATACATGAAGGAGGAAATCTCCGACTTCGAACACCTCTCCGCTTAAGGCTCAACACCCTTCTTCCTCTTCGTG
>JBHHXB010000043.1:0-14701 GCA_046756825.1 Nitrospiria bacterium | reverse complement strand
GTTCTCTCAGGCTGGTCGGAAATCAGCCATCGAGTGTAAAGGCAAAAGAGAGCTTAACTGCGAGACCTACAAGTCGAGCAGATACGAAAGTAGGGCTTAGTGATCCGGTGGTTCTGTGTGGAAGGGCCATCGCTCATCGGATAAAAGGTACGCCGGGGATAACAGGCTTATCGCGTCCAAGAGTTCACATCGACGACGCGGTTTGGCACCTCGATGTCGGCTCATCGCATCCTGGGGCTGAAGCAGGTCCCAAGGGTTGGGCTGTTCGCCCATTAAAGCGGTACGCGAGCTGGGTTCAGAACGTCGTGAGACAGTTCGGTCCCTATCTGTTGTGGGCGTAGGAAATTTGAGGGGAGTTGACCCTAGTACGAGAGGACCGGGTTGAACGGACCTCTGGTGTGCCGGTTGTCCTGCCAAGGGCATCGCCGGGTAGCCATGTTCGGAAAGGATAACCGCTGAAAGCATCTAAGCGGGAAACCTGTCCCAAGATTAGATTTCCCTGTCGCAAGACACTGAAGGTCTCCTGTAGACGACAGGATTGATAGGCGGGGTGTGGAAGCGCTGTGAGGCGTGAAGCTGACCCGTACTAATAGACCGTGCGGCTTAACATTCATTATTTGCTTCTGGCAGATTTGGTCTTGTTTTGCTTGTTAATGTAATAAAAGCTGACGATGCAATTTAGAGCGTAATACAGTTTTCGGTGACGATACCGAAGGGGTCACACCCGTTCCCATCCCGAACACGGAAGTTAAGTCCTTCAGGGCCGATGATACTGCACCCGCGAGGGTGTGGGAAAGTAGGATGTTGCCGGATTAAAAAAGGTCTCACCCATCATGAATGGGTGGGGCCTTTTTTGTTTGCTAGATAAAAGCCTCCAATATCGAAGACGTGATTTTCCCTTCCCTTAGGATAGTGGGTCTGAGGCCTGTTAGGTCTAACAGGGTTGAAGGGATGTCTTCACATGCACCGCCATCCAGAATCAAATCTAGCGCCGTACCGAAGGTTTGCTTGATTTTCCCCGCCGTTGTCGCGGGTTTTTCGCCCGAGCGGTTCGCGCTGGTCGCCGTGACGGGAAGGCCCGTGCGTCCAATGACGCCGATTGGAATGGCGGCATCCGGCAGGCGGATGCCGATGCCCTGCGTGCCCCCGGTGATCCGTTTGTTTAAAAAAGCGTTTTTCTTTAAGACCAAGGTCAATGGGCCGGGCCAAAACCGTTCCATGATTGCTTCAGCGAGCGGCGAGCAGCTTTCTTTTTCGATCAGCTGCTCGAGCTTTGAAACGTGGTCAATGAGAAGAATGACAGGTTTTGAGGGATGCCGTCCCTTGATTTGAAACAGGCGTTCGACAGCCGTCGGATTGTAAGGGTTGACCGCCAAACCGTAGAAGGTGTCCGTGGGAAGGGCGACAATGCCGCCGTTTTGGATGATGGATGCAGCTTTTGTGAGGATAGACGGATCCGGGTTTTGCGGGTCGACTGCGATTATGTTTTTCATCGTCGTAGTAAAGTGTTACAAGGAAGTGTGGATTGAAAAAGACGGCGTAAAGTCAGGGAGTTTTTCCAATATCGGTGCGATAATGCATGCCCGAAAAAGAAATGTCTTTTACCGTGATATAGGCCTGATCCCGTGCGTCGGAAAGGTTTTTCCCAAATGCCGTCACCCCGAGAACCCTTCCGCCCGAGGTCACCCATCCTTCATCTGAAAGGCGAGTGCCTGCGTGAAACACGGTGACATCTGAGGGGAGTGCCTGCTCTAAGCCACTGATCTCATCCCCTTTTCGATAGTTTCCCGGATACCCTTCGCTCGCCAGCACGATGCAGGCCGATGCGCCCGGTTTCCATCGGATATTAACTTCCGAAAGCCGTCCGTCCAGCGTTGCCTCCATGACCTCCACCCAATCGGTCTCCATCCTCGGAAGCATAGCCTGTGCCTCCGGGTCTCCCCAGCGTGCGTTGAATTCAAGCACATAAATCCCTTGTTTCGTGAGCATCAAACCCGCATAAAGGATGCCGAGATAGGGGCACCCCTCTTTTGAAAGCGCCTCAAGCGTGGGATGGATGATGGTGCGCATGATTTCTTTTTCGATATCGGGCGTGACAAGCGGCGAAGGCGAGAAAGCACCCATGCCGCCCGTATTCGGGCCGCGGTCTCCGTCGAATACGCGTTTATGATCCTGCGCCGAGCCTACGGGGATGGCGTGCCTTCCGTCCGTGACGGCGAAAAAAGAAATTTCCTTTCCTTCAAGGCATTCCTCGACGATGATTCTGGAGGCGGCGTCCCCCATGTTCTTAAAACGGTCAAGCCCCGCGACAGCTTCTTCCCGATTATTGGCGATCACGACCCCCTTCCCGGCGGCCAGTCCGTCCACTTTTAATACGATCGGCATGGACATCGAAGAAACCTGCTCATACGCCTCATGCAGGGAGAGGACTTCTGATTTTGCGGTCGGGATTTGATATTTGTGCATGAGCATTTTTGAGAAGACCTTGCTTGTTTCAATTTCAGCAGCGGCGCGTGTGGGTCCAAAAATGCGAAGCCCAAGCGCATGAAAGCGGTCCGCAATTTCAAGAGACAGAGGAAGTTCGGGGCCGACGACGGTTAAATCGATGCCGCGGATTTTAGCGAATGAAGCCAGACGGTCAATGTCATTCACAGGAATCTGAATCAATTCGGCATGGGCGCGCATACCGTGATTCCCCGGTGCGCAAAACAGCTGCGTGACAAGCGGACTTTGGGCGATTTTCCACACCAGCGCATGTTCCCGCCCGCCGCCGCCGATGACCAAGACCTTCATTTAAGACTTCCTTTCAATAAGAATCATGTAAGACCAATCGGATTGGATCTCACCGGGAAACGGGATCAATGTTTGAAATGCCGCATACCCGTAAAGACCATGGCCAAGTCAAGTTCATTCGCGGCGTCGATGATTTCATTATCCCGGATGGACCCGCCCGGTTGAATCACGGCAGTGATGCCGGCTGCTTTGGCCGCATCAATCCCGTCTCGAAATGGGAAAAAGGCATCAGAGGCCATGACGCAGCCCTGCGTCGGCAATTGCGCCTTCATGGTCGCCAGCTTCACGGAATCGACACGGCTCATCTGCCCGGCCCCGATGCCGACGGCCTGCCCCGGTTTTGCGAAGACAATGGCATTGGATTTGACGGATTTGCAGACCCGCCAGGCAAAAAGCATGGCGGACATTTCATCTTCCGTGGGCGCGCGGCGGCTGACGATTTTCAGGGATTCCGGGTCCGAGATGATTTTGATGTCATGCTCCTGAACCAGGACGCCGTCCGTCAGCGGACGCAAATCCAGCCGTTCGGTTTCCGGTTTTCCGACGGAAGTTTCACCTGACACAATGATGCGAAGCCCCTTTTTCTTTTGAAAAACCGGCATGGCCCTTTCTTCGACGGCGGGAGCGATGACGACTTCCATGAAAGTCGAGGTAATTTCCTCCGCCGTTTCAAGATCGATGGTGCGGTTGAAGGCCGCGACGCCGCCAAAGGCGGAAACGGGATCCGTGGCGCGTGCTTTTCGATAGGCCTCCGCCGGCGTGTTGCCTGTGGCGACGCCGCAGGGGTTGTTGTGCTTCACAACGACGGCTGCGGTTTCTTGAAATCCGCGAACCAGTTCAAAGGCGGCATCCATGTCCAGGAAGTTGTTGTAGGACATCTCCTTCCCCCAGCGCTGCTTGAAGCCTTCCGTCATGGTTTTCTGTGAGACGATGCGGTAAAAGGCCGCCCGTTGATGCGGATTTTCACCGTAGCGCAGCGACTGCACTTTATTGAATTGAAGGTTGAGGGTGTCGGGAAATACCTCCTCTTCCTTCTCACTCAAATGGTCAAGATAAGAGAAGATCGCTTTATCGTAATCCGAGGTACGCTCAAACACCTTTTTGGCGAGTGAAAAACGGGTCTCTTCTGAAAGCCCGCCCCCCTGACTTTTCATTTCACCTAAAATCGCGGTGTAGTCCCTTGGATCAGTGACGACGGCGACGTCTTTATAATTTTTCGCGGCGGAGCGCAGCATGGTCGGGCCGCCGATATCAATCTGCTCGATGGCCTCATCCAGTTTGACATCCGGCTTGGCGATGGTTTCTTTAAAGGGATACAGGTTGACGACGACAAGGTCGATGGGCTCGATTTGGTTTTCGGACATTTCTTGCCGGTGCATTTCATCGTCCCTTTTCCCTAAAATGCCGCCGTGGATGAGGGGATGGAGGGTCTTGACCCGGCCGCCCAGCATTTCAGGAAAGCCCGTGTAATCGGACACCTCCTGCACCGGAATGCCTTTTTCGAAGAGCAGCCGGTACGTGCCGCCGGTCGAAAGCAGCTCGACGCCGAGGCTTTGCAAGCCTAAGGCGAAATCGACAACCCCTTCCTTGTTATAAGTGCTTAATATCGCCCTTTTAATTTGACCCATGACACCCCCAAGATATTCGTCCGCAATCTGGCAGGAGTATAGGCAAAAGGATGCGGCAATTCAAGGGGCACTCATGACGTTCATTTGGCCGACATTTTTGCTGTTGATCGCCCTTGCTTGTCGATCTGATCATCCTTCCTGTATAGTTCAGGCTTTATTTTTAAAGACATAAAGCATGAACTTTTTTAAAAATATCTTTCAAAAACCGAAATACGCAAACCCTGCCCTCAATACCCTTTACCGCTCCGAGGGCGCGTTTGATGCCGATGTCGGGAAAATGGCGGATTTGCTTCCGAAGCTTTCGGAAACCTATGAAGAAGGCGGGGCCTACCTGCTCCACAAAACCTTGCTCAGCCAATTCGAGGAATATGACGCGCAGTACGGGCGCTCCCTTTCCGAAGAAATGAATGAGGAAAAAAGTGCGCGTATGTTGCGCAAGGTCACGAGCCTGATGCTGGTCTCTTTTTTTCGGGAGCTTTCGTCTATTTATCCGGAGGGGCCTTATCCGGGCGCGCTGACCGATGCGCTGCACTATGAAATGTACGGCGTACTCCCTGCAGAGGACAGTTTCGTGGATTACCTGCGTTATCAAAATCCGAATTTTGAGGATGCGCGCATGGCGCCCGCTTATAAATTTGGTAATGATATTGCGGAGATCCTGGCGATCCCCGACCTCTCCTTTTCCTTCATGGCCGCGCAGCAGGCGGCGGTGATTTCGGACATCTCCAAAAGATTGATGCGCTGGGTGTTTTTTGACGAACCCATCGAATCGCCGCCACAAACTCCATGAAGCCTTACGCCGTCCCCCTTGTTTGGATGATATTGATGTTTGTGTTTTCGACGGACATCGGTTCGATGCAAAACACGCAGAGCTTCTTTATGCCGGTTCTGCGTTTTATTTTTCCTGAATTTTCTCAAACACAGCGAACCAGCGCGCTGCTCGTGATTCGCAAATCGGCCCATCTTATTGAATACGGGGTACTCGCCGCGCTTTGGCTCTTTGTTTTCAGTAGAGGCCATGGCCGACGGATCCCGCGGCCTGTTTTGTTTGCGCTTCTGATTTCAGTGGGTTATGCTGGCCTGGACGAGCTGCATCATGCCTTCCTTGCGTCTCGTTCGGGGAGTTTGGTCGATGTTGGCATTGATACACTCGGGGCGGTACTGGGTATCGTGGCTGTAAAGGGAGGAGCCCTTCTTTCGATGTCTTCCGCGGCGAAGAAAAAGGCAAAATATTTTGGATGGTGGTTTGCCTGGGGTGGTTTTTCGGCGATCATGGTGCTCATCGTGATCAAGGGCGGGTCGCTCGTTTTCTGGCAAATGATGTTGATCACGATCGGTGTCGGTGTCGTGGCGGGCACGGGTGGCGTGCTTTACTATGTCCGGCGCGGGTAGGGCGGGTGTTTTCTTTCAGCATCTTCTTAATTTGATTTACCCGGCAATCTGCCGTCACTGTGAATTACCCATTCGCTCCAATGGAAAGCCGTCCCCGTCCGAAAATATATTTTTCTGCGGCCCTTGCTGGCAGACAATTCCGCGGTTGAGCTCGCCTGCTTGTCCCGTTTGTGCCGCGCCTTTTCAGTCCGATGCCGCTTTGTCGCACAGTCCGGGCCATGTTTGCGGCGATTGCCGGGAAGACCCGCCTTCTTTTGCCCATGCCGTTACCCCGTACCGTTACGAAGGCGTCATGGTGCGGGCCATTCGTTTGTTGAAATATCACAAGCGAACCGGCCTTGTTCCACATCTCGTTGCGTTATTGATGGAGGATCTCAATAAAATAGAGGTGGATCTTGTGACAGCCATCCCCTTGCATGTTTCACGGCTTCGCTCCCGTGAATTTAATCAAGCGCTTGTACTGGCGAAGGAGATTTCGCGGCGGATGGGGTGGGTTTTCAGTTTGGATGCGCTGTCGCGGATTCGTGAAACCGAGGCTCAGGTCGGTCTTTCAAAAAAACAGCGCAAAAAGAACCTGCATCGCGCCTTTGTCGTCCCTGACCCGAATCGCATTGCTGGGAAAAAGGTGTTGCTGATGGATGATGTGTACACGACAGGGGCGACCTTGAAAGAAGGGGCCAGGACTTTGATGAAAGCGGGCGCGAAGGAAGTGGTGGTCTGCGCACCGGCCCGCGTCGTGTTTGGGGAGGCGCGAAAATCCGAGATTGACGGTGACTCCTCAAGTATGCTAAAAATCCAAAGTTTTTAGTCTGTTTTTTTATTGTCCTCGCCTCATGTTGGTTCATGGGGCTTTATCCGGGAGGGATATATTGAGTAGTAAAGCATCGTCCAGCGCGAGCGCTGTCGAAACAGAAACATCAGAACGTCTTATTTTAAATCCTTACGAGTCTGTCTTTATCACCAAGCCCACGTTGTCCGATGAGGACATCGACCGCATTTTAGAAAAGCTGAAGTCGATTATCGAGGAAAAAGGGGGCGAGGTGGTGTCCTCCGACAATTGGGGCAAGAAAAAACTGGCGTACGAAGTGCAGAAAGAGCGGAAGGGGATCTATGTGCTCGTGCACTTTAAGGGCACGGGAGACACGATTACCGAACTTGAGCGGACCTATCGCTTTACAGAGTCCATCATCAAGTTTATGAATGTCCGCATTGACCCGGAAAATCTCGGAAAAAGCCAGCCCGTTCGGGAAGACAAGGCCTATTCGTATCGCGGCCGTGAATCCAGGGGTTGGAGATGACCAGTTTCAATAAGGTGATTTTGATGGGGAATTTGACGAAGGACCCTGAAATTCGATACACGCCCAGCGGGACCGCTGTCGCCAATTTCGGCCTGGCCGTCAACCGCCGGTATAAAGCGGGCGATGAGATGAAGGAGGAGGTCTGTTTTATTGACATCGTCGTGTGGGGAAAACAGGGTGAGAACTGCGGGCAATACCTTTCAAAGGGACAGGGCGTGATCGTGGATGGCCGTCTTCAGCAGCGGCGATGGGAATCCGAAGACGGACGAAAAAACAGCCGTCACGAGGTGGTCGCGGAATCCGTCCGGTTTTTGTCTAAAAAGCAAACGGAGCCGCGTAGCGAAGGCCAAGCCGCTTACGCCAGCGGTGAAGACAGCCAGGATGTGCCGTTTTAGCCTCCCCAATAATGATCAAGACATGATTAGGAGAAATTGAGTGGAAAAGAAGTACACGAGCCGCAGACGCATCTGCCGGTTTTGCGCGGAAAAAAAGACGGATATCAGTTACAAGGAAGCCTCTATTTTGAAGTTTTTTTTGACGGAGCGCGGAAAAATTATCCCCCGGCGCATTTCGGGAAACTGCACATCGCATCAAAAACAACTGACCCGGGCGATTAAACGCGCGCGGAACATTGCTTTTCTCGCATTTGTTGAAGAGCGGTAGACGTTTTTTTGTTCGTTGTCCGTATGTTGCGCGCTTTTCTGATTGTTGACCCGAAAAGGCGAAATTGATATAGTCAGGCACTGAAATGCGGGGGGCGGGGGAAAGGAATCATCGTGACTGAAGAAGCAAGAAGTGGTTTGGATCGAAGAAAACATGTCCGGGCGCCTTTCCTTGTTTTAGAGATTCAGGGAAAGCATTCCAACAAGATTTTTTTGGCGCAGACGGAAAATGTGAGTCAAGGCGGCCTTTTTTTTTCTCCAAGCGAGCCGCTGAACATTGGAGACTGCTTCCCCATTGAGTTTGTGCTTCCGGACAATAAAACAACCGTACGCTGCATGAGCGAAGTGGTTTGGAAAAAACGCTATGATAAATCCGGCTACGCCTCCGAAGGCGTGGGCATTCGATTCGTTGACCTTGAGGATGCGCAAAAGAAAGTCCTCGGTAAATGGATCGACCAGGAAGAAACATCAGGAACCCTGGATTAAATCCAGGGTTCCCCAAGAAACAGGACTTAAAATCAATGAAACAATTAAAACAAGGTATTTCAATCTCCTCATTTTTTAAATTCGCCCCGTATTTTTTCTCCATCGCCATCGTGCTCTCTTCTCTCATCGCACCGGTTTACGCCGAAGAGACGTCCAGTGAGGATCTGTTTAAATCCCGGGTGATTAGTGTGATCGACGGCGACACGATTCGCATCAAGGACGGGACGCTCATTCGATATATCGGGATTGACACCCCTGAACTCAAACGAAAAATCGATAATGCCTGGGTTTATGATCCCGAGCCTTTCGCGGAAGAGGCCGCGAAATTCAACCAGAAAATGGTTGCGGGCAAGGAAGTCCTGATTGAGGTCGATCCGGTTCAGCGGCATGACAAATTCGGTCGTCTTCTGGCCTATGTTTATGTCGATAAAGTCCTCGTGAACGAAGAGCTTCTGAAAGAAGGGCTGGCGAAAACCAAGACCCCGTCACTCTTTATGAAGCACCGCATCCGGTTTTGGTCACTCGAGGAAATGGCATGGACCGCAAAGCGCGGTCTGTGGGCGAACGCGGAAAATACGCGGTAAATGGAAACGCCCATCCCCAATTTTTATTTCATGGGCGTTCAATTCATTCATCTCCTGGCCCTCTCTGTTTGGGTGGGAGGTATCGTGATGATTCGGGGCATCGTGACCCCGGTGCTGTTTAAATCGACCTTATCCCATCCGATCAATCACCTCCTCATCAGTGAGGTTTCAAAGCAGTTCAATCGCACAACCCTCGTCTGCGCCGGGGCCTTGATCGCCACCGGCGTGATCAAATTTTGGCGATGGGAAAACCTCACCCCTTGGAATGCGATTCGTTATTTCGCGATTTGTGTCATGTCTCTCATCTCCGTCTACATGACCTTCAGAGGGTTGCAAACAGTGAGCGGAACGGACTCCGCCTCACCCGAAGCGCCAGAGAAGGCCTTTTCGCATCCCATAACAGCGAGTCAATCCAATGTCATGCCGGACCACTTAATGATGCTTTGTCTGGTTTGCGGGCTTACGGCGCTTCTGATGGCGTAATGCTTGATCGCGCGCAAGCAGAGGAGAACGCCTTGTTGAAATCAGCCATTCAAACCGTCTCCATTGTGGCCCTCGCAGCTTTATTTGCCGCGTGCGCTGTTCCCTTAAAGCAGAAGCCGCATCGCATCGGCTACCGAGAAACAGGTCTTGCCTCGTGGTATGGGAAGGATTTTCACGGCCGGACAACGGCGAGCGGCGAAATTTATGATATGTTCGATGTCTCCGCGGCCCATCGATCCCTGCCGATGGGGTCCCTGTTACTGGTGACCGACGTGGAAACGGGTAATCGCATCAAGGTGAGAGTGAACGATCGCGGCCCCTTTGTCCAGGGGCGTATCCTTGATCTTTCTTACGGGGCGGCCCGGCTTCTGGGTTTTGTGGATCGGGGCATTACGAAAGTCGAGTTAGAGGTGATCGGGCGCGCGCCGATTTTTCTCCCGGCATCAAGGATCGAAAAAGCATTTTTTGTCCAACTGGGATCCTATCAAGTGCAGGAAAATGCCTTGCGCTTGAAGGCGCAAGTGGCCCGATTTTATCCCGATGTGACTGTTAAATCAGTTCAAACCGGTGATGGATCGCTCTATCGGGTTCGTATGGGGCCATACGAAACAGAAGAAGAAGCCCGTGCTGTTGTTGCCGACCTTCGCGACAGGCCGGATTTGAATGAAAAGATCGCACCCATCGTGACGACGAATCAATGAATTGCATGACGATTATAGAGTGCGTCGGGAAAACACATGTCTGAGACCTTTGATCGCCTGGTGGCGGTGATGTCGCGTCTTCGCGGGGAAGACGGCTGTCCCTGGGATCGCGAGCAGGATCATCACACGCTCAAGGCTTACGTGCTCGAAGAGGCCTATGAAGTGCTCGAAGCCATCGAGTCGGGCCGTGCGGCGTCGCTCAAGGAGGAGTTGGGCGATCTTTTGTTTCAAGTCATCTTTCATGCTCAAATCGCAAAAGAAAACGGGGTTTTTGATATTGAAGCCGTTTTGACGGCCATCGTGGATAAAATGATTCACCGGCATCCCCATGTTTTTTCAAAGAATTCTCGCGCTACGAAAAATGGAGAGGGTCAACAAATAGACAGTGCCGATGTTTTGGCGCGCTGGGAGGACCTCAAAAAAAGCGAGCCCGGAAACCATCATCGAAAATCCGCGCTGGACGGCGTGCCGCTTGCCTTGCCCGCGCTGTTGCGTGCACAGAAAATCCAGTCGCGGGCGGCACGGGTCGGTTTTGATTGGCCGTATGCCGCCCCCGTTCGATTAAAAATAGACGAAGAGCTCGGCGAGCTGGAAGAGGCCGTTGACGGCGGCGAGCAAGCCCGTATCGAAAGCGAATTGGGGGACTTGCTTTTTTCCATTGTGAATTATGCCCGGTTTTTAAAAGTGAATTCGGAAGATGCCCTGCGGGGGGCGATGACTCGCTTTACAGAACGCTTTCAGGATATGGAGTCTCAAGCGGAGGCGGAAGGCGTCACATTAGACTCGCTTTCTCTGGATGAAATGAATCGTCTCTGGGAAAAAGCAAAGGTCAGGGCACGGTTTTAGGCTACGTTTTGTTTTTAAATTGAGGGGAAAAGATGGGACACGGACGTATTGTTCTTATTTTGTTATCGATGGTTGTCGGTTTTTCCGCGATAATCCACATTTTTACGGCGGCCATTGCTCCTCCGGAAGTTGACCAAACCGTGATGACTTTTTCATTGTCCCGTCCCCGGGCGCCGGAAGAGGCGCGGCGTATTGAAAACCCGATCCTGTTTTCCAGGGAAGCTGTGCAAAAGGGAGATGAAATTTATCATGGGAAGGGCAATTGTCATGTGTGTCATGGCGACACGGGAAAGGGCGACGGGCAGGCCGGTGTCCTCCTGGCGCCCAAACCCACCGACTTAACCGATCCCAATTTTCACCTGCTCCGAAAAGACGGCGAAATGTTTTGGTCCATCAAGCATGGCGTGGAAGGCACCGGGATGTTCGCATATGCCCCGCGGATGATTTCAGAAGAAGAAGCCTGGACCGTGATTCACTACATTAGAACATTAAAAGCGATAAAGTAGGCCGGGAAATTTCTCGCCTTTTTTCGGTATTTCTCGAACACTACTCCATTATCCAGTACATTAAACCAAAAGCGCCCTTCGAAATATTTCGAAGGGCGCTTTTGGTTTAAGTTTCTTTATTCGAACTATTCAGAGGAGCCTGGTTTTAAAACGATGAAGAACGCGCGGCCTTCACGTGTGACGCGCATTAATATCGTCTCGGTCTCTTTTGTGCCCTTCATGATTTTATTGAAGTCTTTCTTCCCTTTGATTTTCTGACGGTTGACTTCTTTAATGAGATCGCCTGCTTTGAGCCCTTCCTTTCCGGCGACGCTGTTTTCTTCGACTTCGGTAATCAAGGCCCCTTCATCTCCTTCCTTCAATTTATATTGAAGGGCGAGCTCATCGGTAATGTCTCCGACGGTTAATCCGAGATATCGTTTCGTCTCCCGAGGGATTGAGGCCGTCACGGCATCGTCTTTTCGTTCAACCAATTCGATGACAAGTTTGATACGTTCCCCATCGCGGAGTACGCCGATGTCAATCTTGTCACCGGGAATGTATCCCGCGATCACACGGGCCAGCGTGTTGGGTGTGTCCACGGTCTGTTCATTCACTGAAAGGATGATGTCTCCGGGCTGGATCCCGCCTTTGGAGGCCGGATCTCCCTCAAAAACTTCGTTAATGAGGACACCCTTCCCTTCTTCCACGCCAAATTTTTGCGCGAGCTCCTCGGTTAAAGGCTGAATGCCCACGCCCAGCCAGCCTCGGCTGACACGACCCTTGTCCCGGAGTTGGCTTGTCACGGACTGGACCATGTTCGACGGGATGGCGAACCCGATGCCCTGTGCGAAGTTAATAATGGCGGTATTGATGCCGACGATTTCTCCACGAATATTGAAGAGCGGTCCCCCGGAATTCCCCGGGTTAATTGACGCGTCCGTTTGAATAAAGTCTTCGTATCGCGACAGATTGACGTTTTCCCGTCCCAGCGCGCTGATGACGCCGACGGTGACTGTCCGGTCCAGGCCGAAGGGGTTGCCGACGGCGATGACCCATTGACCCACTTTCACTTTTGAAGAGTCGCCGAGTTTGACAAAGGGAAGGTCGTGATCCGACTCGATTTTAACGACCGCGAGGTCGGTATCCGGGTCTTTCCCGATGACCGTGCCCTTGAATTTTGTTTTATCCGAAAGCCGGACTTCCACAACAGAAGCGCTCCCGACGACGTGATTATTTGTGACAATATAGCCTGTTTTATCAATGATGACGCCCGAGCCGGAACCCGGCGGGGCTTCGCGGGGGCCGCCTCTGGGGCGCTGAGGTCTGGGAGCGGGCGGTCCGGCCGTGGTCGGTGAAATGTTTACGACGGCGGGTTTGACTCTCTCGGCGATATCAATAAATGTGGATTGAAAAAGCTCGATCAGTTCATACCCTTTTTCTATATCGGCGGCCCTGACTTCCATTGGCACGGCGGGCAGCAAAAGCATGATGGCGATCACAAATTTGGGGATCATTAACCTAGTCCCATTCAACATAACCTCTCCCTTCATTAATAAAAGTGATGCGCTGTTTTTGCGCTCTCTTTTTAAGTATAAACAAGTCACAGAGGTTTTACAACAAAGCAGATGAGAGGTTCTGATGCATAAAAAACCGTGTTTTACCGAGTCTTCGAAGGCTGAATCCCATTGATTTCACCGGGGAATCCTGAGCCTCTTTTGTGCTTGATCTTGATACGCCAGCCCGTCTTTGTGCGGTTTGACACGTCCTGTTTTATTCGATAGACTCCGGGAAAATTTAATGCTGCAACCCACCCGAACCACTTGATTCAGGAATAACCGTATGGGGTTTAAACACCCGAGGGCAATCAAAATCGCGGGCGCAGGCCCGGCGGGACTGACCGCCGCCATTTGTCTGGCAAAGGCAGGACATCCCGTCGAGCTTTTTGAAGCGAAGACTTGTGTCGGCGGGCGTTTTATCGGTGATTTTCAAGTGATCGAAAACGCCGGTTTTCAGGAAGATGTTATCCAAATGCTGGATCATATGGGGATTCAAACCAACTTTTTTTTCAAGCCGGTTTCAGAAGCGGTTTTCTATGATCATCACCTCCGCCCAAAACAGGTCAAAAGTCAGCAGCCTTTCGGCTATTTTATTCTTCGGGGGTCTGAAAATGAAAGTCTGGATATGGGTCTGCTTGCGCAAGCAAGGGATGCGGGTGCTGAAATTTGTTTCGGACGACGGATGAAAAAAGAGGCGGTGGATCTTGTGGCGACGGGGCCCGCCGTCGCCGACGGCCTGGCGAAGGAAATGACCTTCTCAACCGGTCTGCCGGATACAGTGTCCGTTTTGTTTGACATGAATGTCTCACCCGGCGGTTACAGCTATCTCTTTGTGCTCGACGGCCGTGCCACATTCGGTTGCGCGATCACCCGTGATTTTGACGGCATCAAAACCTGTTTTGAGCGGGCGCTGGAGCGTTTTCAATATATTGCCCCCTTTTCCATTCATGACCCGAAATACGGTTACTCCTATATGAACTTTTGCCTGAAATCATCCGCCGTGGATCGCAAAAATACCTTTATTGGCGAGGCGGGCGGATTTCAGGATTATCTGTTTGGTCTCGGTATTCGCTATGCGATGAAGACGGGCTATGCGGCGGCGCAGAGCATCCTTCAGCATAAAAACTATGACACGCTCTGGAAAAAGGAGGTGGGGCAGGCCCAGGAAACGAGTTTGGTGAACCGCTATCTCTACGAAGCCGGCGGCAACCGGGGGCTTTCATCCTTTGTGAAACGGGCGGGGCGGGGCGATCTTCAAACTTATCTAAAAAAATGGCACCGGCCCGCGCCGTGGAAGCGCCTGCTTCTCCCGTGGATCAAACGGTTTTGGAAAACGGAAACACGCTGTTTTCACCGTCTGCCGGAGCACTGGTGCCGGGAAAAACCATCCGCCTCCGCCCAAACCCCGCTGGGGCCGGAAATGGGAGAATCGGGGCCTTCAAAGATTGTGGCGGTCAAATGAAGGACGCTCTGTCCGAAGCCTACGCCTACTGCAAGACACTCACGGAGCGGAGCGGGCCGCACTTTTCGGTCGGTTTCCGCTTTTTGCCTGAAACCAAACGCAGGGCGATTTATGCCGTCTATGCCTTTTGCCGTTACGCGGACGATATTGTCGATGAGCATCAGGATGAACCGCTCGAAACCTTGCTCCAATCCTGGGAAGATGAGTTGGATCGCTGCTACCGGCAGCGGCCCACGCACCCCATCACCCGCGCGCTTGCGGATGCGATTCAGCATTTCCCGATTCCGAAAGAAGGGTTTCTGGGGCTGATCGCGGGATGCCG
>JBHHXB010000042.1:0-14892 GCA_046756825.1 Nitrospiria bacterium | reverse complement strand
GCCCCCGGGTCCAATGTGTCCGTGGACTGGGTAATCAGAAGCCCGGTGGGGCCAAAAAGCGTGGAGGGTATGCGGACAAACGAGGATTCCGCCGCCCAAGTGCCTTGGGCCAAAGCCAGTGATATCAGAAGTGATCCCAGAAGAAATAAACGCCGTGTCATGGAGTGCTCCTTGTTCTGGAGGGTTGAATGGGGCAGGTTGAAAAAGCATAGCGAAACCGCTTTGAGAGGTCAAGCATCCTGTCAGGCAAATAAGGTTATAAAATCAATATGGGTCATAGTAATTCAATTTTTCCTTCGGGAGTTTTTCCGCACGCGACCGGAAGGGTTTCGGGCTTGAGATGGGTGTTCATTCGTGATGTAATGAGATGAGGACATTGTATGCGGAAAAGGACTTGCTCGATGATTCGAATCAAACACTGGCCGGTACTGATGCTCGCCTTTTTAGCGAGCGGTTGTTTGCACGGCGTCAGGGCCATTCCCGAGGACTTGAAGCAACGTGTTACTCCGAATCTGGCGTTTCATGAGGTGATTCGCGATCCCGCCGCATCCGTGGGGAAAACCGTGCTCTTGGGCGGCGTCATTTTGAAAACGACGGTTTATAAAGAGCGGACGGTGCTGGAGGTGATTCAAAAACCGCTCGGCTTTCGGGACCGGCCTTTGGAGACCGATGAAAGCGGTGGCCGGTTTTTGGTGGAGCGGACGGGGCAATTTTTAGACCCCGGTATCTATAAAGCGGGACGCGAGGTGACGCTGATTGGTGAAATCGTCAAAGAGGAACGAAAGCCTCTGGATGAGATGGAATACCGCTATCCCTACGTAACGGCCTCGCATCTTTATCTTTGGCCGGAGCGCCCTGAGCCCGCTGTTTTTTACCCTTATTGCCGGACGGCTTTTGGATGTGACTGCTATGATCCTTTCTACCCTCATTTTTATCGCTCTCGATTCGGACCACGACCTTATAACCTGATTTGCCCCTTCTTTCATTCCCATGTTTCGTCCCGTTCGTTCTTGCGTGTGCATAAAAAATAAGCTCGCTGGTACTCAAGCCTGATCGGAAAGCAGTTCCTCATATTCAAGGGACAGTGTTTCCCACATCGCCGTTTCATCCTCAATTTCTTTTTTGAGTTGGTTGTGGCGCGTCAGGGTATCGTGAAAGCGTTCTTTATCCTGATAAAACGCAGGGTCTGATAACAGGTCAACGCACTCCTGGCAGGACTGTGTTTTTGTTTCGAGAGACTTTTCGATTTGTTCAATCTTCGCTTTCAGCGGTTTTCGGAGGCGGTAGGATTTATTCCGTGCTTCCGCCTCCTCGCGCCGCCGGGTTTTTTCGTCACGGAATTCTGTTTTTTGAGGGATTGCCTGCATACGATGCATCTCCGGATTCCGGGCATCCCCCGCTTCTTTTTTATGACAGTAGTAGTCGTAATTGCCCGAGTACCGCGTGACTTGGCCATCGTCAATTTCGATGATGGTATTGGCGGCCTCGCGGATGAGGCGGCGGTCATGGGTGATCATGCAAAGTGTCCCCGTGTATTCCTGCAAGGCCTGGCTGAGGATGTCACGCGAGGGGATGTCGAGGTGGTTGGTCGGCTCGTCGAGCAGGATGAGGTTGGCGGGCCGCACCAGAAGTTTGGCCAGGGCCAGTCGGCTTTTCTCTCCGCCGCTTAAAATCGCGATTTTTTTAAAGACATCGTCCCCCTGAAATAAAAAAGCGCCGAGAATTCCCCGCAGAAAGGCGGGCGGGGACTCTGGTGAAACCGATTCAATTTCCTGCAGCAGGGAGGCGGCGGGGTTTAAGGTCTCTAACTGGTGCTGGCTGAAATAGGCGGTCTCGACTTGACCGCCGACGGTCCGTCGTCCCTCGTCCACGGAGATTGCTCCGGCCAGCATTTTGATGAGGGTCGATTTCCCCGCGCCGTTTGGCCCGACGAGGGCGATTTTTTCTCCGCGTTGCAAAGTGAGATCGAGTCCGTCAAATATTCTTTTTCCGCCATAGGATTTCGACACGTTTTGAAGCGAAATGACTTCGCGCGCGCAGCGTTCGGGCTGCGGGAAAGCGAAGCAAACAGTTTTATTTTTCCGCACGACGGGGGGCATTTTAATCTTTTCCAATTGTTTGACCCGGCTTTGGGCCTGTCGGGCCTTGGTCGCTTTTGCCCGAAATCGGTCGATAAACTGCCGGGTTTGTTCGATTTTTTTCTGTTGATTCTCCATGGTCGCTTTTTCCACGGCGGCAGTTTCCTTTTTCGAGTGTTCGTATTGGTCATAATTCCCGGTATAGCAAATCAGTTTTCCGCGCTCAATTTCAATGACGCGATTCGCCAGCGTGTTGATAAAGGCGCGGTCGTGCGAGATCATTAAAATGCCGCCGGGATACTCCTTGAGGAAATCCTCAAGCCAGATGAGCGAGGCGAGGTCGAGGTGATTGGTGGGTTCGTCCAGTAAAAGGATATCGGGTTGCGAAACCAGCAGTTTGGCGAGTGCGACCCGCATGAGCCATCCGCCGCTGAGTTGATTGGTTTTTCCTCGGATGGATTGCTTCTGAAAGCCGAGTCCCGCGAGCACTTTTTCAGCGCGAGCTTTCAGCCCGTATCCACCCCCGTGTTCAAATTCCGTTTGCAGCGCGGCGTAGCGAAGGCCGAGTACTGCTTTTTCTTTACGATCCACCGCAGTTTCGATTTGGCCATTGATCTCCCGCATTTCTTTTTCGATTTCATCGAGGGTTTGGGCTCCGGAGAGGACTTCTTCTAAAACTGTTTTGCCGCGAAGGGCGATGATTTCCTGTGTCAGGTAGCCGATGCGGCTTGATTTCGCCGTGATGACTTCTCCGTGATCGGGGGAGGCCTCTCCCGCAATGATTTCGAGCAGTGTCGTCTTTCCCGCGCCATTGGGGCCGATGAGGGCGATCCGATCTTTCGCGGAAATCTGAAAGGTAATCTCGGCAAAGAGCGTTCGGCTGCCGAATGATTTCTCGACGTTAAACAGGGAAATCATCAGTCAGGGCTGATTTGAAAGGCGTCTGTTTTTAAATCGGGAACGGCCTTGTTTCATGGGAAAACAATTATTTCGGGGCCTGCGCGGCGGTTTCTTCCCAATAGCGATAGGCCAGGAGCGGGTCCCACATGGCCCCGGTCGCGGACATGACGGCGTCCACTCCCGATTGAAAATATTCTGCAATGTGGCGAGTATTCATGACGCCGCCGACCCCGATAACGGCGAAGTCGTAGTGGTGCTGCTTTTTTAAATCGACGAGGTGCCGGGTCTGCGAAAGCGCGCAGTTGCGGATGGCCGCGCCGCAGACCCCGGAGCGCAATCGGCCTTCTCCGGGTAGCGCGGGGTTGCCTTCCTCGTCGATGACCTCGAAGGAAAGCGTGTTGATGCTGGAGATGGCGTCCACGTGGGGCGCGTTCGCGGCAATGACCTTTGCGCGCTTGAAAGGATCGGGGATATAACCCAATTTGATCACGAGGGGAATCGCGCCGATTTCGGTCTTGACCGCCTTTGAAATCTCAGATGAAAAATCCGGGTCGGTGAAAATACTCCCTTCGCGGGAGACCACATTGGGACAGGAAAGATTGATTTCGATGACGGGTGCGCCCGCCTCGACCGCCAGGGCCGCGCCTCTCACATAGTCGGCCTTGAGGTCGTCTTCGCCGGGCGTGCCGACGACGCTCACGATGAGCAGTTGTCCCGCGTTTAAGCCCGCCTTGGCCTTTTGGAGGTCGGCCTGCCAAACCGAAGGCGCGCGGGAGGGCATGCCGAAGGAGTTGGTGATGCTGATTTTTTCCGCATTCTCCGGCGGCGTCATGCTGGCGACGAGCTGCCGGTTAAAATCGACTTCCAAAAGCGGCCGCTTTTGGTTGAGGTACATGCAGTTCGGATTGGGGTGACAGGGCCTTTCCTGCGTGCGCACGGTTTTGTAGACCAGAAGATCAAAGCCCAGGGCGGCATAGGCGATGATCCAGTTTGCGTTTAAGAGGGGACCGGCCGGGACGCCGAGCAGGGAATTCACCTTGAAGCCCAGGAAGGTTTTGTCCGGGGCGACTTGTCGATTGGGCGGCGTGAAATCGAGAAAGGGACCTTCCTGATAGTTTTCCTCGTAGGAGCGCGCGATATCGTATGTCGGTTTGACTTTCATCTCAGGCAAGAAACCGGGCTGGAATGAGGGGCGAAAAGAATTGAAGGAACCTAAACGTCAACTTTTTCGATGACGAGACTGAAATGCCCGTCGTCCTTTTCCTCTAGTTCGAGCACCGTATGTCCCTCCGCCTTCACGCTTCGAGGGACATTCCGCACGGGTTCACCCTCGTCGAGAATGACTTCCAAAACCTGCCCTTCCTCCATCTCTTCGAGTTGGAGCTTGGTTTTGACAAAATTCATCGGGCACATCACACCCGAAAGATCTAAAAAAACATCTGCTTTTTTCCCGTTGGTCATGATGTCCTCACTTGGTGGGTTGTTGAATACAAGAAATGAAAATCTATATCTTCCGGAGTTTCATCCTGGAATCGATGCGGTCGTAGGCTTCCTGGCATTCCTCTACGAAGGCGAGGCCTGCTTCCAGAAAGGGGCGCACCGTTTCGGCGGTTTCGCCAAAATCAGCCCACTTGCCGAGCTCTTCGGTGAAGACCTCAAAGCGCTCGCTCAAAATGCCCTGCTCCACGAGTTTTTGCTGAAATTCCTTCAGGATTTGGTCGTCGTGTGGAGAATCCGTACCATAGGTGTAAAGCAGCGAACGGGCGTCTAAAAGAATCGCTTCTTGAATCAGACGCGCGCACTCGGCATAGGCTGCTTTCTCCGCGGCCTGCCGGGCCTTTTCGATACTTTCCCCCGCTCTCCGAAGCCCGTATTCAATCATGTCGATGACGGTGCCGGAGCATTCCCCCGGTCCGATCTCATCCAATGAAAAGTCTTTGTGATCTTCCTTCCAATCCCAATACAGATCCGGCCGCGCATCGGGCGGCGCAAGTCGGGTGAAGTGATCCAGTTTTTCACCGATGGCCTCGCGCCCGAAGCGTTCAATAAACTGATGAAAATTTTCATCTCCCTGCTGCTCTTCACGGAAAAGGCGGATGAGCTCCAGAATCGCGGCGGGGATATTTTTGGCCGGGAGTTTGATCTTTGATTTTCCGAGGGTGGGGGTCTCCGAATTCAGTCCGCCGCCCAAATGGAGCTGGTAGTGCGGGACCAGTTTCCCGTTCACCTTTTTTGCGACACCGTGCAGACCGATGCCCGCGATGTGGTGATGCCCGCAGGAGTTGGGACAGCCGGAAATCCGGATGCGAAGCCCCTCCAGATCCTCATACATGGGGAGCTGTTCCGAAAGCGTTCTGTTGATGGCGCCCCCGACCCCCATGGAATTGGTGAGGGCCAGTTGGCAGGTGTCCGCACCGGGACAGGCGATGACATCCACCACGCGCTCCGCGCCGGGCTCCGAAAGCCCGATCTCTTTGAGGGCGTTGTAAAAGCGAGGGAGATCTCCCCGCGTGACGCGGTGTAAAATGATGTTTTGCTGGTGGGTCGTTCGTGCGCCCCGGGTTGAGAATTGTTCGACGAGGTCGGCCAGGCCGCGAAACTGCGCCTCCGTGATATCACCCAGGGGCAGCTTGATTTGCACGGCGAAGGATTCATCCGGCTGCGGGATCAGGTTTGTTTTCGCCCATTGCTGAAATGCGTCGTCACCGGAAGATCCGCCGTTGGCACTGTAGTCATTCGGCGGGGTTTTGGGTTTTTCCTTCAACGCGGGATAGGGCAAGGCTGGAAAGGATTTGCCCGCGGCCTTCAGTTCGGCCAGAATCCCGCCCAGCTTTTCCTTAAAAGTTTCAAGCCCCCATTGCTCCAGCACGAACTTCATCCGGGCCTTGCTTTTATTTCGCCGGTTGCCATAGGTGTCAAAGAGTTTCAGTGCGGCCTCACAAAGCGGAAGGACGTCGTGAATCGGGAGAAAGTCGGTGTAGGGGAGGGCCAGTTTGGGGTGCGAGCCCAGGCCTCCGCCGATGAAGACCTTGAAGCCGAGTTCTGTTTTGCCGTCTACTTCGCGTGACGCGGCGATGAAGCCCAGATCGTGAATGGCGGCCAGGCCGCATTCGCTGGTACAGCCTGAAAAAGAGATCTTGAATTTGCGCGGCAGGTCCTGGTTGATGGGGTTCCAAAGCAGGAAGTACGCCACCTTTTCCGAGATGGCGGTGACATCAAAAAGCTCCGTGGGGCAGATGCCCGCGCGGTGGCAGGACGTCACATTTCGCACTGTATTGCCGCAGGCCTCCCGCGTGGTTAACCCGACTTTGGACAGATCGATCATGGCGTTTTTGACGTCATCCAGGACAACGTAATGAAACTGGATATCTTGACGGGTGGTGACGTGCCCGATTCCTCTGGAATATTTCCCCGCGATGCCCGCCAGGCAACGCAATTGGTCGGCGTCCAGCAGACCGGACGGAATCTTAACGCGGACCATCTGATGTCCCGGCTGCCGTTGGCCGTAAATGCCGTTTTGAAGTCGGTAGCGTTTGAATTTTTCTTCCGGGATTTCCTTGTTTTTATAGCGCTCAGCCATCTGGCTGAAGTTTTCGATCTCTTGTTCGATGGCCTGTGAAAGCTGTGAATCCAGTTCCTTCATTTAAAAAAATCCTCGCTTAAGCTATGTGATGAATCAGGTAAAAGGATACACCAAGGCCAAGGGACAATCAACGCATAATCCGAATCCGTCATATTTGACTCCCCTCAAAAAAAGCACATAAAATACAGCCGTGTCACATGATTTTTTAGATTCACCCCCTTGATCTTTTAGTTCAATTTTTTACAACGCAAAGGCGGCTTGTATGGGACAGCAGTATGAAAGCATCAATGAGCGCTGGCGGGATTTTATCACGGCGCAGAAGATTTTTTTCGTGGCGACGGCGGCCAGCGAAGGCCGCGTGAACCTTTCGCCGAAGGGCATGGACACCCTGCGCGTTCTCGATGAAAACCGCGTGGCCTGGCTCAATTTAACCGGCAGCGGGAATGAAACCGCCGCGCATCTTCGGGAAAACGACCGCATGACGCTGATGTTTTGTGCCTTTGAGGGAAATCCCGTCATCCTGCGTTTGTACGGTCATGCCACGGCTGTTCATCCGAGGGAAACTGAATGGCGTGATCTCGTCTCTCTTTTTCCCGCCATTGCCGGAGCGCGTCAGATCATTGATCTGAGGGTGGACCTGGTGCTGACCTCTTGCGGCATGGCGGTCCCGTTTTTCAAATACGAGGGGGAGCGGGACGAGCTAAACCGATGGGCGGAGCAAAAAGGGGACACCGGAATCCGGCAGTACTGGGCGGATCACAACCAATCCAGCCTCGATGGCAAGCCCACGGATATTCTGGACGGATAGCTTGAAGAGCGATTTCAAGAAACGAGCTTGATACCGTCTTCAACTTGCTTCCAGATCATTTCCCGAGTCCGTCTCGATACCTTCACATAGGCTAGACTCCCGCTCGAACCTCAGACTGCAATTGCCCGTCCAGAGTGCCTGATGGCGCTCAATGAAGATGTCCCGGCATAAACTGTGAAGATGCCGCGGACACCGCTTCAGAATGATAAATACGATAAAAAGTTCAAGTAAACTTTATTTTATGTGAAACTAACTTGTTAAAAGTTAATTTTTATATTAAAATTTCAATTCAAAAATTATAAACACTTATAAAGTAAACATCGGTCCGGCATGGCCTTATCACCTAAGCGAGGGTCTTATGAGTCATCAAATTAAAACCGCAACAAGGGTTTCAAAAATACTGCCGATTTTTATCGTTTTTTTTGGATTTTTTCTGCCAAAGCAGGTATTCGCTGACCCTGACGATATTCACGTTCCGGGCGTTCTAAATGGCATCAGTCGTTACGATAGTTTGGTTTTGCCCGACTCTGATTTTTTCGCGCTTGACGCAAGCCGTAATCCAATCCCGGATCATTATGGACGACTTTTGCTTGGCACTGAGAGAAATACCTGGATTGATCGGAATTTGAACGGCGGCTTCGATTTTTTAGTCGTGGACCCTGAAAAACGTGCACGGACTTCGCTGGCGGACATGTTTTCAAGCAACATCGATCCTTTGCATTTTGGAATAAGCTCAACAGAACTGGAAACGATCGCAGGCGATGGTTTTGTGACACAGGGCTCCGGCCTGGTTAATGCCCGAAGCATCACACTGGGCGCCGATCCCGGATATTCCGGAACCTACACCTTAAATGACGGCGCGTTGAATTCCGAACTCTGGGTCTCATCCGGCCTGTTTTTACAAAATGGAGGTGCGGCAAATTTCGGATCGGTTGAATTGAGAGGGGATGCCGAGGGCTCCCGAGCGACCTATGATATGAATGCCGGGACACTGTCTTCAGGTGGATTTAGACTGAACGGGGAGACCCCGGGAAACACGCTTTTCACACAAACAGGCGGGGAGAGCACGATTGGCGGTATGGCGGCAGGCGTCGGTGAGGCCTTCGATGTTGATATTCTGGAAAGAATGATAGAAGAGGATGGCAGAATCAGAATTGAGGATTTAGGAGGCCACGGAAGCGCGGAGATAAGCGGTGGGAGCCTAACAGTTGGGCGTATCGGTGTCGGAGGCACTCCGCATGACCTTCTTCATGACGTGATTTCTTATGGGAATGGCGCTTTTACGCTTGGAGGAGACGCAACAATTGACGTCGCGGGTGATGAGACGATCGGTGGCGGCGGTTACGGGCGCTTTTCTCAAGAAGGGGGAGAGAATATTTTACAGGGCACTGTCCGGATCGGCAGCGAAAACGGTTGGGGTATTTATGACTTGGACAGTGGTTTGCTGGATGCTCAGTTTTTAAACCTGGAAAACGGCGTATTTAATCAGAATGGGGGTACCTTTGAAGTGGACGGCATTCAGGTCGGCGGACCGCGCGATGCCCCGAGGAATCTGTTTGATTTAGAAGAGCCTTACGCGGGTGAATTGAATTTTAGCGGGGGAAGCTTGACCGTTGGCAATAATTTAGCTGTCGGCAACCATGCGGATGGCACGTTCAATTTTGATGGCGGCGGCGCAACGATTGATGTCGGAAACAACATGACTGTCAGCGCCAGCGCCGGTACCGGTGCTTTCAATCATACAAGCGGCCTGTTAAATGTAGACAATGATGTCCTGATCGGTAGACATTCCGATGGAGAAGGGTTTTACGGTATGGAATCCGGTGTCCTGGGTATCGGGGATGACCTGATATTGGGCCAGTTTGATGGAAGCACCGGCGAGTTCAGTCAACGGGGTGGCGTGGTCGATGTAGACGATACCCTCTACCTGGGTGATGAGGGCGACGATGCCCGGGGGTTTTATACCATGGACGGGGGCGAGCTGAATACCTATGAGGCGCAGATCGGCGATGAAGGTTTTGGCCGCTTCATTCAAAACGCTGGCGTCCATAACGTGGAAGATGATCTGATCCTCGGACAGGAAGAGAGTGGAGAGGGGGAATATTTTTTCTCCGGCGGGGTTTTAAATGTCGGCGACACCCTTTATCTGGGCGATGACGATCGAAATACGGACGGTTTATTTGAGATGCGTGGTGGCGAGTTGAACTCCAGTTCGGAGCAAATCGGCGACGAGGGCTTCGGGCGCTTCGAACAAACCAGTGGTGTCCACAGCGTGGCGGGAGATGTTTCCATTGGCCAGGAAGACCGGGGAAGCGGCGAGTACGAGCTGACCGGAGACGGCACCCTGAATATCGGCGGCACACTTTACCTGGGCGACGATTCTCCCGATACACGAGGTCTCTTCGAGATGTTCAGCGGCCAATTGAACACCGGCTCAGAGCAAATCGGGGACGAGGGCGTTGGTCGCTTTCTCCAGGAAGGCGGTGTTCATCATGTTTCAGACACCCTCTATCTGGGTGAAGAATCTACGGGCAGCGGCCGTTACGAAATGACGGATGGAGCACTCACTGCCTTTAATGCGACTGTCGGGCATGACGGGGAAGGGACCTTCGATCAAACCGGGGGAGAAGTCAGGGTCGAAAACGAATTGCGCCTTGGCGAATCTGCCGGCAGCCGAGGCACGTATAACTTGAAAGATGGAAGCCTTATTGTCAAAAAAGACACCCCTCACGGGCCTGCAACAAGCGAAACGGAAACCATTGGCGTGGAAGGACAGAGCGTCTTTGTTCAGGAGGGCGGTGTTCACAGTGTCGGTGACGCATTGGTTCTGGGCCGTCATGCCGGAAGTGAGGGCTTTTACGATTTAAAGGACGGCTCTCTGGAAGCGAATACTCAGGCCATTGGCGATGAAGGCTTTGGACAAGTTACACAAGTCGCGGGTGAAAATACCGTTTTTCAGGATCTGCTTCTCGGTGTCGCGGAGGCAGGCGAAGGCATTTATCGATTATTTTTTGAAGGCGCGCTTCAGGCGGTTCGGGAATTTATCGGGGTGGAAGGAAAAGGCACAGTGCTTCAAACGGGCGGACAAAATACAGTCGAGCGATCTCTTTCGCTTGGTGTTGAAAACGGCGGTTTCGGCGGCACTTATGACCTGCGTGGCGGTGAGTTAAAGGCCGAGGATCAGTTAATCGGTGTTCGGGGTGCGGGTGAGTTCGTTCAGTCGGGGGGTATCAATACGGCAAATCGTTCATTGGTGCTTGGAGAGGATCTCACCGGACGCGGCCGGTACACGCTAGAAGACGGGGTGCTGATTTCCCGTGAGGAGATTATCGGAGCGCAAGGCTCCGGGACTTTTATTCAAACCGGTGGGCGTAACATTGTGGCCGATGACTTTGTGCTCAGCCGTTTCTTGGGCGGACGCAGCACCTACACACTGGATGACGGTGAACTGCTCGCGGGAAATGAATGGATCGCACATTCCGGTGAAGGCATATTTACCCAGAACGGCGGCACCAATACCGTTGAGGACACACTGACCATTGCCCGGCACCCGGACGTGATTGGCGAATATAATCTGACCGGAGGGACCTTAAGCGCCGAAAGTATCGTAAATGAGGGCATTTTTCGATACTCAGGAGGTGAAATGACCGTGGGTCCCGGGGGTACGGGAGAGATGCTGAATACGGGTGATTTTGAACTCAGCGGGCCGGGAGAACGCGTGATCCAGGGCGATGTTACAAACGATGGAACGGTGAAAACAACAGATACGACAGCCGTTTTTACGGGTACGTTCACAAACAACGGCACCTACTACAGTGATCCATCCGATAACTACTTTGTGGATTTGATCGTGAACGACCCCGGCTACTTGCTCGGCGGTTTGGGAGATAATTTCTTTATTAGCAGAAGTTTTCAAAATTACAGCTCCCGGAACACCTTATGGGATACCTCTGACGCACTCCTGGGTTTTGGTTTTACAAATACGGGCGCGCAAAGCGGCTTATCAATGGACTTTTACTTGTCCGGCGAGGATTTTGGCTCCGGCATTTCGGGCTATTCAGATAATTTTGCCTGGGACACGCTTGAATTGGCCACAGGAAATCGCCTGAACCTTTTTGATGGCAACACCGGCAACAGTGGAACCGCGCTCTATGTCAACACGCTCCTTGGTTTGGATATTACGGGAAATACCGTCACAAATGTTTTCAGTAATAGCGGGGGTTTAAACATCTACTACCTTGCCTCTCTCAGTGAAAATGCCTATCTTGGCGGATGGAATTATAACCTGGCGGGAGGCGGTCTCCTGATCGGCGTTAATGGAAGAGGCGTGCTTGCCGCGACGGAGCCGGTGCCGGAACCTTCGACCCTGCTGCTTTTTGCAAGTGGCTTGTCAGGGGTGGTTTATTACAGAAGAAGAAAAAGCATCGCCCTGAAAAATAACCTTGGCTGAGTTTCTTTGGAGGGTATGCCGATGACGAGATTTGTTTTTTTGTTGCTTCTATGTTTTGTGGCCGAACCCTCTTTTGCCACACCAATAGGCTTGAAGGGGACAGGGGGCACATCTACTCAAACAAGCTTGACACGGGGTGTGGCATGGCTTGCAAAAGGAAAGCTGCGTGAAGCGGAGATGGCTTTTAAAAAGAGTCTCCGGCACAACCCTGAACGAATCGGAGCCCTGCTTGGTTTGGCGCAAGTTGCCCTTAAAAGAGGAGACATTCAAGAGGGAACAAAAAACCTGAAAAAGGCCCTCAAGGCCGCACCGAAAAATCCCGCCGTCCACATCGCCTGGGGACGTTTCCAGTTTTCCCTTAACAAAACGGAGCGAGCCGAGGCCGCTTTGAAAAAAGCCGTTGCGCTGTCTCCCGAAAGCGCACAAACCCGTAAAGAATTGGGTGACTTTTATTTAAACGGACTAAAAAAACCGGATAAAGCAGTCCGGCAATACCGAGCGGCCCTGCGACTCTCTCCGGGGCATGTCGGCGCTCGGCATGCCTTACGTAAGGCCCTCGCGCTTTCAAGCCAGAAAACGGCCCCGAAATAAGCAACTGACTGGCCCGAACGTGTGCTTTGCAAAGCCTGAGTAAATCCTTCGCTTTTGTGCTTTGTTTGCGTCGGACAAAATGTTAATGACAAATTGCCGCCTGAAGAGGTTGGTGGATTGATCAAAGTATTTACAAAAAGATATAATGAAAAATCCCTGATGTAGAGTGAATGATGTCCTATTTGGAAATTCTAAAATACCCTGATTCCGAATTGATGGAGAAATCACAGCCGGTTGCTGAGATTGACGGCACGCTTCAGGATCAGATTAACCGGATGTTTGAGACCCTCTATCTTTCTCAGGGCCTGGGCCTGGCCGCGCCGCAGGTGGGTTGTCTCCAATCCTTTTTTATTTATGACCTGGGCCTGCAGGAAGAGAAGCCGAATTTCGGCGCGGGGCCGGTCGTGATTTTAAACCCTGAAATCGTCGAGTCGGAAGGGGAGGAAATCGCGGAAGAGGGTTGTCTTTCCATTCCGGGTTACTTTGAAAAGGTGAGCCGAGCCTATCGGGTGCTCGTCAAGGGGTTGGATCGCGAAGGGAAGGAAATCCGCATAGAGAGCGAAGGCTTGACTGCGCGTCTATTCCAGCATGAAATAGACCACTTGAACGGCGTTTTAATGCTGAATCATTTAAGCCCTCTAAAACGTAATATTTTCTTGAGAAAATTCAGAAAACAGCAGAAACAGGCGGGATTGAAGTAGGATGTCCCAAATCTCTTTTTCCCGCGGACTCCTTCGAGTGGTGTTCATGGGAACCCCTGATTTTGCCCTGCCCTCGTTTCAGGCCGTTGCCGCGTCTGAAGAGGTCATTGCCGTGGTGACGCAGCCCGACCGTCCCAAAGGAAGAAAAGGTATCTTGACGCCGCCGCCCGTCAAAGCAGCCGCGGAGTCTATGGGGATTCCCGTTTTTCAGCCCGAACGTCTTAAAAAATCCGAAGTATTGATTGAAAAGTTAAAGGCGCTGAAGCCTGATCTCATCGTTGTCGTGGCCTTTGGCCAGATTTTGCCGATGTCTGTGCTCAACATTCCAAAGGCGGGCTGTATCAATGTGCACGCCTCCCTGTTGCCGAAATACCGGGGGGCGGCGCCGATTCAATGGGCCATCATCCGGGGGGAGAGCGAAACCGGCGTGACGACGATGAAAATGGATGCCGGCATGGATACGGGGCCCATTTTATTGAAGCGCGCTTTGAAAATCGCACCGGACGAAACGGCCGAATCCCTTTCGCCGAAGCTGGCCGAGTCGGGTGCGCTGCTTTTGCTTGAAACAATTTCAGAACTCAAGGCGGGCCGCTTAGCTGCCCACCCGCAGGATGACGCAAAAGCCACACTCGCGCCGCTCTTGAAAAAGGAAGCCGGATGGGTGCGATGGGGAGACAGCGCGTCGGCGATTTATAACCGCTGGCGGGGGCTTTATTCCTGGCCCGGCGCGACGACGTATTACAAAAATGCGCGCTGGAAGATCACCGCCATGGCCATTGGGGATGAAAAAGGGCAGCGGGGCGCGCCCGGCGAGTTGCTGGCCTTATCCAAAAAGGGGCTTGAAGTGGCGGCGAAAGAGGGTTATATCCTTATCAAATACCTGCAGCCAGTGGGGAAACGTGAGATGACACCGCTGGAATATGCGGCGGGTCACGACATTAAAATGGGAGAAACACTACAGCAATCCGCTGTTTAAAATTTTAAAAGGAGTGAAGTATGGCTAGATTCAGGGATTTTCGTTCCGCGAACCCGGCATTAAAAAAGAATCCTTTTGCGGACATCTCCGCGGCGCTGAGAGGGGAGGTGATGACGATTGACGGCACGGTCAACAAGACGGCCCTTTCCCTCATCATTCTCATCATTTCCGCAAGCTGGACCTGGAACATGGGGATGGCGGGCGAGCCCTTCATGGGCTGGGTGATGGCGGGGTTCATCGGTGGTTTTGTTGTTGCCATGATTACCATGTTCAAGATGTCCCTGGCCCCCTATACGACGCCGCTGTACGCTGCTTTTGAGGGAGTGGCCCTGGGCGGTATTTCCGTTGCCTTTGAAGCGCAGTACCCCGGCATTGCGAGTCAAGCCGTCTTTTTGACCTTCGGGACACTGGGCGCGCTGTTGGCCGCTTATCGTTTTGGTCTGATTCGGGCCACGGAGAAGTTTAAAATGGGCGTGTTCGCCGCGACGGGCGGTATTGCCGTCGTCTATCTTTTAAACTTTATTTTCGGGCTGTTCGGCGGATCCATTCCCTTGATTCACTCAAGCGGTTCATTCGGTATTTTGTTCAGTTGCGCCGTGGTCGTTATTGCCGCGCTGAACCTGGTGCTTGATTTTGATTTCATCGAACAAGGCGCGGCGCAGGGCGCACCGAAATACATGGAGTGGTACGGGGCCTTTGGACTGTTGCTGACCCTCGTGTGGCTGTACATGGAAATCCTTCGCCTGCTCGCGAAACTTCGATCCGACGATTGAAGCACACGAGAAAAAACAGCCTCTCGTTTACA
>JBHHXB010000041.1:0-14970 GCA_046756825.1 Nitrospiria bacterium | reverse complement strand
ACGAAGGACGAAAGCAAGCTCAAGGAAGGTGATGAGCGCATTATTATGGACTAAGGTCGGGAATTAAGGCCTTCTCCAGCGTCTATTGTTTTTAGGAAAACAGGATTTGACTCGGCTGTGCTAAGCGCGGTTGCGCTTGACGTGCGTTCGCTAATTTTATATCTTGACCTTATAAAAATTAGTGAAGGTTTTTAAAGATTAGAACATGATTGTACTCAAGATATTGAAGGTTTTCCTGTTTGTTATTTTGTTCGCCGGAATTTTTCTGAGGAACACACCCGCTTATGCGTACGAAGAGGTGGATGTCAGCCGAGGGGGGAAGATCGCGGGGCGCATCACGCTGAAAGGGGACATCCCCAAGCCCAGGGTTTTTTCTCTCTCGCTCTATCCGTTCGGCACCTTCTGTAAGAAAATTTCGGACGGAAAGGGCCATGTCCTCCTGAAGGATTTCGTGGTGGGCGACCATGGTGGACTCTGGAATGCCGTGATCGCCATACAGTCCGTGGAAAAAGGGAAACCTTTTCCGCTGATTCAAAGGGAATTCGTGGCCGTGGACTGCATGTTTCATCCCGCCGATGTGGCCGCCCGTGAGCAGTTTTTTACAGATGAATCGGGCCAGATGTATCACGAACACCCCAATGTCGCCATCCTTGAAAATCATCAACCCATCTCAGTGATCAATCAGGACCCGATTGTGCATAATATTCAGGTTTTTCAAAATGAGCGAGGAAACATTATCCTGAATTCCCCCCTTCCCGTGTCAACCCGGCCCAGGGGCGGCGGGCTTCATTTTGACGAGGGAAAGCGTATTTCGCAAATGATTTGCGGCATGCACGAATTCATGCAGAGTTGGGGTTTTGTGGTGAATAACCCCTACTATGCCATGTCGGCTAAAGACGGGACTTACGAAATTGATCAAATTTTGCCGGGAGAGTACACGGTGAGTATTTGGCACCCCCACTATAAAATCTATGAAAAAAAAGTCGTGGTGCCTGAAAACGGCACAGTGAAACTTGATTTTGAATTTGACGCGAGCATTGTAAAACGACCGCTTTATGAATCGCAAAGACGCTTTAGAATGGACCCCGCGACACCCATTGACCACTTGCTGCATGAGGGAGATGACCGGCTGATTATTGCTGATTGAGATTAAACGCGTGTTCATTTATATTAGGCGTGTCTGATTAAAGGGGATCGCATCGTGATCCCGTTGGGGTTGCAGCAGAAGGAGAAACATCATGGTTAGGAAGATTCTTGTTTTATCACTGTTTTTGTTGGCCGTTAGCGGGCCTGTCGCCGAGGGCTGGGGATACGAGGTGGAGACGGTCCGCAATGGCGGCACGCTGAAGGGCCGGGTTTTTTTAAATGGGCCTGTCCCGCCGGCGCGTGTGTATCACCTCATTTTTTCACCGAATATTGAATTTTGCCGCAATATTTCGGATGGGGCGGGAAACCGTTTGCTCTTCGAATTTCAAGCCGCTGAGGATGGCGGGTTTAAGGATGTGGTGATTTCAATCGTGGGGGTTAAAAAAGGGAAGCCTTTTAATCTGACCCCGATTATCTGGTTGGAAGACTGCCAGATTCGGCCCTTTGTCACGCCGATTCGAAACAATCATCCGGTCACGATTGCCAGCAATGACCCTGTGGTGCATGACATTCAGGCCTATACTCTGGACAGTAATCTCTATACTTTTCAAATGTTTAATAAGCCCATGCCCGAAAAGGCCAACGTGCAAAAAGAGGTCGAGTTTCGGCCGGGTCACTTTATTTTCAGGACACAGTGCGGTGTGCATGATTACATGCAGTCTTGGGGGATGGCTGTGGGAAACCCCTACTTTGCGGTGACGGATGAAAAGGGAGGTTTTGAGATTACCGATATTCCTCCGGGGACGTACTATGTGTTGGCATGGCATCCGCACATGGAGGTACAGACACAGCCTGTGACGATTAAACCCGATGGAACGGTTGAGATGGGGTTTATTTTTGAAGCTTCAGAGGTGAATATCCCCTGGCATGATCTTCAAACCAGCTATCGCCTCCAGACTTGGCTGGAGCCGAAACACCTGGTGCCGCCGCGCGTCAAGTTGCAAGTTCATGATGCCCCGGAGCATCTCTTAAAGCCGCGGGGGTGGGCGGATCGCTTGGACTAATTTTGCATGGCGCGTGATTCAAAATAGGCGGCCAGTCCTTCCTTTGCCACATGAGGGGCTTGAATATGCCAGCGCGGGTCATTGACGATTAGGGCCGCCACCACAATTTCAGGATCGTCCAGGGGGGTCATTCCGATAAACCACGTGTATCTTCCTCGCGGGTTTTTCCCCCGGAGTGAGCCCGTTTTGCCGCCGATTTTCATGTTCCGCAAACGCCGGTCTAAATGGCGTTTTTCAAAAATATCCTTGACCGTGCCATTTTGGACGGTTCGTTCCATCATCCCGCGAAGCACTTTCGCGGTGTCTGCGGAAATCGTCTGACTCAAAACACCGGGCGTGCACGCGTATAAAGGCTCGCCGCTTTTATCCGAAATAAAATTGACCAAGCAGGGGCGCATCATCACGCCGTTGTTGGCGATTGCGGATCCGATTAGCGCGGCATGTACAGGGGAAAGCCCTACTTTTCCAAAACCGGCCGCCGTTTTTTCAAGCGCGCCTTCTTCCGAGCCAATCGCTAGATTACTGATTTCAACATCGCTTTCGAAGGGAATGGAATGATTAAAATAAAACCGCGCGCCATAGTCCAATAAAGTCGGGATATCCAGCCAGCGATGGGCGATTTTCGCAAAAATAATATTATTGGATTCCGCGAAGGCATCTGCAAAAGACATTTCGAGCGTGTCTTTTTTCGGATCATCCTTCCAGAGCGCAGGGGTGAGGCGGTTGAATTTCCCCCGGTAGGCAATCAAAAAGTCGGCAGAAAGCTGATGTTTCTCGATGGCGGCCGCGGCAGTGACGAGTTTGAAAATCGAGGCGGCGGGATAGGATGCGGCCAAGAAGAGATTTTCTCGCCGGGGTTCTCTTTCGGAATAGTCCGCAAGAGCCAGAATTTTTCCCGTTTTAGGATTTATGGCGACAAAAGCGCCGTAGGGGACTCGATATCTTTTCAAGTAATTCTCGATCCGTTGTTGGATGAAGGGATCAAGGGTGTAGGTTGCCGTGACGCCATTTTCAAATCGTGTGATGTAACGTCCCTTTTCCAATTCTTTAAACCGAGGCCGAAAGTTTTGGAAACGAAGGGAAGGGTTTTTTTGTTCCTCTTCCAGTAAAAAGGGTGTCTGAGAGAGGGAGGCATCAGCGGGCGCACCCCACGCGCTTTTTCCGATAAAGAGGAGAAGCGGAAGAAGGAGAAGCGGCAAGCGAAGTGTGATGAAATCTGAAGACTGTTTTAAATGGTGAAAGCGGTTTTTCTTCATTGAAGCGGGTTTCATGAAAAGTCGGATCATTAGGATGAAGGCGCTATTTTTGATGCGAGCGCTTCTTCTAGAATATGCGGATCAACCGCTTTAAATCCAATCCACTTTTCCCTGGATTGTTCTCCACGGATGATCTCGATGCGAGATTTTGGAACATCAAAGAAGGCGGCGAGGAATCGCACGCAGGCCTTATTCGCCGCCCCCTTGACGGGCTGCGCGGTGAGTTTGAGACGAAGACCGCCTTTCTTTTCTGTTTCAATACGGTTGTGCCGTGCATTGGGCTGCACGTGAATTTTGAGCATGGCCCCATCCTGATAGGGCCTAAGACCCCACGCCAGGACGTTATCGGAGGCCGACGGCATTTTTAACATGAAGATAATCAGGGGTTGATATTGTTTGAGTCGCCGGGAAGTTCCTCCGAGGGTTCTTTGCCCTCCAATTCGATGTCCCGTTCCAGACTTTGAATGATGCTTCTGATTTTTTCAATCAGAAATCCCTTCGCGCGTTGCAAATTCATAATTTCGCTGTGGAGCTGGGTTTCCCTCCGGACGGCCTCGCTCGTGATTTCCTCGGCGCGCACTTCCGCCTGACGGATAATGAGCTTCCCTTCCTCCTGCGCGTTGTTTTTGACATTTTCCATGGCCTTTTGCGCCATCACAAGGGTTTCGGTCAGCGCCCCTTCCGTTTTTTCCAATTCACGGATGGTTTTCGCCTGATGCTCAAGCTGCTCCTTGTAGTCGGCGTGCTGCCGAAGCAGTTTTTCCAAGTCATCGGCCAAGCCGTCAATAAAGGTATCGACGTCCAGCGTCGAATAGCCTCTTAATGATTTCTTGAAAGAAATCTGTCGAATTTCAAGGGGTGTTAATTTCATGGTCTCCCTCTCTTTACATAACAAATGAAAAAGGCCGGAAACCGCCCTTGGCCGAGGTTATCCCAGCCGTTGCGCAATCCCGAAAAGTGTCCCGATCAGAAAACGTTTTAAAAAAATAATAATCAAAATGAGGATCATCGGAGAAAGATCCAAACCAATGTTATAACTCCCCATTGCCCGGCGAATCGGGTACAGCACGGGTTCCGTGACCTTGTATAAAAACTGTACGATTGGATTATAGGGGTCCGGATTGACCCATGAGATCACCGCTCTGGCGATAATGACCCATGTGAAAAATTCAAGGACGATATCCAGAATACTGGCCAGCGCCGATACGAAATTGCCTGCAATAAACATGAGTCTGCTCCCGAAGACAACGAGTGGGTTGAACTAGATCGTGTTGACAAAAAACAGTTTAACAAAAACGAATTTATTTTTCCCCTAATTCCCGAGAACGGCGTGTCGCCGCTTCCACCGCGCTGATCAAGGCCGCACGGCAGTTTCCCGTTTCAAGCCGATGTATGCCCGAAATCGTTGTGCCGCCGGGGGAGGCGACAAAATCTTTGAGCAGCGCCGGGTGCTCCCCGGTTTCAAGCACCATTTTCGCCGCGCCCAGTACCGTTTGGGCCGCAAGGTCAAGGGCCGTTTTGCGGGACAGCCCTTCCTTTACTCCGCCGTCGGCCAAGGCCTCAAGTACCAAAAAAGCGAAGGCGGGGCCGCTGCCTGAAAGCCCCGTGACGGCATCCATGTGTTGCTCTTCCAGAACCCATGTTTTCCCAATCGAGTCAAATATGGAGAGCGCGGATTTCAAGTGATCCGCGTCCACGCCTTTTCCGGGGGCGAGCACTGTCGCGCCGGCCTGGACTTTCGCCGGGGCATTGGGCATGGCGCGTATAATTTGCGCCTCCCGCTCCAGGCCCGCCGCCAGCCGCGAAAGCGGCACGCCCGCCGCCACGGAAACCAGGAGTTTTTCACCTAATTCAGAGCGAATTTCAGCCAGCACGGCGTCCACAACCTTTGGCTTGACGCCCAGAATGACGATGTTTGCCGAGCGCACGGCCTCGCGATTGGAGGATGTTGTTTCGATTTGATAGGATTCCCGCAGTGATTTTAGGCGGTTCTCGGATGTATCCGAGGCCAGCAGCGCGCCGGGCGAATAGAGTCCGGCGTCGAGAAGCCCCTTGATAATGGCCTCGGACATATTGCCCGAGCCGAGAAAGGCAATTCGGATTTTTGATGGCTGTTTCTTCAATTGATTCTTCTCCCGAAAATAGCCGTTCCGATACGCACCCACGTGGCTCCTTCCTCGATGGCGATCTCAAAATCAGAGGACATTCCCATCGAAAACCGCATGAGCCCCAAGTCGTTTCCGAGCCGACGCAGAGCCGAAAAATAGGGCCGGGCCGCCTCCGGATCGTTGGATCGGGGCGGAAGCGTCATCAATCCCAAAAGCGCCAGGTTCGGCAATGCCTGAACTTTCTTCACCAATGCCGGGGTTTCCTGAACCGAAACCCCGTGCTTGCTCGTCTCTCCGCCGATGTTGACTTCCACCAAAATCGATTGTCGAATCGACTGCCGCTCGGCTTCCTGATTGATCTTTTCCGCCAGAGGCAAGGTGTCCACCGAGTGAATGACATCAAAAACACCGACTGCTTTATTGACCTTGTTACGCTGAAGCGGGCCGATGAGATGAAGACCGTCGATTTTTTGCGCCAAGCCCGTCTCTAAAAATTTCGCGCGCCCTTCCTGAACACGATTCTCCCCAAAATTATGAACGCCCCACGCGATGGCGGCCTCGACCTGTTCCGGTGCCACCCTTTTCGAGGCCGCAATGAGCGTGATGTCTTGAGATGATCTTCCGGCACGTTCCGCCGCAGTTTGAATCGCCCCTGAAACCCGTGTGAGTGCTTCGTGAATTGTGTTCATAAACGCTAGATTAACATAATTCCACTCACCATGTTTCCCAACTTTCGCCGATCTCTTCGAAAGGAGTAAAACAGATTGGGCAGGCAATGGGTACAGAGCCCCGCCGTTTCGATTTGGTTTGCGGGGACCCCGGCGTCGATCAGTTGGAGGCGGTTCAGCCTCACAAGGTCGAGCCGCTGTTTTTCAATGCCCTGCCGCGTTTCTTTTTGAGAAAAAACCCAGTCCCCGTAGGGGGTATTTTGAGACACGGCCTCCACGACATCCGGCCCAACTTCGAAGCAGCAGGGGTGGATGGTCGGCCCGATGCCCGCAAAAATATTTTCCGGTTTGGCGTGATAGTCCGAGATCATCTTCCGCACGGTCTTGCCGGCGATATCCAGGACGCTCCCGCGCCATCCGGCGTGAACGGCGGCGCAGACTTTTTTGACGGGGTCGAGCAAGAGGATGGGGGTGCAGTCCGCCGTTCCCACCGTGATCAAGCGCCTGGGCGCATCGGTGATAAGGGCGTCACCCGGAATCGCCTCAAAAAGCAGGGCATCCTGAGAGGCGTTGACGCTCTGGATGTAATCGCCGTGGACTTGTCGAAGGCGGATCGGCACATGGCTGTTTTCCAGGGTCTTCGGCGAAAGAAGCCGAGTCCCGAAAAGGTGAAAGGCATTGGGGTGATTGAGCAATGGAAGCTGCAGGTAGCCCTTGCCATTGTTCTGTACCCACTGATAGCCTTGGCGCTGCGCCTTTGCCAGCATCAATCCACCTGGTTTCTCAGGAAGGTCGGGATATCCCACAGGTCCTCCCCGAATTGCGCGCTGGTCGTTCGTTCCTCTCGGAAAACCTTTCGGAGATGGGCGACCTTTTCCCGACCGTTTTGGGACACCGCGTTTTCCATCTCGGCGGCCTCCGCCGCGGGTTCCGAAGCCGGTTCTTTTTCGATCTTTGTTTCCTCAAACCCCGTGGCGATAACGGTGACACGCACCTCATCCGCCGGGAGGTGTTCAGAAATGACCGCGCCGAAAATAATATTGGCCTCCGTATCGACCGTGCGTTGAATGATAGACGAGGCTTCGCTCACTTCGTGGATGGACAGGTCGCGTCCTCCCGTCACATTCAAGAGCACGCCCCGCGCGCCGTCAATGGAACTTTCCTCCAGGAGCGGGCTGGAGATGGCGATTTGCGCGGCGTCCACCGCCCGGTTTTCACCCTTGGCGACGCCCATGCCCATGACGGAACGCCCCATGTGTGACATGACGGCCCGGACATCGGCGAAGTCCACATTCATTAAACCGGGAGTCGTGATGAGATCCGAGATCCCCTGCACCGCCTGCCTGAGCACGTCGTCAATAACGAGGAAGGAATCCACCAGCGGTGTTCCCTTTTTCACCACGTCCAGGAGCCGTTGATTGGGGATGATGATGACGGAGTGGCAGCCTTTTTTGAGTTCCTTGAGTCCTTCCTCCGCCTGCCGGATTCTGCGCGGGCCTTCGAAGTCGAAGGGCTTCGTGACAACGCCGACTGTCAGAATCCCCATTTCCTTGGCGATATTGGCGATGACGGGTGCCGCGCCCGTGCCTGTGCCGCCGCCCATGCCGGAGGTGACAAAGACCATGTCCACGTCCAGGAGCATCTCGCGGATGACGTCGATGGATTCGAGCGCGGCTTCGCGGCCGATTTGGGGTCTGCCGCCCGCGCCCAGCCCACGTGTCAACTTCACGCCAAGCTGGACTTTTTGCTGGGATTTTGAAAAATTCAAGGCCTGGATGTCGGTATTCGCCGCGATGAAATCGACACCGGCGACGTCGGAGTGAATCATGTTATTGATGGCGTTGCATCCGCCACCCCCGACCCCGATGACCTTGATCCGCGCCGCTCTTTCATTTTGCTCATCTTCATCAAATAAAAACATATGCCCCTCCTCCTTGATAAGGGAGACCCCCGTCCCCGTTGGTAAATGAAACTGTTTTCAAAGTTTAGAAAAACCCCTTGACCCATGTTGTCATGCGTTGCAGCATTTTTTGATCGCCTCTGTCGCGGTGCTCCGCTTTTTTTTGATTTCTAAAGGCGTACAGGGTGAGACCCACGCCCGTGGCGTATTCCGGTCCGCTGACGACATCGACCAGGCCGCCGACATCCGTGGGAATGCCGACACGAACGGGCAGACCCAGAATCCGCTCGGCGACCTCGACGATGCCCTTGAAGGACGCGCTCCCGCCTGTCAGCACGACGCCCGACGCAACGCGGTCTTCATTCCCCATTTTTTCGATTTCCTGGGCCACGAGCGAAAAGATTTCCTCCGCGCGCGGTTCAATGATTTCGGCGAGCAATTGACGCGAAAGCTGCCGGGGCGGCCGTCCGCCGACACTGGGCACTTCAATTTTGTCATCCCCCTCCAATAAATCCACTGACGCGCAGCCGTGGCGGATCTTGATTTTCTCCGCATCGGCTCTCGGGGTTCGCAAGCCGATGGCGATGTCATTTGTGAAGTGCGCGCCGCCGATGGGAATGACCGCCGTGTGGCGGATGCCGCTGTCCACAAAGGTGGCGATGTCCGTCGTGCCGCCGCCAATGTCCACCACGGCGACGCCCAGCTCCTTTTCTTCCGAAGTCAAAATGGCTTCTGCGGAGGCGATGGGCTGCAGAATCATTTCCGACATATCGAGTCCGGCGCGGTTGATGCTTTTTTCGATATTTTGTGCGGCCGTGACCGCACCGGTGATGATGTGCACGAGCACTTCGAGCCGGACGCCCGACATCCCCAGCGGCTCCGTAATGCCGCTATGATGATCAATAATGAACTCTTGGGGGAGGACGTGGAGGATTTGCTGATTGCCCGGAATGGCCTGTGTCCTCGCGGCGTCCAGGACCCGGTCGATGTCGCCCTGCGTCACTTCCTGTTCCTTGACCGCGACCACGCCGCTGCTGTTCATGCCCTTGATGTGCCCGCCGGCGATGCCCGTGAAGACGGTTCCGATTTCAATACCCGCCATCAATTCGGCCTCTTCCACCGCACGCTTGATGGCCTTGATCGTGCTTTCGATATTGACGACCATGCCTTTTTTCAGTCCTGTGGAAGGGTGGCTCCCGATGCCGATGATATCGAGGCGTTTGTTGTCAATGACCTCGGCCACAATTGCGCAGATTTTCGTGGTGCCGACGTCGAGACCGACGATAATTTCTTCTTCCTTGGACATACGGTGTCCTCCCTTAAAAATAGAACATTTCAGGGGCGCGGGGTATTCCGCCCTTTTTCACAATGGCCTTGCCGGGAAAGTGAAGATCAATCTCCCATGTTGAAAACCCCCGTTTTTCAAGATCGCCCTCAATCCGAAGAAATTGCCGCCACTTTTCTTGAAGGTGATCCCGCCCGAGATGCAGCAGGCCGACGGGATGGCCGTCCGACACATCGGTGAAGAAGACGCGTAAATCCTCGGGATCGGACAGATCAATATATGCGCCGAGTCGAGTCTGAACGAGGTGGCCGATTGAAAGCGCCGCGTCGTAGGATTGCGGATTGATGTTGAGCATGCGAGGCAAATCCGGCGGAAAAGGCCCGCCTTGCTGCAAGGTCACACCCTCCTGGTCAATCAGGTAGGGATCGGTTGAAAAATCCACCAGCGTGCCCAGTTGATTGCTGTACTCATATTCGACCGAGGCCGGTTTTCTTTCGACGACGATGACCAGCAGCTTGTCCGGGAAATCTTTTTTGACCGTCGCCGACTTGATCCATTGATGGGCGGAAAGCCTGCGATGAACCGCTTCAATATCGACTCGGAACAGATTCTGGCCCAAAACAGACTGAAACTGGGCTTCCATTTTTTCCGCTTTCAAATGCCTCAATCCCGCCCAGCGGATTTCACGGACCTCAAATGCGCTCAGCCGACCAAGCTTTTCCACACCCCAGGTCAGTGCATAAAGGCTCCCGCCAAAAACAAGGGCAATCCCCAGGATTCGCATGGCGCCTTTGAATGTCATGGCCGCCGATTTGGAATCACGTTTTTTATTTGCCTTCGGTTTCCGCCGCCGATTGACCTTAGGACGCATGACTCTCTCCGTATTCCATGCCCGCCCTCTCTAGAATTTTTTCAACCATCATGTCGAAGGTGATGCCGTTTTCACGCGCCATCTCGGGCATGAGGCTGGTTTCCGTCATGCCGGGCAGGGTGTTGACCTCCAGAATGAAGGGGCGCATTCCGGCATCCACTAAAAAATCGACGCGGCTGTAGCCGCTACACCCCACAGCCTGATGTGCCTTGAGCGCCAGGTTGAGCACGTCCTGGTAAACAGCGGGCGGCAGCGGTGCGGGATAAACATGGGTGGACATCCCCGGAACATACTTCGCCGTGTAATCGTAAAAGTCCCCCTTGGATTTCACCTCGATGGCGCCGAGGGCCTTTTCATCGAGGATACCGGCATGTACCTCCATCCCCGAAATATAGCCTTGAATCATGGCCTGCGTGCCGTATTGAAAGGCTGTATCGAGGGCCGCCGCGAGGTCTTCCTGTTTTTTGACAATCGAGACCCCGACGCTGGAGCCTTCGGAGACGGGTTTCACGACGACGGGAAAATCAAAGGGGGATTCAGGTGTTTTCACTGGCTCGCAGGCCTTTCTGGTCAAAACCGCTGTCTTCGGCGTCGGGAGCCCGTGAGCCTTGAAAATGTCGTGAGACTTGCGTTTGTCCATGGCAATCGCGCTGGCGGTGATGTTCGAGCCGGTGTAGGGAATGCCCATGATTTCAAGCAGGCCCTGAATCGCCCCGTCTTCCCCGTAGCGGCCGTGGAGGGCGATAAAGGCCACGTCGATGTGTTCACGTTTCAAGGTCAGGGCGATATCACGGTCCACGTCAATCGGGATCTGCTGATAACCGAGCCGCGAGAGCGCCGCGGCGACGGCCTGTCCACTTTTGAGGGATACCTCCCGCTCCGAGGAGAGGCCGCCCATCAGGACGCCGATTCGTTTGTTTTTGAACTTTTCAGGGCTCAATATTCATCCTGCCCGATCACTTTGACTTCCAACTCGAGGACAATGCCGAACAAGTCCAGCACGGTTTCTTGCATTTTTTTGATGAGCGCGAGACAGTCTTCGGCTTGCGCCGCGCCTCGATTAATGATGAAGTTGCCGTGCCGCTCCGAAATTTGGGCGTCGCCGATTTGATAGCCCTTCAGTCCGGCCTGCTCAATCAGGCGTCCCGCGTGAAGTCCTTCGGGGTTTTTAAAGACCGATCCGCAATTTGAGAAACTTAAAGGCTGTGTTTCCTGCCGTCGTTTTAAATAGGCCTTCATGCGTTGTTCGACGTTCTCAGGCGGGGCGGGCGTCAGGGCGAAGACGGCCGAAACAATGACGCCTTTGGGAAGCTCGGAGGAGCGGTAGGCAAAGGAGAGCGCTTTTGCCGGGATTTCACGGGATTCGCCAGCTTTGTCCACCAGTGTGACCGATGTCAGCAGGGGCGCGGTTTCCTGACGGGGGATGCCCGCGTTCATGACGACGGCCCCGCCGACCATGCCGGGAATCCCCGCCGCGAATTCAAGACCGCTGAGCCCCTGCTCCATGGCGTAAATTGCGAGCTTGGGATAGGAGAGCCCCGCGTCGGCTTGAAGTTGCGTGGCATCCAGACGCTTGGCCCGGTTTAAATGCTTGAGATGAATGACGACGCCTTCGATGCCGCCGGATTTGATCAAAAGGTTGCTCCCGCCCCCGAGCACAAAATAGGGGAGCCGGTGTTTTGAAAGCGTTTGCATAAGCGTGGACACCTCCGCGACGGAACGCGGAAAGACCATGAGATCGGCCGGCCCGCCCACTTTCAGCGAGGTGTAGCGGGCGAGTGGCTCGTCCCAGCGGAGTTTCCCCCCGTAATTTTTAAACAGGGTTCTAAGTTGCTTTTTCAGCGCGATGCGCGCGCTATTTTGTCGATTCAGTTCAGTCACGATCATCTTCTTTTGTCCTTTGTGTGTTGCGGGTGGCGGATAAAAAGCGTTGTCCGACCTGCCAGATGTCTCCCGCTCCGAGTGTCAGGAGCATCATGCCCGGCTTCGTGATCCGTGCGAGCGTGTCTTCGATTTCTGTGAATCCTTTGAAAAAATGTGTTGTTTGTTTTCGGTGCTCCAACACCTTTTTAAACAGCCGTTCCCCGGTGATTCCGGGAAGCGGATTTTCTCCCGCCGGATAGATTTCCGTCAGAATCAGGTGATCCGCCTCCCCGAAGGCCTCGGCCAGGGTGTCAAGACAGTCCCGTGTCCGGGTGTAGCGGTGGGGCTGAAACACGACGATGAGTTCCCTGTCCCATCCTTGTTTGGCAGCGGCGATGGCGGCCCGTATTTCCGTGGCGTGGTGGCCGTAGTCATCCACGACGAGCACCCCTTCTTTTTCTCCGCGAAGCTGAAAACGGCGCTCGATCCCCGGAAAGGCCGCGATGCCCTGCCGGATGACCGTGGCCGGCAGATCAAGCTCGATACCGACGGCGATGGCCGCGAGGGCGTTCAAGACATTGTGGCGGCCCGGCGCGGGCAACTCAAAACGGCCGAGGGACTCGCCTTGAAAACATACGTCAAAGGTGCTTTTCCAGGGTTGATAGGCAATCGCCTCGGCCCGAAGAGCCGCCTCGTCCGACGTGCCGTAGGTGAGACAGCGTTTTTCAATATGAGGCAGCATTTCTTTTAAAATCGGATCATCCCCGCACAAAATAACCAGCCCGTAGAAGGGCACCTTGTTCATGAAATCCAAAAAGGTCTTCTTCAGAGCCTCAAAGGTTTTGTAATAATCCAGATGCTCGTTGTCCAGGTTGGTGACGACGGCGATGCTGGGGCTGAGTTTCAGAAAGGAGCCGTCGCTTTCGTCCGCCTCGGCGATCAGAAATTCACCCTCGCCCTTTTTGGCGTGGCCGTCGAAGCTGTTGACTTTTCCGCCGATGACTGATGTGGGGTCGAGCCCGCCTTCCGATAACAGGGCGGCAATCATGGTCGTTGTCGTGGTTTTGCCGTGCGCGCCGGCCACGGCGATGCCGTATTTCAATCGCATTAATTCCGCAAGCATTTCCGCCCTGGGGATGACGGGGACTTTTTTCTCTCTGGCTGCGGCGACCTCAACATTGTCTTCACGAATGGCGGAGGAGTAGACCAGGACATCGGCACCCTTAATAAAGCGGGCATCGTGACCCCGGTAGATTTTTCCGCCCAGGGCCTCCAGATGGGCTGTCCGATCCGTAGCGGCCGCGTCGGAGCCGCTGACGTAAAAATTCATGTTCAATAAAATCTCCGCGATGCCGCTCATGCCCGCGCCGCCGATGCCGGTGAAATGAATATGCTGGACTTTTCTAAACATGGCCTGTCCGATCTTTTTCGGTCAGTGCGAGACAGGATTTTACGATGTCCTCCGCCGCGTTCGGATTGCCCTGTCGTTTGGCCGCCGCGCTCATTTTCTGCAATTTCACAGAATCCGAAAGCAGGCCCAAAATGGTTTCGGCCAGTGCTTCTCCGCTTAAATCTTCATCCAGAATCATGACGGACGCCCCTGCTGAAATAAAGGCCTTCGCGTTTGCGATCTGATGTCCCCCGGCATGGGGGAAGGGAATTAGCACGGAAGGCTTTCCGGTCACGCCGAGCTCCGAAAGGGTCCCCGCCCCGGCGCGGCTGATCACGAGGTCGGCCTTGGCGTAGGCCGTGCCCATGTCGTCGATGAAGGGGGCGACTTCGGCCTGAACCCCGGCTGCGTCGTAGGCCGCCCGAGTCGCATCGAAATCACTTTTTCCTGTTTGATGGATGATCGACACGGATGAGGTTTTTTCGGCGAGTAGGGGCAGGGCGGCGCACATGGCCTGATTGATCGAACGCGCGCCCTGGCTGCCCCCTAAAATAAGAAGGGTTTTCACCCCTTCTTTTCTTTCGATGAGACCGGGCCGTGTGATTTCCGGTCGAACGGGGATGCCGAGCCGCTTGATTCGCTTACTGTGAAGTTGGGCGTTAGAGGCTTCGAAGGTTGTCACGACCAGGTGGCAGAGCGGCGCGACCACTTGATTGACCAGGCCGGGCATGACATTGGGTTCTAAAATGACCCGTTTGATTTTCAAAAGCGCCGCGGCCAGCATAACGGGCACGGCCACATAGCCGCCGATCCCAATTACAAGCTGGGGGGAAAAGCGTTTTAAAATCCGAAGGGACTGCGACAGTCCGGCGGGAATCGACAAAATGGATCGTAGTCGCGCGAAAAGCCCTTTTCCGACAAAGCCGGTCGCGGTCACGGTTTCAAAGCGGAAGCCTTGTTGGGGAATCGGGCTCGATCCGATACCGTGCGCAGTGCCGATGAACAGGATTTTCGTCTCCGGCAGGGTCTTCATAAAGGTTTCGGCCAGGGCAAGGCCCGGATAAAGGTGTCCGCCCGTGCCGCCGCCCGCGATCACCACTTTCATCGCCCCCCCTTCACGACATCCCTTGAAATATTGTAGAGGAAGCCCGCGGCCATGCAGCTCGTAATCAGAGACGACCCGCCGTAACTCATAAAGGGAAGCGGCAGGCCCTTGGTCGGGAGCATGCCCGTGACGACGCCCATATTGAGAAGCGCGGGCAGGACGATGACTAGCGTCATGCCGAAGGCGACGATGCGGTTGTACGGGCTTGCACACTGAAGCGCGATGCGTGTGCCCCGCCATAAAATCCCGGCGTAAAGCAGGACGATGAGGGCCGTGCCGATCAATCCAAAGGCCTCGCCGTAAACGGAAAAAATAAAGTCCGTGTGCGGCTCCGGCAGAAAAAAGAGGACTTGTTTTACCCCGGCCAGTCCGGT
>JBHHXB010000040.1:0-15056 GCA_046756825.1 Nitrospiria bacterium | reverse complement strand
CCGGTAAGCAAGGTCTCAATGGACAAGGAAAATAACAAGCGGGATAGGTGGTTATCTTTGGAAGAGGAGGAGCAACTCCTGAAAGCCTGCCCATTATGGTTGAAGCAGATAGTTGTTTTTGCCCTCAACACGGGAATGAGAAGGGGAGAAATTCTTGCGCTTACCTGGAAGGGTGTGGACTTGTTTCGCAGAACTGTTACCGTGTTTCTCTCTAAAAATGGGGAGAGACGGACAATTCCCATCAACCAGACGGTGTTTTGCCTCCTTAAAGAAAAATCGAAAGTGAGACCACTTAGTACGTACCTTGTGTTTCACAGTAGGGCTTACACTGTGATTAATGTTCATAACCTTCGACGTGCCTTTCTTTCAGCACTCACAAAAACTGGAATAGAAAATTTTCATTTCCATGATCTCAGGCATACCTTTGCCACGCGCCTTGTACAAAGGGGAGTGGATATCTATAAAGTGCAAAGATTGTTGGGCCATAAATCACCAACAATGACCCAGAGATATGCACATCATTACCCGGAAAGCCTTAGAGATGGGGTGGAAATTTTAGATATGAAGGAAAAACCTATCACAATTTTATCACAATCGACGGTTAGGGTGGGCAGACAATCTCTATAAGTCATTGATTTTATTGGTGCGCCCAGAGGGATTCGAACCCCCGACCCCTTGGTTCGAAGCCAAGTGCTCTATCCGGCTGAGCTATGGGCGCTAAAAAACAGGATGACTTTGGGGATGTTTTGAGAATACAGTAAGATGCTGAGACCGACTCAGTGCATGTCCATGTCAATCGGCCGGTTCTTTACGGGGTTTCCCGCTCCATCTGCGGTCCGAATTTCTGCGGTCTTTTTCAGGGGAGGTGTTTGTGCTGGCCCGCCGATCGGGGTTTTTTCGACGATCCCCGCCGGTGTGCTCATGAATCAGAGTCTGGAAGGTTTTTAGTTCGACTTCGTCCAAGAGCCGTTCCGGTTTTTCCGACGCGAGGACTTCTTCGATTTCTGAAAACATATCCGGAATGTAATTTTCCAAGCTGTAAATCTCTTGATCTTTTTCAATCATCTTTGCTTCCAAAGCAAGGAGCGCGCTGGTCTTCTTATCAATTTTTTTCCCCAACATGACCTCCTTCACAATTATGGTTAAAGGGCTCAGTGACGAAAGGACTCCGCCTACCCAAAATCAACTGGGGTGAATGAAGGGAATCGAACCCTCAACCACTGGAGCCACAGACCAGTGCTCTACCATTGAGCTACACTCACCACCATTACTTAATTGGGAGACATTATATCATAGCCGCCGCTTTGATTGAAAGACCTGAAATATCCTGTTTTTTTATTTGTTTTCATTATTTAAGTCAGGTGCCGTAATTGTTTTATCCTGCTCGAACCAGCTATAATCCGCACATCATTTTAGAGAGGGATTTGAATGGATCAGCACGCCGTTGTGTCGTCGTTTTATCTTGAAAAAGAACCTTTTTATCAACCGGTGGGCCAAGAGGTTGCGCTTTTTAAGGCGGCCTACGCCGCAAAGCGCCCCCTGCTTTTGAAGGGGCCGACGGGTTGCGGAAAAAGCCGCTTTGTCGCGCACATGGCCTATCATTTGAAACGGCCGCTGATCACTGTTGCCTGTCACGAAGACCTGACGGCCTCGGACCTGGTCGGCCGCTACCTGCTGCAGGGAGACGAAACCGTGTGGACGGACGGCCCGCTCGCCTTGGCCGTGAAACACGGCGCCATCTGCTATCTCGACGAAGTCGTGGAGGCGCGCAAAGACACAACCGTCGTTATTCACCCGTTGACTGATGACCGTCGTATCCTGCCAATTGAAAAAAAGGGGGAGGTGATTCCCGCTTCGGATGACTTCATGATCGTTATTTCCTACAATCCCGGCTATCAGTCGCTTTTAAAAGACCTCAAGCAAAGCACGCGTCAGCGCTTTATCGCCGTCGATTTTTCCTATCCCGCCCGTGATATTGAAGTGGAGATCGTGCGTCACGAAGCGGGTATTGACCGGGAGACGGCGGAGCGTCTCGTGTCGGTCGGTCATAAGGTCCGGAATCTTAAAAACCACGGGCTTGAGGAAGGGATCAGTACACGGCTTTTGATTTACGCGGGGCAGTTGATTGGGCGGGGTATCCCCGTCCACCTGGCTTGCCAGGCGACCATTGCCGACGCCTTGACGGACGATCTTGAAATGCGGCGCAGCCTCATCGAAATCATACAGAGCTTTTTTGAATGAATGCGCCTGCGCCGTCCGACACACTCCGCGCCCTCTTTGAACTCACGCTCGATCCCGATGAAATAGAGGACATCCTTAGGGCCTTTGAGGGTGTTGAAGCCCATGACCAATCCACAGCGCTGAATGTTGGCTTGATCCTGTCCGATTATTCGATCAAGGCGACAGCGGCCTATTTTCGCGTGCTCCCGGAGGTTTTGCAGTTCATTACAGCCGATGAGTTGATGGGCTGGGTTGGCATGGGGATTAAGATCAGTCAGGAATCCGCCGGAGCCGGTATTCGGTTTTTTAAAGAAGCCCCGCGTGTTTTCTCTCAGATGCCTTCACATTCGCAGCGGCAGCGTTTTATTGAGCTGGGGCTTTCCATCGCGGAAGAGAACTTTAATCTTGCGGTCGAATATTACCGTCAGGCCCCGCCGCTGCTCTCCGAAGTCGTGTTATCAGACGAGGTCTTTTCGGAATGGGTCGAGACCGGCCGGGCGCTGGGACGGTCGGACTATACCCTGGCAATCGAGTATTTTCGTATCACCCCCGATCTTTTGCCGCACTTGCCGATGCGTCTTATCCCAAAATGGATTGATGTTGGTCAAAACCTTGCCACGGAAAAGCTTTTGCCGACGCTGCTGTTTATGCGTCACAGCCCTGAGGTTTTTTCAAAATTGAGTTCCGATGGCGAAAAGGAACAACTGCTGGACTTGGTCGAGGAAGTGTCCTGGGGAAATCCCTTGCTCGCCGGGCAGTTGTTCACCGATTCCCTCGCCGTGTTTCCGCCTTTTCAAAGTCTTGGATTTCAGAATGTGCTCATGGAAAAGGCCACGGAAATCGCGAAATACGACGCGGATTTGGCGGCCACTCTTTTCCTGAACGGTCCTAAAGTTTTGAAGGAGATGGGCAGTATTGCCGACCGCTTTCCGGCCTGGGTAGAGGAGGGCATGCGTCTGCTTAAAAAGGGATCTCCCTCGGTGAAGGGCTTTTTTGAACTCAAAGGGCGCTCCGGCCATGACGCCATCATGCGGCTCAAAGGCGGCGTTTCGCTTTCGTCCGTTTCCAAAACACTGAAAATTTTTGCTGAAGCCTTGTCCGGTAAGTCTGTCTCGATCAAAGCGATTTCAGAGGAAATAACGAACGGGGAGGGTGGTATGGATAACCCGTCAGGCAAAAGCACTGTGCCTGATCCGGACATGCCGACCACGGACGGCGAAAGCATTTTTCTGCCGCCGCATATCCGATATTTTGCCGATAACGCACTGAATTTTGAATGGTACAAAGTCGCGACGGCGTATCAGGCCGGTTATTTGGAGTATGGCAGCTTTTTCCCGAAGATCCATGAAACGGCCGATTTGATCGAAGCCTTGCAGGCCAAGTATCAAAAACGCGGCGGCTTTTCGAGCCTCACCTCATTTTTCGCGCTTTTCCCCGAGCCCAAGTTGGTCGAAAATCTCTTCGAAATTGCCGAAGGTGCCCGGGTCGAAGCGGCGCTTCGGAGAGAATATCCCGGTCTCCGTCAAGCCATGAACCGCATGCGTGCGCATGACTTGGATCGGCGTCCGGCGCTGGCGGGCCTGACTCCGCGTGGGGTCGTTTTGGAATTGCTGTTTCAAATTTCCCTGTCTGGAAAAACCAGGGAGGAGATTCCCGCTCCGCTTCAAAAGATCGTTTTTGATCTCTGCGAAATCCTGGGCCCCGTTCAGGATGCTGCCGCGACGGTTGCGGCTTCGATGAAGGCCGCCGTTGCCGCTTTTGACTATTTGGATGAAGGAGAGGAAAACCCCGAAGACATGACGGGGCCGATGGAGGCCTTTGAAGAGGAGGGGACGCGCGCCGAGGGCAAAGGGGAGGAGTCCGGCGAACTTCGTCCCTCGACACGCGGCATGCTCGACCCCAAGCGTGTGGAGGCGACGCAGCAAATCAAAAAACAATACACGGATGCGCTGATTGAAAAACTCAAGGCCGCGGGGCTGGATTTGTCAAGCGAGGCGGCGGCCGCGGCCCTTTCCAGGGCCGTCGATCAAGGTGAGGTTACCTTGGACACTCTGAAGGAAAGCGACCCGGATGATCAAATGCAGGATGTGGCCGAGCGGCTGAAGGCGGGAGCCTCGGAGCAAGGCCGGGGTGGAGACCGCCGGGCCTTTTATTACGATGAATGGGACTGCGAGGAGGAGCAATATTTGCCGCGATGGTGCCGGGTGGTGGAGACAACCGCCGAGGAAGGGGAGGACGAGACGGTTCAAATGATTTTGAGCGAATATCACGGCATGATTCATTCCATTACCTCCGCTTTTCAATTGCTTCGTCCCGAGGCCTTCAAGCGGATCAAGGGTGCGCGGGACGGAGACGAGCTGGACGTGGACGCGCTCATGGCCGCGCGCATCGAGATGAAGGCGGGCATGACGCCGTCGAACCGCATCTACATCGCCCATCAAAAAAAAGAACGGAGCGTCGCGTCCGCCTTCCTGGTGGATATGAGCGGCTCGACCCAGCAGCAGCTTCCCGATGGGAACAAAAGCATCCTCCAAGTCGAAAAAGAGGCTTTGGTGTTGATGTCGAAGGCGGTTGATGCGATCGGCGATCGCTTCGCGGTGTACGGCTTTTCGGGGCGGGGAAAGGACGCCGTCGATTTTATTGTTTTGAAGGATTTTGAAGAAAGCTACGGTCATGCGGTGGATCGGCGCATCGGACAGCTCGTGCCAGCGGTGCAAAACCGCGACGGGGCGGCCATACGGCACGCCGTCTCAAAACTGGCCGCGCAGGCCTGCAAAACCAGAATACTGGTGCTCATGAGCGACGGAAAGCCCCTGGATGACGGTTATCGCGGCTCCTATGCCACAGCCGACACCAGGGCGGCGCTGCGCGAGGCCAAAATGGCGGGCATCCACCCATATTGCATTACGGTGGACCGTGAGGGTGCGGAGTATTTAAAAGGCATGTACGGCGATGTGGCCTACATGGTCATCGACCGGGTCGAAACCCTGCCCGCGCGGCTCCCGCAAATTTATAAGCGATTGACAACCTAGGTTTAACCCCGATTCGATTTAAAGGAGAACAAAAATGGAAGAAATCCCCATGAAAGGCTGGCTGTGGGACATGTTCAAGGAATATGTCCGTAAAATCCGTCGAACGGCCTCCACGGGCGCGCCGGAGCTTTCGGTGATGCGTGAAAAGTACCGGGAAATTTTCCCCGACGCCTCGATCAGGATTTTGGTGGAGGAAAAAGTCGGTATGATTGTGGTTTTTAACGAACTCGAAACGCGAACGACGGCGGATTTACGTGCGCTGCTCGAACTTCCGGCCCTGATGGCCTATCTCGAGAAAACCTACGGCCGGGGGAAGTATAAAATTAACCTCTATCACGGCCTGACCTTCGTGGCGACCCGCAATTTCAAGGTGAAGCACGAGGACGAGTCCGTCCCGGAGCTTTGGCGGGAGATCGTCGCAAAAAACAAGGCCGAGGAAGAAAAGGAAGCGGAGAGCCGTTGGGGATGAAAAAAAGGCCCGTCATCGCCATCATCGGCCGCCCGAATGTCGGCAAATCCACCCTTTTCAACAAACTGGTCGGACGGCGAAAGGCCATTGTGCAGGATGAGCCGGGCATCACGCGGGATCGCAACGAGGCTCTGTGCCGCTACCGGGACCGCGAATACGTGCTGGTCGATACGGGCGGCATGCTCGGCGGAGCCGACGCCGTCTTCAGTGCGGCGGTGCAGCAGCAATCCGAAAAGGCCGTCGATGACGCCGACGTGATTCTGTTTATTTTGGACGCCTTGGACGGCGTGACGCCGGTGGACGCGGCCGTTCAGACCTTGCTCCGCAAGTCCGAAAAGCCGGTTTATCACGTCATTAACAAAACGGAGGGGAAGGGCCGGAAGCGGTTTGAAGAATTTTACGCTCTCGGCGCGGATCTTTACCCGGTTTCCTCCGAGCACAACATTGGCTTGTCTGACTTGTTGGACGCCCTCTATCCGCACTTCGTGCCGATGGAAGCGGAAGCCTATTCGCCGACGGATTGCCCGACGGTGGTGCTCTTGGGCCGTCCGAACGCCGGAAAATCCACACTGCTCAACGCCATCTTGAAGGAAGAGCGGATTTTAACCAGTGACGTCGCAGGCACGACCCGCGACACGATTGACGCCCGCGTGACCCATGCGGGCAAGCCCTATCTTTTTATCGACACGGCGGGCATTCGCAGGAGGGGCAAGGTCGTGTGGGGCGTGGAGCAATACAGTGTGTCGCGCGCCCATAGCGCGATCAAACGCGCGAACGTGGTGTTGTTGCTGATCGACGGCGGCGAGGGCGTCACCGAGCAGGACACGAAGCTGGCGGGCATGGCCCTGGACGCGGGGCGGGGCTTGATCGTCCTGGTCAATAAATCGGACATCGTCAAGGAAAAAGAAGGGGGGCAGAAGGAAATCGAGGCTCAATTGCTCCGCCGTTTTCCCTTTGCGGGAGATCTTCAAACGATGTACATTTCCGCGCTTTCAGGCAAGGGCGTGCCGCGTCTTTTTCAGAAAATCGACAAGGTGTACGAAGGCTGCTACACACGCGTGACGACGGGAGACCTCAACCGCTTTTTTGAAAGAATCCTTCAAATCAATCCGCCGAGCATGTACAAAGGCAAGCCCGTCCATCTTTACTACATCACGCAAACCGGCGTCGCCCCGCCGAATTTCGTGATTTTCACCAACGCCCCCAAGGGCGTTCAGGAAAACTACCTGCGTTACATTCAAAACCAACTGCGCGGCACCTTCGGATTCCAAGGCGCACCGATTCGGATCAAGATCAAAGAGCGGCAGCGGCGGTGAGATACGGTCTTGGAGGACGGGTGATTCTTCGGAAATCCGTTTGTCCTCAAAATTGACAGCTCACTAAAATTTATGCTAATCAATTCAATCCTTTGATGGGTTTTGGTCTTTATTGTTGTTTGTGGAGTAGCGATGTCAGGTCATTCAAAGTGGGCGACCACGAAGCATAAAAAAGCGGCGGCGGACGCAAAGAGAGGCAAGGCTTTTACCAAAATTATCCGGGAGATTACAGTGGCGGCGAAAATCGGCGGCGGCGATCCTTCCGGCAATCCGCGGCTTCGCATGGTGATCGCCAAGGCCAAGGAAGCCAATATGCCCGCGGACAACATCAAACGCGCCATTCAGAAAGGCACGGGAGAACTGCCAGGAGTCAACTATGAGGAGGCCACCTACGAGGGTTACGGGCCGGGCGGCGTGGCTTTGTTGCTCGATATTTTGACCGATAATAAAAACCGCACGGTGGCCGAGGTACGGCATCTGCTTGGAAAGCATGGGGGCAATATGGCGGAGTCCGGGGCTGTGGCCTGGATGTTTGAGCGCAAGGGCATGATTTCGATTCCGAAGGAAGGGGTCGATGAGGACACGCTGATGAACCTGGCGCTTGAGTCTGGCGCGGAAGATCTTCTTTCAGAGGATGCGGCGCACTTCGATGTGGTCACGCCGCCCCACGATTTTGAGACTGTGCATGAGGCAGTTCTCGCGGCAGATATGAAGCCGAGCTATGCCGAGGTGACGTTTTTGCCGCAGAGCACGATTTCCCTCGAAGGGAAGCCCGCCGAGCAGATGATCCGCTTGATGGAAGTCCTGGAGGATCATGACGACATCCAGAATGTCTACGCCAACTTCGACATCCCGGATGAGGAAATGGAAAAGCTCTCCGCCTGATGTGTTCGCGGGGAATGGCATTACTTCAAACTGTGAGCGCACATGCCGATTTTAGGGATTGACCCCGGCATTGGCGTGACCGGATTTTCCATTTTGGACGAAGATGCGGCGGGGCGGCTCACGTACCGGCGTTCCGGCGATGTCCGAACCGATGCGAAGACCCCTTTTCCCCAACGGCTCAAAAAAATATTCGATCACATTTTAAACGTCATCGACACGGACCGGCCCACGGCCGTCGCCCTCGAAGACACTTTTATGTCTAAAAATGTGAAGTCGGCGCTCAAGCTGGGACAGGCGCGGGGGGCCGCGATTTTGGCGGCGGCGGTCCGGAGTCTTCCTGTGTTTGAATATTCCCCGACCGAAGTCAAAATGGCGGTAGTGGGCTACGGGGGCGCGAGCAAGACGCAGGTGCAGCAGATGGTGAGTCACTTTCTCCGCCTCGAAAATCCGCTGCAATCGGAGCATTGCGCGGACGCGGCAGCCGTGGCGATTTGTCACGCGCATTCGGCGAGGTTCAAACGTAATATCGACCGTTCGGTCGAAGGGATGCGCCGGTGATTGCCTCCTTAAACGGTGTGATCGTTTTGAAGTCACCCACAGCCGTGACGGTCGAGGTGCGGGGCGTTGGCTATCAGGTTTTTACGCCGCTTTCGACCTTTTACCGGCTGCCGGAGGAAAAAGAGACGGTTTTTCTGCATATCCACACCCATGTCCGGGAAGACGCCCTGCAGCTTTTCGGGTTTTTGACGCCTCGTGAAAAAGAGGTGTTTTTGCTGCTTACAGGTGTTTCCAGTGTGGGGCCGAAATTGGCGCTCAATATTTTATCAGGCATTGAATTGAATGAGCTGATTCAGGCGCTTCGAGAAGGACAGGTTCAGCGTTTGAAGGCCATCCCCGGGGTCGGCCCGAAGATGGCCGGGCGGCTCATTCTTGAGTTGAAGGAAAAAATTACACAGGTTGAACAGGGGGATGATGCGCCGGATGAGGCCGTTAGCGGTCCTGACGCGACGCTTCTTAATGATGCCCTGTCCGCATTAGTGAATTTGGGCTATGCCCGGGCGGAGGCCAAGCGGGAGATCGAACGCCTTATAAAAGAGGATGACACGCAGTTCTCCGTGGAGGACCTGATTCGAAAAGGCCTGAAAAATCTCTCGAAAGTGAAGTAGACGATGGCCCTCTCATTGATAATCTGCTTTTATTGCGACATCCCTCGGAATGTGCTGAAATCATCGCTTTAAAGGGGTTTTCGGGCGATGACCGAAATGGTGCTGTAATACACCGTCCAATATTCCGGATTTTGGGTGTTTGCGATATATTGATCCAGGTCGGGCTTATTCGCTTCCCCTGTGGCAAGGTAGGGGGCGCGTAAGGCGGCAGCGGATGCACCCATGACCTTCGCGACGGGAGACAGCCCCGGCGCGAGATGAAGTCTTGAAATCACCTCCAGCACTTCAAATCCCGCCGCGGTTAATTTCTGGGGGAGCGTCAAACCATAGGCCGGATTCAAGTCTAAATTCGAAAACATTTTGCAAATGGCCCGATTAACACGTGCCTGAGCGTGATCGGCGGGATTGTTTAAAAAGGTGGCCACGGTAAAATCGGGTTCCTCCAATACTGCCAGGCCGCCGGGTTTTAAGGCTTGTTTTATTTTTGGAATCATTTCGCGCGCTTCGTGATTATGGATGAGCACGTAGCGGGCGTGTACCACATGAAATGGTTCGTTGAATGTCAGATCGGAAAAATCACCCTGAATGATGTCGAAGGGGGGTGAATTGCGGTTTTGAATATATTGTGTGTTTTTGTCAATGCCGACGACTCGGCCACCCGGCCCTGCTTTTTCTTCCATCCAGGACAGAATGGAGCCCGCGCCGGGGCCGATTTCCAAACAACGCCAACCGGTCTGGATATTTGTTTTTTTCAGGCATGCAATGGATGCCGCATCAAAGGCGTCTTCGATTAATTTAAGACGATGCAATTCACGATCTTCCGCCTGAGATTGAAAAATATAGGGGTCCATCTTTTTTCTCCGTCATGTTGAGAAAAAATGCGATGCCATTTATACCGTGTTCCGCCGGAGAAGTCACTTTGCCTCAGATAAAAAAACAAGCCGTCATTTTTCTTTAAAATGAGCTAGAATGCCGTGTGCGAAGGACTTAAAAATGATGCACAACCCTTTTACAAAACAGGCCGGGATTGAAATCCCGATCATTTGCGGGGCGATGTATCCCTGCAGCAACCCGGAATTGATCGCCGCAGTTTCGGAGGCGGGCGGCATCGGAATTATCCAGCCGGTGTCCCTCACCTTTGTTTACGGCTACGATTTCAGGGAAGGCATTCGACTGATTCGGAAAATCACGCAAAAGCCGGTGGGCATGAATGTGCTCATCGAAAAGAGCGCGAAGCGTTATGTCGAAAAAATGTCCCAATGGGTGGATATCGCCCTCGAAGAAGGGATTCGTTTTTTTATCACCTCCTTGGGGAAACCGGATTGGGTGGTCCAGCGTGTTCACGCGGCAGGGGGCGTGGTTTATCACGATGTGACGAGCCGAAAATGGGCCGAAAAAGGGATGGCCGCCGGGGTCGATGGTCTGATTGCGGTCAACAATCGCGCGGGCGGACACGCCGGAGAAACAAGCGCCGCATCCTTAATGAAAGAATTAAAAGATCTCGGCCTTCCTCTGATCTGCGCGGGTGGTGTCGGGAACGAAGGCGATTTCAGCGAGGCCTTGTCTTTGGGGTATTTCGGTGTTCAGATGGGGACGCGTTTTATCGCCACGCATGAATGCCGGTCGAGCGAAGCCTATAAAAACGCCATCGTTCAGGCGAGGGAAGAAGACATCGTCTTAAGCGAGAAAATCACCGGCGTGCCGGTGTCCGTTATCAATACGGACTATATTAAACGGATGGGCGTAAAGCCGGGCACTGTTGCCCGGTGGATGCTGAATACGCCGAGAGCGAAACATTGGATGAGGACGATTTACGGGGTCAAATCCCTCTTTCAGATTAAGAAGGCCTCATTGGATGACCGGGGTGCTCAAGCCTATTGGCAGGCGGGAAAAAGCGTGCGCGGGATTCATAAGATTGAAGCGGCGGCGGACATCGTTCGGCGTTTTTCGGCATTGTGCGAATAGGGGAGAGACCGGTTTTTTTGCGTCAGGCTTTTTCTTTTTCGAGTTGAAAATCTTCAAGACACAGCCGTAGCGCCTCCTCGCTTTGACAAACCCGCAAGGCCGATTCTTTCAAGGCATCGGGAGAAATATCTTCCTGGGCCAACTGGCCGTTTAGTTTTTTGATGGCACCACGCAAGGTATCGTCCTTGTTTTTTAATTCTTGAACGGCCTCACGCAGGGAGGAGCGCATTTCGTTAATCTCTTCCATCAGATCGTAAAGAAAATCCCCTTTTCTCAAAGCCAGTTTATCGGAGAGATTTCTCATGCGAATGCTTTTGATGGCGGCTTTAAAGCCGTAGACCGGGCCCGCCACTCTGTGGCTGACACGGATGCTTTGAAAACCCACAAGCACCAGGAGCAGTAAAATGGCAGGCCAAACGTGTTCATGCAGGGAAAGATAGTCTTTCCCGACACGGATGATTTCAGATGAGAGTGTTTCATTTTCCATGCGGTAGGCCAAAGGTGTGAAAATAAACAAGGCGAGAAGTAACATGTAGATGAGCGCATTGACGATGACGATCATCGCGATTTTTCCCTGAAATTTCCGGTCGATATATTTTTTGAATCGTCTGTTTTTCATTGAAGCTGCCTTCCTGTGATGAAAATAAGGGCTTGATGCCAGCCTGCCCATCCCCATTGAAAAACCATACCACCCCGTCCAGGGTCCGTCAAAACCGGGTTTTCCCGTTGAAGGTTCTTGTCAATCGGAGATTGACTCCGTTTTTTGATCTCATCGGTCCCGCATGACAAACACATGACAAGAGGCCCCCAGCATATAAGCCATCCTCCGGCGCGTTTGAAAAGACAGTCCTTTAAAGACGCTGTATCCGGTGTAGAAGAGTTCATTCGTGGATGTTTTTATCATATCAAAGCCGTTGGCGTCGAGCAGGTGTAGCCAGCGTCGGCGGCTGAAATAATAGAGTTCCGAAAAGGCGCTGGAATATTCGCCGTGCGGTCCGGCGAGCAAGGCTTGTTTGATTAAATAAGGCACCGAGTATTGCCGCACCAATTGGCCCACAGGTGGCGGTGCGCCTGTATTTGTGCTTCGGGAGAAGCGGCTCAAAGCATAGATCGGTAAATTGAGATAATGCGAAAGACTGGTCCAAAACCGCCAAGTTGCGCTCGGCAGGATGTGGATGAGGGTGCCGCCGGGTTTGAGCACCCGTTTCATTTCCAAAAAAAGCGTGGGCAGGTTTTTGACGTGCTCCAGCACGTTTGATGAAAAAATGAGATCGAAACTGTTGTCTTCAAAGGGGATGTGTTCGCCATCATAGGTTTTGACGGGGAAATAGGATTTCGGCGGAGTGGGACGCGAGGCGATGTCAATCGACGAAACCGTGCAGCCGTGGGATGAAATCAAACTCGCCTGATACCCGCTTCCGCCCCCGATTTCCAAAACCCGAGCGCCGGACTTAAACCAGTTTTGAATGGTCTCCATTTCGGCCCGCCGCAGTTTTTTTAAATGTGCGTCGGTCGGCGTGATGGCGGGTTTTTCAGGCATGGGCGCGGGCCGTCATTTGCTCTTTTTTTCTCAGTTGATGATTGAGCGCCAGAAATGAAAGCACAGTGGAGAGGAGATAAACAAAACTGGTGGACAGCCCGATGCCCGCGACGCCCCAATACTGGATGCAGACATAGTTGCCCGCGATATTTACAATCAGATTGACGCCGCCAATGACCATGAGGATCTGATTTTTTGCCAGGGCGCTGAGCACCCTTACAATTAAAATCCCCAGAATATAAAAAGGGAGCTGCAAGACATAAAATGCCTGGACTTTTCCCACGAGCCGGGTGTCCTCTGCCGTAAATGCGCCGCGTTCAAAAATGATGTGGATCAGGGGTTCGGAAAAAACAACCAACATCACGGTCAGTGGAATTGTCGCCGCTACGATGATGCGCGCGTATGTTTTCAGGGTATGGCGAAGGGCCTGCCAATCCTGCTGGGCAACCATGCGTGAAAAGTGTGGAAATATCGCCGTGCTCAAGGCCAGGGATCCGATGCCTAAAATAAAAAGCACGACTTTGTTCCCGTAATTAAGCGCCGAAACACTTCCCGCCCCGATCATGGCGGCCATTGTTTGGTCCACAAAGGCGGTGCTCCCCATAAGCAGCAAACCGACAATCATGGGGAAGTATTGGCGGATGATTTTTCTGGTAGCGTCATCCATGCGGGACAGCTTCGGAAGAATAAAATGCCCCTGCGCCCGCAATCCCCAGATCAGAACGCAGGCCTCAAAAAAAAGGCCCGCGACCATGCCGCCGGCCAGCGCATGGATGCCCCATGTTTTCCCGATGCCGAGTAAGACGAGTATCGTCACGATGTGCGTAAGGGCCGGGGATGCGGTGGGCAGGGCGAAGCGTTCTCCGGCATTGAAGACGCTCCCCCAGGCCTTGATCACCCCGCTCATCAAAAGCGTGGGAATCAACAAGAAAAACAGGGATTTTGCGAGCGCCAGTTTTTCCGGTTCAAAGCCTGTTCCGAGCATGGGGACGATGAAGGGAGCAATCACGAACATCAGGAGGGATAAAAGAAAGAGCAGAATCAGGTACCATCCGAGGATGTTTGAAAAAAGCCGGCCCGCGGTGGCCGGGCCCTGTTCCTCCCGGGTTTTAACAAATTCGGGCACAAAGGCCGAATGGAAAGCACCTGTCACGATGTTGATGGCAAGCGAAGGTAGCAAAAATGCGATGAGGAAGGCATCCATGGCGTCGCTCGTTCCGAATGCATGCGCGACGATGAGATCTTTCCCCGCAGTGACAGCGGACACGATCAGATGAAAGCCGCCGACGGTGAGCATCGCCGTGAAGATTTTCCAATTCACGGAGCCGTACCGGGCGCTTGTCCAGCGATTCAAAACACCCCGCCACGCTTCAATCACGTGCATCCCCTCAATGTGTCGTGTTCAGCCTTCTTTGATGACAAAGCCTTGGCCTGTCGGCAGTGAAACGATCTGTTCTGTTTTATCGGAAAAATAAATATTCATCGCCTTTTGCGCCCCGGGACAGTTGATAAAGCCATAGTCGTCGCAGAGGAGGACACCCCTTGGAACCATTCTGGGATAAAAGAAGGCCAGCGAATCCAGGGTCGGTTGATACAAGTCAATGTCGAGATGGACAAAACAGAACCGCAGCTCGACGACCTCCGAAAACCGGTCGGGGATCCAGCCCTTGTAATACCGGACAAAGTCGAAAGCCTTTAAGTTTTCACGGATGTCGGCCTCGGCGCAGGCGAGATCCCCCTTTTTCCAATAGTCCCCGTCTTCGGCCCCGGGCCGGGAAAGTCCTTCAAAGGAATCAAAGATATGGTGACTTTTGTTTCGTCCCGCAATGTTTCGGCAAATCAGATAGGACGAAGCCCCCTTGTAAACGCCGCATTCGGCCGTTTCACCTTCGAGAGAAAACGTCAGTTTCATCAATTGATCCAATGCGTACTTCCGATCCAGAGAGTGAAAGTTCCCTGTGTTTTCAAAACGCTGGTAGTATTGAAGAAAGGCCTTGTCATAAAGGAAAGTACGTCCGAACTCACTGAATTTATATCGGTTGTAGATTTTATTGGAGATGCGCTCCGCCAGTGAAAAGCGGGCATATTCGTCACCCTTGATCAGTGCCTGATGGAGAAATTTGAGGGCGTTTACGATATTCAATGCGCCGCGTTGCTCCTGCCTTTGTGTGAGGGGAACGGCCCGGTCAGCGCCGCCCGGTGAATATCGGCGATCTGTTGATCCCAATCAAAGGTGAGCCGTTTTTTTGCTTGTTCTGAAAGCAGGGTGGCTTCTTTCAAATGATCCGGGTGCTTCATGCGCCTTATTTTATCAGAAAGCGATTTGGCATCAATGGGATCAAATAGTAAGTGCTCGGATTTCAAAACTTGTCTGATTTCCGGGATGTCACTCCCCAGACAGGGCAACCCAAAGGACAGGGCCTCTAAAAGTGCGTTGGGACAGCCCTCATGTTTTGAAGGGAG
>JBHHXB010000039.1:0-15290 GCA_046756825.1 Nitrospiria bacterium | reverse complement strand
GAAGCGACTGATTCAAAAAACTTGAGCCCCAAGGGTATTTCACCCGCTCACGCAAACCCTTAACCGGAAATTACTGCAGTAATATAGGAGTTCTTGGTTTTGTGCCCCCCTCTTTTGGGGGGGTTGACCCATATTTGCAAGATATCTTAAAATTTTACCTTGTATTGCGAATAAGGAGAGGGTTGCTTGATGAATGAAGAAACACTTGATTTTTTTCAGGGAGAAGACCGGAGAAGCCTGTCTGTACTGAATCGATTCCGAAGATTTCTAAATGACTACTGGCTGATTCCCGTTCTGATCTGCTATCTTCAGCTTGCGACACAAGTTATTTATCCCGCCGACACCCCCCTGGAACGGCTCACCAAGGGGAACCAGGCTTTTTTTAAAGGGGTTCCCATTGCCTACCAGATCGTGACCCACGAATTTCCATTTGCGATTCTGGGACATTTTTATGAACTGGGGATGCAAGGCCTGTATAAAACGAACCTGCTTCAGGTCCCTCACACGGACATCAAAAAAGCCCTGGCCCCGCTCCATGTCCAACAAAAGCTGTATGACCAGCTGGTTGCGTCCCGAAGTCACCACGATAGTGAAATCGGCGGGCTGCTTTCCATTTCATACAAACATTACCGGCCGACCCTTCGCCTTTATGAAATCCCGTCACTGAACGAAGTTTATTTGAAGCAGCTCCGGGGGAAAAGGGAATCCCCTCGGGATTTTGTCAAGTTCATTTCCTCGGAAGAGAGCGCGGAAATTTTTGAGGGCGTCGGCATTCATCCCGAGTGGGTTCGGAGCGCGACCCGGCTGATTCAAAACCGGCGGGTTTCAGAATCGGTCCAACGTACCACAATCGAGAATTTTATTGATATGTACGAAGCGCTTTCGGAATCACGCTATATTCTCTCGCCCTACCAATTCAAAGCGGGAATCGGGAAAATTCCGTTTGAAGAGCAGTTTGTGGGGATTTTCCACTTTCATAACGGCTTGAACGAGCCACCTTCCGATACAGACATCCAGCAAAGCCTTCGAAACCGGCAACTGGTCTTTACGTTTTCGGAATCGGGCTGGACCTTGTATGATGTCGATAAACAAAACATGCGGAAGGTCGACATTAACATTGACAACCGGGTGGCGCTTCAATAAAATACCCTCCGTTAAATTGCGGATTTATCGCAATCAGAACACCTAAATATGAGGAGGCGTGCCGGATGCAAGTCATTCTAAAAGCAGATGTGGAACAATTAGGCCGCATGGGAGACCTTGTTGACGTGAAGGCGGGGTATGCACGAAATTTCCTCCTTCCCAAAAACATGGCCGCGCTCGCCACGACCAAAAATGTCAAGCTGCTTGAGCACGAAAAGCGTGTCATCGCGTCCCGGATAAAAAAAGAGCGCCAATCCGCCGAAGAAGCATCGCAGAAAATCGCGGCGCTTTCCATTGCCATCTCTGCGCAAGTCGGGGAAGAGGGAAAACTCTTTGGCTCGGTTTCTTCAAAGGATATCGCGGATGCGATGCTGGAGGCCGGCGTTGAAGTCGATAAACGGAAAATCCTGCTGGACAAGCCGATCAAGGAAACCGGGACCTTCCAGGTTCCCGTCAAGGTTCACCACGACGTCACCAGCTCCGTCAAGGTGGAAGTGATTCCAAAAACGGAAGAATAGAGGACGAACTTCCCGGCTCACGTCATTGATCCAGACAATTTCTCACGTCTTTTGAATTGAATACGCCCCCCGCGACCGAGGAAATCCTGTTTATGAAAAGACTCCAGCTTTTTTCCGGGAACTCAAATCCCACGCTCGCAAAAGAAATCTGTGATTATCTCGGGCTGTCCCTGGGGCTCGCCACAGTATCGACCTTCAGCGATGGAGAGATCTACGTCAAGGTCGAAGAGAATGTACGGGGGAATGATGTCTTTGTCGTGCAGTCGATGTCCGATCCGGTCAATACCCATATCATGGAACTCTTGATTTTGATCGATGCCTTAAAGCGCGCCTCCGCGAAAGAGATTACTGCGGTCATCCCCTATTACGGCTATGCCCGTCAGGATCGCAAAGACCAGCCCCGTGTGCCGATTACCGCCAAGCTGGTGGCGGACCTGATCGGTTCCGTGGGGGCGCACCGGGTTCTGACCATTGATTTGCATACGGGGCAAATCCAGGGTTTTTTTAATATCCCCGTGGATCACCTTTACGCGAGTCCGGTCTTGCTCGATTACTTCGGGAAAAAGAAATTCGACGATCTGGTTGTCGTCTCCCCCGATGCGGGAGGGGTTGAGCGCGCCCGGGCCTTCGCGAAAAAAATGCGCGTGGGCCTCGCCATCATCGACAAGCGCCGTGAGGGGCCCAACCGGACAAAAATTATGAACATTATCGGAGAAGTGGAGAATCACGACATTCTTATTCTCGACGACATGATCGATACCGCCGGGACCATTGCCCAGGCGGCGGTGGCGATCAAGGCCAAGGGCGCCCGGCGGATTTTTGCCGGATGCACGCATTCCGTTTTTTCAGGGCCGGCGATTGCCCGATTGAATGAGGCCCCCATTGATGAAATTGTTGTGACCAATACCGTGCCGTTGAAGGGAAAGGACATCTCGTGTGAAAAGATCACCGTCTTATCCGTGGCCACGCTTTTAGGGGAAGCGATCAAGCGCATCAATGAAGAATCCTCGGTGAGCTCACTCTTTCACTAGGGCGTGGATATTACAAAAGGAGAACCCGCATGGAAAGAATAGACATTCAAAGCGAATATCGGGAAGACAGTGGTAAAGGAGCCGCGCGCCGGCTTCGGCGCGAAGGCAAAATTCCCGCGATTCTCTACAGCAAGGGCGAATCGACCCGTCTCGTGCTCTACCCGAAGCAAATTCAACAGGTTTTACACTCCGAGGCGGGGGAAAACGCGCTACTCACTCTGAAAATGCCCGGAGAGGAACAACAGCATGTCGCGCTTTTGCGGGATTATCAAAAAGACCCCTTAACCGGGAAAATCCTCCACGCCGATCTTTTCGAAGTTTCGATGGACGAAACGGTTGATGTCAAAGTGCTCGTTGAAATCACGGGAAGTACCCCCATTGGCGTGAAAGCAGAGGGCGGTGTGTTGCGACAGCACCTTCGGGAAATCGAAATTCGGTGTCTCCCGACAAAGATTCCCGATCATATTCAAATCGATGCCTCCGGCCTTAAAGTTGGCGACACCATTCATATTGAAGATCTCGCTCTTGGCGAAGGGATCGAGGTTCTGGATCAATCGAGTCAGGCCGTTATTTCCGTCGCATCGGCGATTTCGGATGAAAAGCTGGAAGCCTTGCTCTCTTCGACGCCGGGCGAAGCCGAGCCTGCGGAAGCCGAGTCCGATCAGACAACAGAAGAATAACCGGCTAACGTTCAAAAAAGGGCCCTGCTTGGAGCATGCGCATGAAGTTGGTGGTGGGGCTTGGCAACCCCGGCCCGCAATATGAGGCCACGAAGCACAATGTCGGTTTCCGGGTGCTGGATGCCTTTGCCGAAGAGCAGCAGCTCGTTTTTTCAGCTAAAAAAGGTGAGGCCTTGACGAGCCGAGGGGTTTTAAGCGGGGCTGACGGTGAGATCCCTTTTATGCTGGTTAAGCCGCAAACCTTTATGAACCGCTCGGGCCGCTCGGTTCGGACCTTTCTGAGCTATTACAAAATTCCTCTTTCCGAACTGATTCTGATTTATGACGATTTGGATCTGGATGTAGGCCGCATCCGCGTCAAAAGACAGGGCGGGGCGGGTGGTCATCGCGGGGTGGCCTCCGTGATTCAGGAAGTGGGATCGAATCAATTTGTCCGTCTTAAAATCGGTATCGGGAAAGACCCTCGCATCGACTCCGCCGATTACGTGCTCTCTCCCTTTCGCCGGGAAGACGAGCCAAAAATTTCTGATGCCGTGGGACAGGGAGCGGCCCTGCTTCCTTTATTGTTGGAAGATAAAGTCCACGAAGCCATGAACACATTCAACGCGGCTTAACGGGAGAAGGGAAATTGGCCACGCACTGCGGCATTATCGGGCTCCCGAACGTCGGAAAATCCACTATTTTTAACGCACTCACACGTGCCGAGGCCGAGACCGCCAATTATCCCTTTTGCACGGTGGATCCCAATACGGGTATCGTCGCCGTGCCCGATCAACGCATTGACTTTTTGACCGGGCTGTACACGCCAAAAAAAACGACTCCGAGCCACATGGCCTTTGTGGACATCGCCGGACTGGTCGCGGGCGCAAGCAAGGGAGAGGGACTCGGCAATCAATTCCTCGGTCATATCCGCGAAGTCGATGCCCTGGTGCACATCGTACGTTGTTTCGACGATCCTGAAATCGTCCATGTCAACGGTGAGGTAAATCCAAAAAGCGATGTGGAATTGATCACCACGGAACTGATTTTAAAGGACTTGGACACCGTCGAGAAAAGAATGGTCAAGGTTCAAAAAAAGGCGCGTTCCGGAGACAAGACCGCTGTCATCGAGCAGTCCCTTTTAAACCGCTTGAAAGAAACACTGTCCAATGGTGTTTCCGCTCGCGCGGTGGCGATTTCTGAAAAAGAAGTGCCCGTGATGAAGGAGTTGGCGTTGCTGACCCAAAAGCCTATATTGTATGTCGGGAATGTCCCGGAGGACGATATCGAAAAAGGGAATGCCTATTCAGAGGCGCTCATGCGGCTTGCGGCAGACGAAGGGGCGGAATGTCTCATAATTAGCGGCAAAATCGAATCCGAAATTGCCGCCCTGCCCCCTGATGAAGGGGCCTTGTTTCTGGAGGAGCTTGGTATGAAGGAGACGGGGCTTGCCCGGCTCATCCGCGCGTCCTGTCGCATGCTGGGTTTGATGACCTTTTTCACGGTTGGCGAAGACGAGGTCAAAGGCTGGACGCTGCATGAAGGTACGCCGGCGGTTGAGGCGGCGGGAAAGATTCACTCCGATATCGCGCGGGGTTTCATCCGCGCCGAAATTTTTCATTACAGCGATCTTGCCCGGGAAGGCAGCGCGCAGGCCGTCAAGGAAAAAGGTCTGCTCCGGCTGGAAGGGAAGCAGTACATCGTTCAGGATGGGGATTGTATTTACTTCCGATTTAACGTCTGAATGCAACGTAGGGGTAATCGCCCGACGCTACTTTTCCAGGACCGTGCTTTTTACATTTTGAGAGTAAGATCGGCTGACTTCCTGTGTGGAGCCGTCCTTCATCAGCAATTCGAGCCGACCGGAGCCCAGGGACTTGACCTTTTCAATTTGGCTCAATGACGCGATTGCGGAGCGATGCACCCGAATAAACTTTTTCGGATCGAGTTTTCCTTCGAGGCCTTGCAGCGTATCTTTCAGGATGTAGTTCCCCTTCACTGTTTTCATGAAGCTGTAGCCTTCCTCGGAGTAAAAGAGGTAGACTTCATCTTCTTCCGCGATATGCCATTTCGTACCCTGCCGACTGACAAAGCGTCTCAGATAGCTCACTGAGTTGTTTCCCGAATGGTTTGCATGATGTTCGGCCGGTTTCAGGATGGGTCCCAGGTTTGAGAGGGCCTGCTCCAGGGAGTCAAATTTCGAAATGGCCTGCTCCAGCCGCTCCAGGCGGATGGGTTTTAAGAGATAGTCGATCGCGAGAGTATCGAATGCCCGCAGGGCGTACTGGTCATAGGCCGTCGTGAAAATGACAAGCGGAATGTGATTCATTTGCTGCAGGACTTCAAAGCCATTGATGCCGGGCATCTGGATGTCCAGGAGCAGGAGCTCGGGTTTGAGCTGATCAACCAGTTCAAGCGCCTCAAACCCATTGGCGGCCTCGGCGATGACTTCGACTTGAGGGATTTTTTTGAGCAAAAGATTCAAGCCCACCCGGGCAAGGGGTTCGTCGTCCACAATAATGGTTCTGATTTTTGTTTTACGATCCATTTTTATCCTCCCGATCCACGGTAATTTCCGCGATGCCGCCATCACGTTTCAGTTTCAAAGTGAAGCGGGCCTGTCCACTGAAGGCCAGCGCGAGCCGTCTTTTGACATTCTCAATCCCGGCGCCTGCGCCGGGGTCATTGTGATTACCCAGCACAAGTTCATCCCCGTTTCGTCTGTCCGCAACCGTGATTCGAAATGATCGTGGGTTGCCGTCAATCCCGATGCTGATCGTCCCGCCGGACAATGAAGGCGCGACGGCGTGCTTCACCGCATTTTCCACCAGCGGCTGCAAAATAAGCGGTGGAATCGCGATGTCACGCGCCTTGGCGCTGCATTGGATTTCATAGGTTAAGCGCTCGCCCAAACGAACCGATTCAATTTTTAAGTAGTTATGAATCAGGTTGATCTCATCCCGTATGGCCCATGAGGCCTGCTGCGTTGAACCTAGAATATTGCGGTACCAATCCGAGAGGTCTTTAACGAGGGTCCCTGCTTCGTCCGGGCTGGTGACGACAAGGGTGGCGAGGCTGTTCAGCGTGTTAAACAAAAAATGTGGATTGATCTGCGCCTGTAAGGCCTTTAACTCGGCGATAAGCCGCAGCCGCTCTTCCTCAATCAAGCGGGCCTTTTCCTCCGCGAGGTTTGTCAGGAGAATATGATTTCGGCACAACACGTAATCCATGTACCCCAGACCGGCAAGAATACCGAGAAAGATGAAGATGTCTCCCAGCATGTCAAAAGAGAGGAGCACGAGAAACAGGGAGCTTTCCGTGTCGAAGCGGTGCATGCTGAACACGGGGAGATAATATGTGATGAGCTCTTCCAGTATGGTGCTGTCCACGGCGAGAAAAATGAAGAGCAGGCTGCGCTTCCAGGGCGGCAAGGCCCTGATTTCACGAATAAACAGATAGTACGGCAGAAGCAGCGGGACCAGTTTGAGAAAAGACTCAAACATCTTGATAGGGAGCCCGCGATAGAATGCCAGGAAGAAATCGGGGGGTTTTTCAATCAGCATTTCAAACCACTGATGGAAGAACCCGAGGAACAGCCCCATAATGATGACCGAGAGGATGAAGCTCTGCCGTGACGGCCATATCCCCCATGCGATTTCTTCCTGGTTTTTTTTATGTGTTGTCTCAGGCATTGGACTTAATGACCCCCTCCTTCCAGGCCCTTACATTATACCGGCTTGCCGCATAATGAGAATAAATTATGCTGAACCGCATAAAAATAAGGATGAATGGCGTTCACCGCCATTCATCCTGTATTTTGAGGCCGTCTGTCGGAGCGCCTTTTTTATATTGGCTTTTTTTAATATAGTCTGCAGATAATACACGATTTCATCCATTTTGGGGTTTGACATAGGGGTTGTTGTCGGGTATTCTTATATCCGACCTAAACAATCGGAGATTAAAAAGGTCGTATTTAACTGATGCTGAAGCTGACTAAAAAAACAGATTATGCCCTCATGGCGATCAATTACATGGCGTACCGAAAGGATTCTTTTGTCGCCAATACGCGGAATATTGCCGAAACCTATAATATTCCAAGAGAACTGCTTGCCAAGATTCTGCAAAAGCTGGCGAAGGATGGATTTGTTGAAAGTCAGAACGGGCCCCGAGGGGGCTATACGCTGGTCAAGGAGCCTTGTGATATCAGTCTTGGCGAGGTAATCCGGGCGATTGAGGGTCCCATTCAAATCGTCCGCTGCACGGAAGAAGGCGGAGCGGCCTGCTTGCAGACAGAGCAGTGTACGATACAGAGTCCGCTTCGAAAGATTGAACGTGAAATTGTCTCTTATTTAGACGGGATTACGATTGACAAGCTTTCGGGCATGTCCGCGGACGAGGTACTGAAGGTAAGCTGACTCCCATTTATTGAAGATGATGGAAGGACGTAAGATGCTGAAATTTCCAATTTTTATGGATTATCATTCCACCACGCCGGTGGATCAACGTGTTTTAGAGATCATGTTGCCTTATTTCTCGGAAAAATTCGGGAACGCGGCCAGCAAGAACCATTCTTTCGGCTGGGCCGGGGAAGAGGCCGTGAAAAAGGCACGGGAACAAATCGCACAGCTGATCGCCTGCCACCCGAAGGAAGTGGTCTTTACGAGCGGCGCGACCGAGTCGGACAACCTGGCCCTCAAAGGGGTTGCGCACATGTACCGTGAAAAGGGAAATCACATTATCACGGCCGTGACCGAGCACAAGGCCGTTCTGGATACGGCGAAGCGTCTTGAGAAAGAAGGCTTTACCGTGACCTATCTCCCCGTCGATGTGGAGGGCATGATTGACCTTGAACAACTCAAGGCCGCGATCACCGAGCAGACGATCTTGATTTCCATCATGTTGGCGAATAATGAAATCGGCGTCATCCAGCCCATTGCGGAAATCGGCCAAATCGCGAAAGAGCGGGGTGTGCTGTTTCATTGTGATGCGACGCAGGGCGTGGGGAAAATTCCCGTAAATGTGGATGCCATGGGTATTGACTTGATGTCGTTTTCGGCGCATAAAATTTACGGCCCCAAGGGGGTCGGCGGACTGTACGTGCGGCGGAAGAACCCCAGGGTGCGGCTTATGGCCATGATGGACGGCGGCGGTCACGAGCGCGGCATGCGCTCCGGCACGCTGAATGTTCCCGGCATTGTCGGCTTGGGTGAGGCCTGCGCCATTGCCGAGAAGGAAATGATTCAGGAAGGGCTCCGTCTGACGCAGATGCGTAAAAAACTCCAGGACCACATCATGGGCGCATTGGATGAGGTGCATATCAATGGGCACCCGGAAAACCGGTTGCCCCAAAACCTGAACATGAGCTTTGCTTATGTGGAAGGGGAGTCGCTCTTAATGGGGCTCAAGGAGATCGCCCTGTCTTCCGGTTCGGCTTGCACGACCGCCACTTTGGAGCCGTCCTATGTCTTAAAGGCCTTGGGAATTGACAGCGAACTCGCGCATTCTTCCCTTCGCTTCGGGCTCGGCCGCTTCACTACAGACGAGGAAGTGGACTATGTCGCGAAACGGGTGGTGGAGGCCGTCAGAAGGCTTCGCGATATGTCTCCGCTGTACGAAATGGCGAAAGAAGGGATAGACTTAAAGAGCGTCCAGTGGACGGAACATTAAGGTTGGAGGATTAGATGTCTTACAGCAAGAAAGTCATAGATCATTACAACAATCCGCGCAACATGGGGAGCCTCGACAAGGGAGACAAGGCCGTCGGCACCGGCGTCGTCGGTGCGCCGGAGTGCGGCGATGTCATGAAGCTTCAGTTGAAGATTTCGGGTGATGTGATTGAGGACGCGCGTTTTAAAACCTTTGGTTGCGGCAGCGCCATCGCCAGTTCGAGCTTGGCCACGGAATGGGTGAAGGGCAAAACCATCGACGAGGCCTTTCAAATTAAAAATACCGAAATCGTCAATGAGCTGAGTCTGCCGCCGGTCAAGATACATTGTTCCGTCCTGGCGGAGGACGCCATCAAGGCGGCGATCGCCGATTATAAAAAGAAAAATGAATCCAATTAGGTAGGTGAAGCGGGAATGGAAACAAATACAAACAGCGAAGCGACGGTCATCCAGTTGACCCCTGAGGCCGTTCAGGAGGTGAAGGGCATGATCGCGCGCAAACAACTTGGAAACGCGGCCCTGCGGCTTTCCGTGGACGGTGGCGGCTGTTCGGGCCTAAGTTACAAACTTCACTTTGACACGGAGATCACGCAGCACGACGATGTCTTTGATTTTGACGGGCTTTCCGTCATCGTGGACAAAAAAAGCGGTGTTTATCTCAACGGCACGACGCTGGATTTCAGCAAGGCCCTGGTCGGCGGCGGTTTTAAATTTCACAATCCCAACGCCAAGCAGAGCTGCGGCTGCGGGGAATCTTTCTCGACGTGAGGCGGCGGTGAATACTTTGTCGGAAAAAACTGGCTCCGATAGGGGCCCTTTTTTTGAGAAAACAGGCGCAAGCCGCCCCTGCTGGAGCTGCCAGTCCGATCAAGTGGCCGACTTTAACTGCATGTCCTGTGAGCGGATTCAGGACTTTTTGCGCGACAGGGATTATTTCGCATCCTTCAACTTGGGGTATAAACTGAATATCGACCTTGCCCGGCTTGAAAAACAGTATTACGAGCTCAGCAGGCGCTTTCACCCCGATTATTTTCAGCAGCGCACAAAAGAAGAACAGGAAATCAGCCTGGAAAACACGGCCCTTTTAAACAAGGCCTATCAATGCCTCAAAGACCCTGAAAAAAGAGCGGCCTACCTGATTCGCCTGATCGAGGGGGATGCGCCGGAAAAAACCCGGGCGCCCGCCGAACTGTTCGAGGATATTTTTGAAATTCAAGAGGCTTTGGAGGAACGCCGTGGCATAGACCCGTCGGATACGGCTCGATACGCCGCGTTAAAGCAGACTCTTCAAGCGGCCTTGGAAAAAATGCAGTCGTACCGGGAAGAAGAACAAGCCCGCCTGAGTACGGCCTTTCTGGAATGGGATCAACTGGAGTCAAAACGGCGCGGCTTCGGTTTTTCGCCCGCGCAGAAAAGCTGTCTTGCCCAAATGAAGCAGACGCTTGCCCACACCGGATATCTCGACCGGGTCATTCAGGATATCAACGCCGCGCTTGCATCTTAAGATCGGGAGCCTCATGTCTGACGTTGTCGGAATTGATTTAGGAACCACCAACAGCCTTGTGGCCTGTATGGACGGAGAGGTGCCCCGCGCCATTGCCGATGAAAACGGCAGTACGGCGCTTCCCTCGATTGTCGGCTTTCTTCAAGAAGCCGAAGACGACAGGGTTTTTGTTGGAGAAGAGGCCAGGGCACGTCTCACAACCTACCCCGCGGAGACGATCTATTCCGTCAAGCGCTTTATGGGGAAGGGCCGCGAGGATCTTGAAGAAGATGTAAAGCAGCTTCCATTCGCACTCTCCGGGAAGACGCAGGAGGCGGTTCAAATCGCGATTGGCGGTAAAACCTATTCTCCACCGGAAATCTCGGCCCATATTCTAAGGGCCTTGAGGGTCCGTGCTGAGAACGCCCTCAAGACCACCGTGCGGCGCGCGGTCATTACCGTGCCGGCCTATTTCAATGACGCGCAGCGCCAGGCCACGAAGGACGCGGGGAAATTGGCGGGATTGGAGGTTTTGCGTATCTTAAATGAGCCGACGGCGGCCTCGCTCGCCTACGGCTTGCAGGAGAAAAAGGAAGGTGTCATCGCCGTTTACGACCTGGGCGGCGGCACCTTTGATATCTCGATCCTGAAAATTAAAAATGGTATTTTTCAGGTTTTATCGACCAACGGGGATACCCACCTGGGTGGGGACGATTTTGATCGCCAATTGGTCAACCTTATTCGCGACGAGGTTTTGGAAACGCACGGTGTTGATATTCAATCGTCCTCGGAAACCCTCCAAGCGGCCCGGCTTATTTCCGAGCGCGTGAAGTGCCGACTTTCGTCCGAAGACAAGACAGAGATTTCCCTGCCCCTCCCCTGTAAAAAAACATACACGCGCCAAGTGACACGGACCGAGTTTGAAGACCTGATCCAGAATTTGACGGACCGGACGATGGACTCCTGCCGTCAGGCCTTGTCTGATGCCAACTTGAAACCGGACGATGTCGATGAAGTCGTGCTGGTCGGCGGCTCTACCCGCGTGCCGCTCATTCAAAAAACCGTGGGCAATCTCTTTCAGAGGACACCGCACAGCGAACTGAATCCGGATGAAGTCGTCGCCCTGGGCGCCGCCGTGCAGGCGCAGATTCTCTCCGGCGAGATCACGGACATGCTGCTGTTGGATGTCACGCCGCTTTCGCTGGGGATTGAAACGATGGGTGGCGTGGTGAGCCGGCTGATCCAACGCAACGCGACCATCCCCACGACCGCGAAGGAAACCTATACCACGCAGGTGGACGGTCAGCGTTCGGTTTCCATTCACGTCGTTCAGGGTGAGCGGGAGTTGGTGGCGGATTGCCGGAGTCTGGCACGCTTCCATTTGACCGGCATCGACCCCATGCCTGCGGGCATACCACGTATCGAAGTCACTTTTTTGATCGATGCGAACGGTATTCTTAATGTCACCGCGAAAGATTTACGGAGCGGCAAGGAAACCACGGTGGAAGTCACCCCGACCTACGGTTTGAGTGATGAGGCCGCCGAAAAGATGATAGCGGCCTCCATGGAACACGCGAAGGAAGATCTCGAAAAGCGACAGATGATCGAGTCAAAGAACGAAGCGCAGACCGTTTTGCGTCACACGGAAAAGGCCCTGGCTCAGGGCGCGTCCCTGCTGGATAAAGCGGAGCGGCTTAATATCGAGCAAGCGGTCTCGGATTTGAAAAAGGTGCTATCGGAGGGCGCCCACCGAGATATCCGTGAAAAGCTTTCCGCGCTGGATCAGGCCACACAGCACCTCGCTGCGGAATTGATGTCGCAATCCGTAAAAGAGGCGCTTCAAAACAAGAAACTCTCTGACATTTAAACTTGGAAAATTCAAAGATGCCGAAAGTGACATTTATTACCGGTTCGTCGAAAACCCAGACGACCCTCAATGTGGAGAAGGGGGAAACGATACTCGATGTTGCGCTGGATCACGACATCGAACTGGAACACAACTGCGGCGGGAACTGCGCCTGCACTACCTGCCACGTCATTATTCGCGAAGGCATGGGGCATCTTTCAGAGATGGAAGAAGAGGAGGAAGACAGGCTGGATACGGCGGTGGGCCTCACCCTGAGCTCTCGCCTGGCATGCCAGGCACTTGTTGAGGGGGACTGCGTCGTGGAGATTCCTGTCGATACACAAGCCTTCCGAAAGGCGGAGCAGCACTGAGAACATTAGCTTATGACGGAATCGATGCGAAAGAAGGTGTAACATGAAACTGGGCTGGCGTGACGCCGAAGACATCGGCATTGCATTATTTGAGGAACACTCGACAACAGATCCGCTCACGGTGCGGTTTACGGACCTTCACACAATGATCACCGCACTCCCCGATTTTGAGGACGACCCGAAGGCCTCGAATGAGGGCATTCTGGAAGCGATTCAAATGGCCTGGCTTGAGGAATATCAAGACGCCCAGGATTGACAAGTCCCGTCCTTCTGTTTATGTTTAAAACAGTCCATGAAACCGCCGAAACCACATTTTTATCCTCTCGTTCTTTTTTTCTTTTCCGCCGTTCTTCTGGGTAATCCGAGCTTCGCCCGGGCTGAAACACAAGCGGATCAGGACACGCCGCTGGTCGCCGCAAAGAAAAAATCCACCCCCACTGTCGTTAATAAAATCAGGCATGCCGATCGCGCCGACGGCACGCGCGTTGTCATTGATTTGGATCACGATGTCTCCTCCTACGCCGTGACGCGGGATACGGCCTCGCAAACCCTCTTGGTCAAGCTGGAGCGGTCTGTCCTGGGAAAATCTCTCAAACGACGGACGAACTATGCGATTACGGGTGACCTTATCGACAAGATTGAAGTGACACAACAGGGAGAGCGAACGGTTTATATCTCCCTGCTGTACAAGCAGTTGGGCTCGCACAAACACCTCGTTCTTGAGAATCCGAACCGCCTGGTGATCGACCTTTTCCCGCCGCCCGCAGTGGCCGTTTTCCCCATACAGACGATTGTCATTGATCCGGGCCACGGCGGAAAGGATCCGGGTGCGAGAAGCAGGGACGGCATGAAGGAAAAGCACCTTGCACTCGATATTTCCCGGCGTCTGAAAAAGCTGATTGAAACCCGTCTGAAGAAAAAAGTGATCATGACGCGAGAGCGGGATGAGTTTGTCTCGCTGAAAAGACGCACCGAAATTGCAAATGAAAGTAAGGCCGATCTGTTTATCTCCGTGCATATCAACGCCAGCACGTCTTCTAAGTTGAAGGGAGTCGAGGTCTACTTGATCGGGCGCGCCTCGGATAAACGGGCCAAGGCCCTCGCGGCGCGGGAAAACGCGGAGACCTCACTCTCCGACGTCGATTTTGAAACGATGATCCTCAATGATCTCGAACGCGATTTTACAAAAAACGCCTCATTGGAGCTGGCCCACTTTACCCATGACGCCCTCAAGAAAACGCTGATTTCAAAATATCCGACCAATGCCCTGGGCGTAAAACGCGCTCCCTTCTATGTCTTGAACCACACCGAGATGCCCGCCATTCTTGCCGAGATTTCCTTCATCAGCAACCGCAGGGAGGCGAAGCGTTTGAAAAGCGCCAGCTACCGGCAACGGGCCGCCGAAGCGCTCCTGAAAGGCATTGAGTCCTATATCCGCTCCTTAGACACCATTTCCTGAATGCCGCGTATCAAAGTGACGCTTGCCTACGATGGTGCGGCTTATCACGGCTGGCAGAAACAAGTGCGGCAAGTCACCATCCAAGGCGTGCTGGAAGACGCCCTTTACCGCCTGACACGGCAATGCACGCGCGTTCACGGCGCGGGCCGCACCGACGCGGGTGTGCATGCCCTTGGACAGGTCGCGCACTTTGATGCATCCGCATCCTTTTCTCCGACAGAGTGGGTCCGCGCACTCAATGCCGTGCTGCCGCAGGATATTGCTGTCAAGAATGCCGCTCTCGTGGATGAGGCTTTCCACGCCCGTTTTTCGGCCAAGGCGAAAACCTATCGCTATCAAATCCTCAATGCAAAACAGCGCGTCCCCTTATTGCGGTATACGCGATGGCTTGTCCGTTACGACCTGAACCTGAGTGAGATGCGGCAGGCCGCAAAATCGCTCACCGGTCTGCACTGTTTTACATCGTTTTGCGCCGCGGAGACTGATGTGGCGGATCATGATATTGATCTCAACGAAATCCAGGTCGAGCAAAACGGGGCAGAGATTGAGATCACCTTCAAGGCCTCGAGATTTTTGCGTTACATGGTTCGGAACATAGTGGGATTGTTGGTCGAGGTGGGACGCGGAAAACGGTCAGCGGACGAAATCCCTGAAATCCTGGCCGCGAAAGACCGCCGTGCGGCGGGGCCGACCGCACCGCCACACGGTCTCATTTTAGTGTCCGTCGGCTATCCGCTTTAAGGCACAGCCTGCAAATGGTGCCTTTTTAAATCTCCCGTCCCGAAAGCCCCTAGTGCGCTTTGAACTGGATTTTGCATCGTAAAAAAGGTAGGATGCGCGCGGTATTCTATTACCGTCGAGGAGAGTTTTGATGAGCATGACGTTTCAAAAGCTGCCCGGTCCCATTTACACGGCCTATTTTGTTGTCGGGGAATATTCGATTGCGCTTGAGCCCGAACGAGTTGAATCATTAAAGGAAATCGCATCCGAGGACAACGACCCCTTTCTCGAGGGGGTTGTCCGAAAAGTCGGGATTAACCGTTATTTACGGGAAATGATCGAAGAAGAAATCGGGAAAACGGATAATCGGCTCGCGCTTGTTTTGAGCTTGCGG
>JBHHXB010000038.1:0-15361 GCA_046756825.1 Nitrospiria bacterium | reverse complement strand
ACGAAGTGCGCGCATTAAAAGAACACATTAAAAAATTCGTGTTTACCAACGGCTGCTTTGATCTCATTCACGTGGGGCATGTGCGCTATTTTTCCGAGGCGCGCGCGCTGGGCGATGTGCTCATCGTCGGGGTCAACACCGACGACTCCATCAAAAAAATCAAGGATCCGAGACGGCCCATCGTGCCGCAGGCCGAACGGCTCGAAGTCCTCTCCGCGCTGGCCTGCGTGGACTACCTCGTCCTCTTTTCGGACGAAACCCCGCTCCACCTCATCACGGCGCTCACACCCGACATCCTCGTCAAAGGGGGCGATTGGAACTTACACCAAATCGTGGGCCGGGAGCACGTGGAGCAACACGGCGGCAGGGTCGTCCGCATTAGGGTGGTCGAAGGGGCGTCCACGACATCCATCATCGACCGGGTTTTGGAACGCTTCAAAGACCCGCCCGCGTAAGATCACCCATCTCATGACCGTATCCCCCTTCATCCCCGTTTTTCAAACCATCGAAGCCAAACCGCGAAAAATCAAAATCAATGGCCTGACGGGATCGTCCCAAGCCTTTTTTCTCGCCGCCATGGCGCGGCGCGGTCTGCCCTTTTGCGCCGTCACGCCCTCCACGGAAGGCGCGCTTTCGCTTTTTGAGGAACTTACCTTTTTTCATGGAATGGACGTGGCCGGAAACGGGGAAGCCCCACCTTTGACGCCCTTGTTTTTTCCGCCCTGGGACATCCTGCCTTACGAGCCCTCGACGCCCCGCCCCGACTGGATCGCCCAGCGGTTGTCCGTCCTGCGCCGTCTCGCCTTGAAAGAGCGGCTTTGCATCGTGACCACGCTCGAAGCCTTTTTACAGCGGATGCCTATAAAATCCAGCCTGCTTGATCAGGCCGTCACCTTGCGCGTCGGCGAGACGATCGCCCGGGATGATTTGCTGGATGCGCTGGGACGCATGGGCTACGAAAGGGTCGGCACGGTCACTGCACCCGGCGAAATTTCCCTGCGCGGCGGCATCGCCGATGTATTTTCGCCCGCCGCCGGCTCACCGGTTCGCATCGAGTTTTTTGATGATGAAATCGAGTCGATCCGTCGTTTCGATCCCGAAACACAGCGCTCCAGCGAAGCCATCGAATCCGTTGAAATCATTCTGGGCCGTGAAAACCGCTTCAACCCCGGACACCACGCCGCCGCCTTTTCGGACTACCTCTCCAACGAAACCACGCTCATCCTCGACGAGCCCACGGCCTTATCGCAGCGCGGCAAATATTTAAGGGAAGAAGCGGAGGACGCCGCCCTCTTCGCCGAAAAGCGCGATCCGCGCCACCCCAAAGTGGACGCCCTCTATCTCCCGCTTTCCCATTTGACGGAGGCAGGCGCGGGACGAACGACCCTCGACATGGAATCCCTCTACATGAAGGCGGAAAAAGGCGCGCAGCGCTTCTCCTTTGAATCGCGCTCTCCCGCCGCCTTGGGCTTCGCCCGCGCCGGACAAACCTTCGCCGAAGCGAGCGAACACCTCAACCAGCTTCGGCAAAAAAGTCTCGTCATGCTGGTGCTCAAAAATACCCATCAAAGTGAACGCTTCAAGCGGCTGCTTTCGGATCACGACATCCCTTGGACGGATTGCGGCGAAAACCTCTCCTTGTCCGCCACCTCACCCGCCCCGGTGCTCTTGAAAACCGGCGGCATTTCGGAGGGCTTTGCCTTAAACGGCCTGGACCTCGTTTTTCTCACCGAGGAGGCCCTCGCCGGCGGCGGACGGCATCATCACGCGACACCGCCGAAACGACAAACAGCGAAGGGCAAACAAGCAGGCTTTCTCGCCGCCTTCGAGGATTTAAAACCAGGCGACTACGTCGTCCACCTCGACCACGGCGTGGGGGAATACACCGGCCTGAAAAGACTGACCATCCGTCAGGGCGAACGAGACGAGGGCTACGCCTCCGACTTTCTCGTCATCAAATACCTGGGAAAAGACAAGGTCTATGTTCCGCTGGATGCCCTTAATCTGGTGCAGCGCTATGTCGGCGTGGACGGCCGCGCGCCCAAGCTGGATAAGCTCGGCGGCGTCCGCTGGGCCAAGACGAAGGCGCGCGTTAAAAAAGAAATCAAGGAAATGACGCAGGAATTACTCAATTTGTACGCCGAGCGGGAGGTTTTGGAGGGCCACGCCTTTTCGTCCCCCGCCTCCGACGCCGAGGCCTTCGCGGCCGCTTTTGAATACGAGGAAACCCCCGATCAGCTTCGGACAATACAAGAGGTCATTGCGGACATGGAAAAGGCCAAACCGATGGACCGGCTTGTCTGCGGCGACGTCGGTTACGGCAAAACAGAGGTCGCCATGCGCGCCGCCTTTCAAGCCGTGATGGACAACAAACAGGCGGCCGTCATCGTACCGACCACGCTTTTGGCGCAACAGCACTATCAAACCTTCGTCAAACGTTTTGAACCCTTTCCGATCAATGTCGCCGTCCTGAGCCGCTTCATTTCACGGGGTGAGCAACAGAAAGTCGTCAAGGCTCTCAAAAAGGGCACGGTCGATATTCTCATCGGCACGCACCGCCTTCTTCAAAAGGATGTTGTTTTCCGCGACTTGGGTTTGATCGTCGTGGACGAGGAACATCGCTTCGGCGTGCGACACAAGGAATGGCTCAAAAAAATGCGGAAGGAAGTCGATGTGCTGACGCTGACCGCAACCCCCATTCCCCGCACCTTGCAGATGGCCCTCGCCCAGGTCCGTGATCTCTCCGTCATCGAAACCCCGCCGGCGGACCGGCTCGCGATTCGGACCATCACCGCACCTTTTGACGCCGGCATCATCCGGGAAGTAGTCTTCCGGGAACTCGTTCGCGGCGGTCAAGTCTTTTTTCTGCACAACCGCGTGCACAATATCGAGAAAATCGGTCTCTTTTTAAGCGAACTCATTCCCGAGGCCAAAATCGGCATCGCCCACGGGCAGATGCGCGAAGCGGCGCTTGAAAGCGTGATGCGGAAATTCATCCAAAAGGAATACGACCTGTTGCTGACCACGACCATCATCGAATCAGGCATCGACATCCCCTCCGCGAACACCATCATCATCAACGACGCCGACCGCTTCGGACTTTCGGAGCTTTACCAGCTCCGGGGCCGCGTCGGGCGCTCCGGAGATCAGGCCTACGCCTACCTGCTCGTCCGGGAGGACCGCATTCTGACCGAGGACGCCAAGCAGCGGCTTCAAGCCATACAGGAATTCACCGAACTCGGCTCCGGTTTTAAGATCGCGGCGCGGGATCTCGAAATACGCGGCGCGGGGAATCTTCTGGGGCAGGAGCAGTCGGGGCAAATCGCCGCCGTGGGCTTTGAACTTTATCTCGACATGATTAACGAATTGGTCACACGGCTTCGCGGTAAACCCGTCGAAAAAAAGATCGAAACCACGTTGCACTTCAGGGTCTCCGCCTTTATTTCCGAAGACTACATCGCGGACGCCTTTCAACGGCTCTCGCTTTACAAGCGGCTTTCAAACTGTCAAGCACGCGAGGAGATACAGGACATACGTGGCGAATTGGAAGATCGCTACGGCCCGCTCCCCGTACCGCTTGAACATCTCTTGCAAATCATTCAGCTGAAAGGCATGGCCAGAGCCCTCCGCATGAGCAGCGTCGAGGAACGCGGCCCCGCCATCCGGTTTTCCTTCGACGACACGGGCGATCCCCCGCAAATCGACCCGCTGACACTCCTCAAGCAATTTCCCGAAAGAATCCGCTTTATTGATCCCTATGTTTTTGAATTGGCCATTCAGCACAATTCGTGGGAAAATATATATCTGGAAACGGCGCTTTGTCTGAAAACCTTGCGGGATGGGGTTGTCCAGTGAAATTCCTGGTCTTATACTTGATGACCTGTGTTGTCTTTTCGGGTTGCTGGAAAAAGGAAGTCGACCCGCGTCACGCGACTCTCGCGGAGGTGAATGGTGAAATTATTACCGTCGGGGAGTTGATGGCCCTCATGCCCGAGGATGACGCTGAGGGGGTGGAGGGTGACGAAAGAACAGAGGCATCCGAAATCGAGGCCTTAAAACAAGGCTTGCTCGATCAATTGGTTGACCGCAAAATGCTGCTTCAAGAGGCGCGGCGCTTGAACATCACCCTCACCGAGACAGAAATGAAAAATCAAATGACCCCGCTTTTAGAGGGCGCCGACGAAGCCACCTTTTTTCAGCGTCTTGCCGACGCGCACATTCCACGGGAAGCATGGGAAAAGGCGACCCGTGAAAATTTTCTCATTCAAAAGCTTCTGGATCAGCTCGCACGCGAAAGAGACGAAAACGCCCTGAAGGTCTCGGAGGAAACGGTGCGGGATTATTATGAAAACAACCGGGAGCAGTGGCGGATTGAGGACCAAATCAAAATGCGCCAGATTATTGTGGTCAACGAGGAAAAGGCCATGGCCCTTCGAAGCGACATCCTCAATGGGGCCGATTTTATCAAAACGGCCAGAACCCACGCCATGCAGACACACACGGAAGATAACGAAGGGATGGGGTATGTGACTCGGGCCGAAGTGCCTGTACAGTTCGCGCCGCTTTTTGAACTTGACATTGGATCGGTCAGCGAGGTAATCAAGACCTCATTTGGCTATCATCTCGTCTTCATCGAAGATAAACGGGAAGCCCAGATTCTCCCCTTCGAGGAAATTCGGGAAAAACTTTACCAGCAATTACTCGACCAGAAGCGGGAGCGGACCTTCTCAAAATGGATCGAGAAATTGCGGTCACGCACAGAGGTTCGTATCAATGAAGAACTCCTCAAATCATTTTCGTAAGGCCGTCGCCTTAACCGCGCTGCTCTCGGTTTCTGCCATGCTGTCGGGGGCATTCGGTCATGCCGCCACGTCCATCGACCGCATCGTGGCGATTGCAGGGGACGACATTATTACGCAGAGCGCGCTGGACCGCATCATTCGGGCCAGAAAAGACGCGGGAGAGCCCGTTGACTCAAAAGAAGAACACTGGGGAATTTTGCGCCAGTTGATTGAAGAGCAGCTCATTGTTCAGGAAGCGGAAAAAAGAGGCCTGAGTGTGACAGAGAATGAACTTGAGTTCGCGCTTAATGACATCCAGAAACGAAACCGGTTCCCCGACCGCGAGACCTTTAAGGAAGCGGTCTCGCGGGATCACCTTTCCTGGGCGCAGTACGCCGAAAATCTCAAGAAGCAGTTGATGGCCCTGAAGCTTTTAAGCCGGGAGGTCAATACCACAGTCTCTCTGGACGATGACGCAGTGAAAGAATATTACCGCAAGCATCCGAAGCTTTTTCAACTGCCGGACCGCGTTAAAATCAGGCAGATTCTGCTCCCGATACCGGATCGCGCGGATAACGACACAATCCATCGTATCAAAGAAAAGGCCGAAAAGATTTACAACGAGGCACGAAGCGGCACAGAGTTTCGGCAATTGGTTGACCAGTATAGCCAGGGCCGTGAAAAAAGAGACGGCGGGGATCTGGGTTATTTTAAAAAGGGAGATCTCGCGCAAACCATCGACGACGCACTCTTTAGCTCAAGCGAAGGGGATGTGACGCCGCCGATTCAAACCCCGCTGGGCTTTCATATTTTTAAGATTGACGCTCTGGAAATCGGGCGGCTTCGCCCTTTCGAGACCGTTGAGCGACAGATCAAAGAACGCCTGATCACGGAAAAAACAGCCGATCTTCGCTCAAAATGGATCGCCGATCTCTGGGAACGCTCCTTTGTCGAAATCAAGTAGCGCTCACAACCAAAGGGGCCTTATCCCCGCGCTTTTGAACGATCAGAAATAACGGATTCGATTGCCCGCCAGACATCCGTACGGCCTTCTTTTTTTAAAGACGATGTGAGGTGCAAGTCTGTCATCCCGTACACTGACCGAATGCGGTCAATTTGTGCTTTTCGTTTCCCTTTCGCAATTTTATCGCTCTTGGTCGCAATGAAAAAAGCGGGAATATGATGAAAATCCAACCAGTCCTTCATTGCCATATCGAGCGGGCTGTCGGCTCTGCGGATATCAATCAGCAGGCCAACGGCACGGAGTGTCGCACGCTTCGTCAAATAGGCATTGATCATCGGCCCCCAGGCATTTCGAACCTGTTTTCCAACCTTGGCATAGCCGTAGCCCGGCAGATCGACGAGATAAAAAGACCGGTTAATGAGAAAGTACTGGAGCAGTTGGGTCTTTCCAGGCGTCTTCGCCACATGGGCCGCCTTTCGCCCCAGCAAGAGGTTGACAAGGGAAGACTTGCCCACATTCGAGCGTCCGATCAGCGCAACCTCGGGCAGACCGTCCTTCGGGCCGTCATCCCAGCGGGGCGCGGCCCTGACATATTCAATGGCCGTGATTTTCATCGCACTTCCCGATCAACACGCCCTCATTCTCCTGCTCTGTTTGCTTGACATGATTCACACAAAAATATAATATCCCCCGGACTTGCCGAAGTGGTGGAACTTGGTAGACACGCACGTTTGAGGGGCGTGTGGGGCAACCCGTGGGGGTTCAAATCCCCCCTTCGGCACCACCAATCCCCGCTCATCCCGCGCGGGCCTTTCAAATCCTACGCAGATTACAGCGTCACAAACGATTTGCCAAGATAAAAAAACGCCCTTAAAATGGGCGTTTTTTCTACATTATAGATTCGGATACGACTAGGAGAGGACTTTATTGCCGTAGGTTTTGAGGAGTGTTCTTTCGGTGTGAAATCCTGTCTTCAATTGTTTCATCCGGGACTGTACGCAGGACTTCGTCTCGGAATCCGCGGCAAGAATACGCTGAATGAGATCCACCTTTCGCGTCACCGCGTCATTGTTGAGGAGACTCTTTTTGCTGAGATCGCGAACCTGCTGTATCAGCTGTGCCCGTTTTTTTTCAATGGATGCAATAGACTCCCACTCCCCGCCTTTTGCCACGGAGAGCATTTTCTCCGATAAGGCGCAGATCGCTTCATACGCCTCGATTTCGCGTGTTCCCGCCGTCTTAAACCGTTCCATAGCTGACCACCTTTTCTGAAAATGTTTGCTTCACTTCATGCTCAATCCCCGCCCACCCCGTCTTTAATTCGCCGAGCAGAGACGTGATCCGGTCCAGAATTTTCTCATCATTCTGTAAATTCGCTTCCACCAATTGGAGCGACATATATTCATACAGGCCCCTCAAATTTTCGGAAAGCGCCCCGCCCGCCTCCATATCCAGACTGGAGTCGAGCTCACCAATGATGCTGATCGCCTTGGAAATCGCCTCGCCCTTGGCGCCCCGATTTCCGCGCTGTATCTCATGCTTGGCAAACGCAATCGAAGTAATGGCCCCTTCAAGCAACATGAGAATCAGACGGTGCGGGTCGGCTGAGGCCACACCGGTTTCCATCCCCACTTTTGAGTATTCCTGAACGTAGCTGTTATTCACAGATGGACTCTCCTCTTCATGTTTTCCGGCTACTTTTTACCGGTTTTTGGAATGTTCGCCAATGACGCGAGTTGCTGCGTCAAAAAATCGCTGCTGGCCTGAAAGTTACTCAACAGAATATCCAGCGACGCAAACTGCTTTCGGTACCGCGCTTCGATATCGACCATACGCGTGTTGATCTTGTCCCGTTGATCATTCAAATCATCGATGCTGGCGTTAATGCCGTCCGTCCGGGATTGAATCGTCCCCGTGGTGCCGAGAATCTCCGACGTCAAGGCTTCGAGCTGAAATGCGAAGCCTTCGGAATAGGCGAGCGTCCCGCGCGCACCCGTGGCCCCGCCAATCACCTTGATTTTCAGACCTTCGGCGACATTCCCGGTACTGACGGTCAAAAACTGACCAAAACCTGTCGAGGCGGCCCCGTTGATGGTGCCTGCGACATTCACGCCCGGTGTTTCGGTTTGCGTCGCGCCCATTAAATTGGTTTCGCCATTGCCCCCGGTCACCGTTACCTTTGAGCTGGAGCCATACCCGCTGGACGTCATCGTCAACACCCCGGCGGATTCGGAAACCGTCACTGACACCCCGGCATTCGAAAACGCGCTCAGTCCATTCACTTTGGCCTGTACTTCGGTGGCCAGCGCGGCCGCACTGGCATACGTCCCCGCCGCCAGAGTAATCGAGCCCGTCGTGTCATCCACCGTCAAGTTGATCGTATCATTGACGCCCGCCGTAATCGTCAGCCCGGCGGCGGTACTTGCGACGCTCTTTCCCTGCGTCGCCAGAGTGGTAATACTCACCGCGTAGTTTCCCGGATCGGTCTTATCCGTTGCGCTGACGTACTGAATCAGACTGTCGGAGGGCTTTCCCTGGGCGACAAAAATACCCGGTATGTCGTTGTAATGTTTATCAATCGCGGTTTGGAGTTTCGCCGAATCCAAATCCAGAGTGCCGTCTTCCTGAAATGAAATGCCCACATCACTCATCGTCGTCAAGGCACCCGACAGGGCCGTGACGGAGGCGTTTAAAATCCGGTTGATCTTTGTGCCAATCGCCAGTGTCGCCGTGTCCCCCTGAAGGATGGCGGCTTCCTGCGTCGCGGCATTGTACGCGGTTAATTCGTCAATGGCCGCCCGCACTTCATTATAGGCGGCGACGAAGGATCCGACGGAGCCCGTCACCGTGGTTTTGTCCTGTGTAATATTTAACGACGACGGGCTGCCGCTGTTCGTGCTGAGCAGATTTAAAGTCACGCCCTGAATCACATCGGAAACCGTATTGGAGGATTTTGTAATCGAAACGCCATCCACTTTAAAGGCGGCGTCGGCCGCCGTCACCGTCTCTGAAAGATTCTGCGTTCCGGCCGGATCCTGCGCCAACAAATTGGACAAGGCCGCATCCCCGGTCACGGAGATTTTGATGCTGTTTTTCAAGCCGATATTGTCGGATGTCAAGGACAGGCGGTAGGGATTTGACGCGCTGCCGTCATTCACAATTGTCGCCGTCACACCGATTTTCGCGGCATTGATCGCATCGCGAATCCCTGAAAGCGAGTGATTTGTGCTGTCAATGGTGACTGTACTTGCGCCCGCGCCGTTGCTGGTAAAGGTCGCGCCCGTATATTTTCCCGTTCCGGAATCAAAGGTGCCGCCGCTGATCGTTCCGAAATCAAAGGTAATCGTCCCCGTTCCGATGGCATCGCTGGTATTGGCTTGGCCGCCCGCCACCAATTTTTGCCGGGCCGCCAATTTCGTGGTTTCGATGGAATAACTGCCCGGATTCGCGGTGGCGTCCGCTGACGCGGTAAACAGGGCCGTGTTCGCCGGCGTCGCAATGAGGTTCTGATACTTTGAAACATCGCTCAATCCCTTGACAGCGGTCTGAAACGCGGAGAGCGATGACTTTAAACTGCCGTAGGCGCTCAACTTCGCCTGGAACCCGGCCTCTTTCTGATCGATAAAAAGCAAGGGGCGCTTTTCTATTTCCATCAAAGTGCCGATGATGCTGTTGACATCGAGATTTGAACCGATCCCCGGAGAAGCAATTCCCATATCATCCCGCCTTTATGTTCATTTCATGATCTATAAGCATTATAAAAACCGTGTTTTGGCCTGGGCGCACCTGTAGCATTTGGTCCTCAAAAGACTTGAATCCTTCCGTCCTCGAACCCTCTATTTCCTTCTTTCAGTTTCAATGCATCATTGATGCCGCAGTCTAGGCCAGAACGTCAAGAATTGCGCTCGCGGCCATTTCAGTCCGGCGCGCGATGGATAGCACCTCTTCAGATGGAATTTGACGAATCACTTGATCGGTTTCGGAATCAATGACACGGATTACGGGGAGATCGAGCTCCTCATCAATACTAAATTTCAAATTCCGTTTGAGATTCACTGCGTATTCGTTCAGCCTGTCTACCGTTGACTGGATTGCTTCCCGCGTCGCCTCCACCGATCCTTCACTTTTTTCTGTGCCTTCCATTTCCTGATGCTCGACGGCAGGTGGCAACTTTTGCCCAGCATTGGGCACTTTTTCTCTATGCGTCGATTGCGAAGGGGGCGAGGCACCGGCCAAGGGGATGACAGCCTGAGGGATAGGATCTATTGTACTCATGTTTATCCTCCGACTCATCGGCGCTGCGGCCGGGGGAATAAATGATCATATTCCCCCGGCGCAACACCTTAATTACGTCAACTGACTTGCCACTACTGCAGCAAGGCCAGGACACTCTGCGGCAAGGAGTTCGCCTGCGCAAGAATGGCGATACCCGACTGCTGCAGGATTTGACCACGGGCCAGTGCCGCGGTTTCCTGAGCAAAATCCGCGTCTTCAATCCGGCTTCTTGATGCCGAGAGGTTCTCGGACGTCGTTTGAATACTCACGATCGTGGATGAAAAACGGTTCTGAATCGCACCGAGATCACCCCGCGATGAGTTCACCGTCGCCAGGGCCGCGTCGATGATCGTCAAGGCGTTCGTCGAGCCGCTCGCCGTCGTCAAGTCAAGCGAGGAAACCCCGGCCCCGACGGTCGCCGTCGCGGATTGATAGCCGCCGGAACCAAAGCCCGCTGCGGTCAGTCCGGCCGCCGTTCCACCGAGTGTGATTCCGCCGGAATCGGTCGAGCTCAAATCGAAGGTCGCCACAGTGGTATTGGTACCGCTCGTGAAACCGGACCGTGAAGCAGCGGATGTATCCGTCACCTCTAGTGTGATATTCCGGCCGTCCGCGGCGCTCAAGGTCACTCCGCCATTTGTACTGGTGCCGAAGGTTGCTGTAACACCTGTCTGCGCACTGACTGAGTTGATCTTCGCGGCAAGATCGTTGCTCCGCGTCGCGGCGGTCGCGGCGGCGAAGGCCCCCAGATCCACGCCGTTCAGCTTAATATCACCCGCGGAAATCGCCTGCGTGCTGGCAATGGCCGCGCCGTTCACAGCTGTCGCGTCCACCGTCGCCGTAACATTGGTGTTTCCGCTGATGGCGTTGATCGCCGCCACTTTGGCGATGGCGCTTCCTGTGGCAAATGAATGAGAAACACCATCCGAAGCGGTCGCGCCAACTTGATAACCGTTGATCGTGACGTCTCCCGCCGCAAGCGTAGTGGTTGTGCCCTGGTTATTCAAATCAGTCGTGGAGTAACTTGAACCCGATCCGACACCCAGGGCGGAGGTTCGCGCACTTGAAATATTGGAAATCGAAATCACGTTCGAGCCGCCGCCGTTCGCACCGACTTGAAAATCCTGCGATGTAAACGTCCCGTCAAGCAATTTCACGCCGTTGAAGTTGGTGTTCTGCGCCACACGGTCGATTTCGTTGACCAAGGCCGTCGCCTCCGCGTTGAGCGCCTTCCGGTCTGTTGTGCTGTTGGTGGAGTTCGCCGACTGCACCGCCAGTTCACGTATACGCTGAAGGTTGTTAATCACCTCGTTTAAGGCCCCTTCCGCCGTCTGCGAAAGCGAAATCCCGTCATTCGCGTTCCGGGCCGCCACATTCAGACCACGGATCTGTGTGGTAAACCGGGCCGCGATCGCGATGCCCGCCGCGTCGTCCTTGGCGCTGTTGAGCCGAAGACCGGATGACAGACGTTGAAGTGAGGTCGCCAAAGCGCCTTGCGACCGGCTTAAGTTCCTTTGCGCGTTCAGCGAAGGAACGTTGACATTAACTGAAAGACCCATTTGTATATCCTCCTTGATTAAAGTGATGGGCATCCGTGCCCGCAAGACCGAGAGGAACACACGTACCGCTCGATTTCACTTTGTCTTATCGGAGAAACAAGCTCAAAACTTTAGAGGGCGTTCTGTTTTTAGGAAGACGAGGGAAAAAGGTGGGTTTGGTGCGAAAATTTTGAACGCGGCAGAATCACCTGCCGCCCCAGACGATTCATACGATTGATACAAAGCGGCGCCATCAGGTTCGCCGTCGCCCGTCGTGGATCTTGATGCGGCAGCGTCACCAGGGCGAGGACAATGAGCGCGTCGGCGCTCTTTGGCGCAAGTATTTCAATTTCTTCCTCGGGGAACCTGGGATGATAATCCGGGACAAAAATAAGGGGATCCGTAATCAGGAAGGCCAACTCGGGGTCGGTAAAAGCCTGAAGCCAGGAGAAAGGGCTGTTCTCCGCATGCGGAATCAAGGCGTAACGTTTCACGTTTTGAAAACCGGGGATACCTTCCGGGAAGGTAAACAACAAATCCGATTCAACGATCAACGGCCCTAATTTAACGCTTTCAATTTCCGTTCTCATTATTTTCTCCCCCCGTCTCCGCGCCCCCACCCGCTTCGTGTTGCTTCTCAACTTTTTTCATAATTTCCTGAATAAACTCTGTTTGAAAAAAATCAGGGAACGTCTTTGCCGATTTCAAATTCTCGGCCTTGATTTTCGCGAGGACCTCGTCACGGTAAACCGGGACACCGATCGGCGCATCAACCCCAACCTTGATCTGATTGCCATGAATCTCCACAATCACCACGCGAATCCCGTCACCAATAGAAATCGCCTCTCCGGCTTTTCGTCTTAGAATCAGCATGCGCTTACCCGGCGCGGCGCGTCTTTTTTATCGACCATCCCCGGAAACCGTGAGCGGATCAGCGTCAGCAGCCGATCCGTTTCATCGGAATAAAACGGAGTTTCCCTTATAGTTTCAAAAACCGGCAGGGCCGACTCCCCCGAAAAACAGGTCGAGAAGGCCCTGCTCTCTTCCCGCCGCTTCAACACGGCGGCAAAAAGCCATTCACCAAAACGGTCTTTCGGATCCACGACGGCGTCCGCGTCGGAAAGCGGCGCGAAAGGCTCGTTGATTTCAACAGGATCGCCCGACTCAAAAAGCGACACCACTTGATTCATAAAATGCACGGCCGTCTCCCGCTTTCCGAGATCCAGCATCACACGAATCAACGTCAGGATACGCGGCAGATTCACCGCTGTTTCAGACAACATAATCAACAGACCAAAGGCGGCGTTCAGGGCGGCATAACGCGCAGGCGCGGGGCGCCTGGGCTCCCTCGACTGAGCATAGAGATTCAGCGCGATCCAGTAATTCTCCCAGGCCTCACACTTTGCGGCATCGCCAAGCCAGTGCGCCGCCAGCGGTTTCGCATAAGGGAAGGATGCCAGATAGCTCTGCCAGGCGGTGTCCTCAAGACCGGGCATCTGTGAAAGGGAAGCCGCTTTTTGAATCAGCAGGCCCTGTTTCTCAAGAATGTCCGCCCGTTCCGCCTTGCAAGCAAAGAGGTTCAGGGCAAAAGCGTCAAGTTCATCCGGTGATGAAAATGGCACGAGCACACCCGGGCCGGGGACGAAGCGATAAATCTCATATCCCAGTTTTTTGAAATCCGCGTGGGCCTCGGTCTGTATGACGTTTTCCTGGCTTTTGATGCAGAACATGATCAGAGGCGCATGCGATTTCAAAAATGCCGCGCCGCGTGAAAGTAGACCGCGGACGGGTTCGGACGTGCTGATTCGAATAAAGTCGAAATCCGAAAAAGACCGGCCCGTCTTTTCCGGATTGAAATCAAAGCGGTCCTCGCATTCGCTGATGACATCGAGCTGCGCCAAGGCGTTTCTCATCTTGCTGTAGTGCAGGTATTGGGCGTCCATCTCGGATCTTGTCACGGCAACAACACGTCCCTCCGGCCCGGCCTTGCTTGCCAGCGGAACGGCGTAGCTCCCCATCCCGGCCCCCATGTCGAGAACGGCCGCGCCCGGCTGGATCACGCGCTGAACAAAATGGTATTCCGGGTCAAACCACCCCTGTTGCTCGCGAAGCACATAGGTTTCCAGGTCTTCAACCGAATCCCGCACCGCGATTTCAACCTCGCCCGCAAGCGAAACGTAACGCACCGTTTGATCCTTGATTTTCCGGCTGATGGCTTGATCCGGGTATTTTTTGTTCCACCCCCGAATATAGGCCTCCTCCATCTGCCGTGTCAGCTTCAGCGGGTCCGTCAAAATGGATTGGCTCAAGGCGGCGGGAATCTCACGGCGAAGCGCCGCGATCCATTCCGGCTGCTCCGCCAGCGCCACGGCCTTCGCGACATATTCCGCATCGGAAGAGGCGATGAAGGGATCAACATCAATCCCGATATTTTTGAGAATCGAATACGAAAGACGGTGCGGATAGATTTCACCCGCCTTCGTGATCACCGGCACGCCCATCCACGCGGCGTCAATGGTCGTCGTCCCGCCCGTCATGGGAAAGCTGTCTAAAATGATGTCGATGTCGTTGTAGTAATAAAAATGACTTCCTTTCGGATGCGTGTCCCACACAATCTTGATCCGCTCCGGGTGAATGCCCTGCATTTGAAAAGCGGCCCTGATGCGATCCCGCGTTTCAATCTCACTGCAATTCGGGTGATTGATGATCATTGTAGAACCGGGCGTCTCTTTCAAAATCCTGCTCCAAACGGCGATCAATTCCGGATTGATCTTGTAAAGATTGTTCATCGACCCAAAGGTGATGTGGCCGTTTTTTTCATGGGGCGGGATCGGATCAATCGGCTGATTTTTAAAACCGCTGAAGCTGATAAAGGATTCCGGAAGACAGAGCATCCGCTCTGAAAAATACCGGGCATTCTCAGGGCCGTTCAAATAAGGGTCCGCGATGAAATAATCCACCGCCGCCGAGCCCGACGTATAGGGGTAGCCCAGGTACATCATCTGAACCGGCGCGGGCCGGTAGCTTAAAACCCCCAATCGTCCATTGGTCGTATAGCCCGCGAGGTCAATCAAAAAGTGAACACCGTCGTCGTGAATCCGCGCCGCCAGGGCCTCGTCGGACAGACCGGAGACATTAATAAAATGATCCGCAGCCGCCCGGTACTGGGCGGAAATTTCATCCTCAATATTGGAATTGGAGTAGCATGTAATCTCAAAGAGGTCTTTGTCGTGAAAATTCATCAGCCCCCGGAAACAGATATTGGAGACATGCCGGTGAAAGTCGGGCGAAATATATCCGATTTTCAAGCGTCCCGTGCGCCGCATGGCCTTGGGGTAATCCTTAAAAGGCGGCGCAACCCGGTGCTGATTGATCAAGCGGGCTGCTTTTTGATGCACCTCAAAGTGGGTTTCAGGGCGGACGCCGGGCGTGGCCAATAGCGCCAGATTGAACTCCACAAAGGCATCGATCGTCGTCCGGTCCGCCGCAATATCCGCCTCGATTTTTGGTAAAAGATCGGCGGCCTCCTCCCAAAGGCAAAACATCTTGGCGCAGTTGTAAACGGGGAAAATGGCCGCGCCAGGCCGATATAAATTCATGACACGAGGGACAAGCGTCAGGGCCGCCGCATGCTCGCCCATCGCGCGGTGCATGGTCATGAGATTCGACAGGATTTCCGGGGTGTCGGGAAAGCAGGCCAGCGCCCGCTGATAATAGCCCCTGGCTTCCGCGAACCGGCCGTTTTTGGCATGGAGACTGCCCAGGTTGTTTAAAAGGTGACCGTTTTTCGGATCACGGGCCAA
>JBHHXB010000037.1:0-15568 GCA_046756825.1 Nitrospiria bacterium | reverse complement strand
CGGCTATAGTTTTTAAGCCTGCCGTGGATTCACCGCGCTTTAGCGTATAATAGGGGGACGCGATAAAAAATCGCACTGATTTTGAAATCACGGCCCGACCGCCTATGAGGAATGTGTACAAACTAGCAATGTGGACCGCCGTCGCTGTCACGGGTTTTTTGCTCTTCCAGGGGTGTCACTCAGACCCCTTTCCTGTGGGGGAAGAGCAAAACGCGGGCTTTCAAGTCCCCCTCGTCCCGACCTACACCTTTAATTTTAGAACGGGGACTGGAGAAATATTCGGCACCCAGGGCAATCTGAGGATTGTTTCCGGGGCCGATATTCAGAACCTGGTCACGGCCACGCCGGGCGCCGTCGCGCAGGAACCAGATCTCGGTGTCCTCAGCGGTATCGTGACCGACCGCTTCGGACGGGCACTGCCGAGTGTTTCAATCGGCACGACGGATGCCTCCGGGAACATCATTCGGAATCCGGACGGGTCGGTGAAGGCCGGGGTAACCGATGCCAATGGTCAGATCATTTCCAACATCCTCTATAACAGCATCAACGGCGTGCCGGAATTTATCAATACCACGGGTACTTCGCCGTCGGGCAGTTTCACCGGCCTGAACGTGCCGCCCGGACAACACTTCGTCAAGGCTGTGCAGGGCGGGCGCGGCAATGGGCGGGTCAATATTTTCGCGGGCGGCGTTTCTCTCCTCGACATGGCGGTCTTTCCCGTCGCGCTCCCGACCGCCAACGTCGCCGGGGCCGTGCGGGAGCGCGATGAGCTGACCCCCGTCCCTCAAAGCGTCATCACCTTTCCCGGACTGGGCGGAGGGATTACGACCAACAACGCCGGGGCCTTCAGCGCCTCGGGCTTCGGATCGGAGAGCCTGTTTCTCGCCAGAGTCCGCGCGTCGGCACACATTGACACCTATCAGCAAATTTTCACGGATCTGGCGGATCTCACCGTCAACGCCGTCGTCCCGGAAATCACGAAAAATTTTACAAGTATCTCCACCCAGGACGTTCAGCAACTGGTGTCCTCCGCCGGAAGTGCCTTGATTCCCGGACAGGGAATCATCCTCGGAAAAGTCGTGGAAGCGGGAGGCAGAAAGACCGGCGCCATCCTTTCCGCGACAAACGCGGCGGGCACCCCGGTCGGGGAGATTTACTATTTTCCGGCGGGCAGCGATTTTCCCGTCTGCAACACCCCCGCCACGCCGGGATGCCAGACACAGACCTCGACCAACGGCAACTTTCTCATCCTCAACCTGCCGCCCGGTGATGTCTATTTGAAGGCACACGCCATTGAAGATGCCTCCGGCTCGGGCGAAAAAGTCAAATCAACGGGCAGCGCGCTCGCCGCTGTTTTTCCCGACGGCCTCACCCGCGCGGACATAACGACGGAAGTCACGCTCCGGGTCGATCCCGCCGCCCCGGCCTCGCCACCGCCGCCGACCTGGTACACCATCAACCTGTCCGGAACCGTTGTGAATGAGGACGGGCAAACCCCCGTCGGCGACGCGCAGATTCGTGCTTTGGGACTTTCGGATATGCTCCCGAACTCTGATACCACAACGGGTACATACAACATTGCAACCGGGGCCGATCCGAATGCGGTCTCGCCGCTCCTCGCCAACAGTACCTACCTGATGCGCCTGGACAAGGCAGGGCATACCACGACCTATCAAACCCTGACCACGGGGGGACAGGATCTCATCGCGGATCTCACCCTCGTCTCAGGCGGGCTGATCGGACCGACCAACGGCACAGGCGCGATCCTGGGCCGGGTCATCAACCGGAGGCTGGGCGGACGCGTCAATGAAGTAAAAATATTAACCACCCAAATGGCGAATCAGAATAATCAATTGATTGAAACGGGCGATGCCGTGGGAACGATTCACTATTTTGGGAACAGCGGCGTCCTGGACACATCTTTAACCGAAACAACGGACAACGGGCTTTTTTTAATTCGGAACGTCCCGCCCGGTCTGATCATGATTAAGACCGCGTCCTCGGACGACTCCGGCAACGCCATTCTCCGCGTCTTCCCCGACGGCGTCACAAAAGTAGACATCATACTCAACCATGTGCCCATCAATGTCCCCGTTCAGGGAAGTTTGAGCGACTTGCATGACAATCCCGTTTCAGGCGCGACACTCTCGCTGCTCGGGGAGCAAAGTGTCTTTACTTCGGAATCCCTGGCGGCCGCTCCCGGTGTTTCTGTCCCGGCGAACGGGACATTTTTGACGCGCGTCCAAAAAAGCGGTTTCATCGACACCGTCAACGACCAACTTGAAACCGGCTTGAACGCGCAAAGCGGCGAGAAATTTTTTGTGAGCTCGATCTCGGAATTATCCCAGTTCGCAACACAGGGCGGACTGACCCTGGATTTGACAAAAGGCATCATCGCGGGCGAAATCGTGGAACAGTCGATTTCGGATACCGCGGTCCCCGTTTCGACCGGCACAAGCCCGACAGACGTCGCAACCGGATTTTTTAATGAGGATATTTTTCCGGACCTGGCCGTGACGCACGGTCCCGATCAAATTCAGATTTTCCTGGGGCAGGCCAGCGGCGTTTTCATCCCCGCCACGCCACCGTCCATCCTCGTCGGGAACGATCCCGCCGGTATCGGTGTCGGTGATTTTAATCGGGACGGTCTCGCCGACCTCGTTGTCTCAAACCGGGGGTCCGGTACGATCTCGCGGCTCATGGGTGTCGGTGATGGAAAATTTTCAACCATCGCGCCCATCACACAGGGTATCGGCACGGCCCCCGGCCCGATTGCGGTCGCGGATTTAAATCAAGACGAACGGCTGGACCTCGTTATTGCCAACACAGGCTCAGACGACCTCTCGATATTGATCGGGGACGGAAGCGGGAGCTTTTCCGTGAACACAACCATTTGTCCGACTCCCCTCTGCAAAGTGGCCGGCCCGCCGACAGACATCGCCACCGGTGATTTTAACGGCGACGCCATTTTGGATCTGGCCGTCGCGACAAATACCGGCACTGTATCTCTCTTTTGGAGCGGGCAAGGCTCGATCAACACGGAACTCGCCGCCGGGACCAATCCCAGCGCCATCGCGACGGCGGATTTTAACGGAGACGGACATCTCGACCTCGCCGTCGCCAATGCCGGTTCGGATGACCTCTCCGTCTTCAAGGGCGACGGGAATGAACGTTTTGACAAGGTGGATTGTCTGCCGGGCCCGGATCCCGCGACCGACCCCATCGCTGAAAATTGTCCGCTCTCGCCCGGCGGTGCGCCCGGCGCGATGCTTACGGTCGATTTTGAGCAAGACGGCGATCAGGATCTCGTCATCGCCAACACGGCGACGGGCACACTCTCCGTCGCGCCGGGGAAGGGAGACGGACGCTTCGATCCCCCCTCGAAAACCTTTACCGTCGGCGCCGCCCCGAAGGGAGTCGTTTTGAGCGATCTCAATCAGGACGGCCGCGAAGACCTCGTTGCCCTCAACACGGGAGAAGACACGTTTTCAATCCTGCTGAGCCAGAAAAGCCCTGTGGCCGGCGCGGTCATCGGCCCCCGTGATTTGGAGGGCAACCCCGTCGGAACAGTCCGCTATATGAACACGGCACTGGATGTTGATCCGGCGTTGACACAAACGAGCAGCAGTGGTCGTTTTATCGTCTTTGATCTGCCCTTCGGTCTCATCACGCTCAAGGGGAGACGGGCCACCGCACCCGGCGTCACGGCGCTGACAGGGAACGGGCTGGTCAATATCACCGACTTGGGAAGCCTTTTTTACACCCGGTTGAAAGTCGATATCGGACTGCCGGGCAGCGTGACCTCCGTCGGCGTCACCTGCCGGCCCGTGGGCGTCGCCTGCACGAAAATCGCGAAATCAGATATTTCCTTTTTGGGATCGACGGCGGCGGAATTTTGTCCACCCGGCCCCGACTGTCTTTCCGACGCGACAGATGCCCGCTACAACGTGCTGCTGGACCCCAACAGCACCTATGTCGTCCGCATTATCGGCCCGAACGCCATCCTGCCCGGCGACACCGACGGGGACAGCGTGCCCGACCAAACCGATAACTGCCCGAATGTTCCAAACCCGGATCAGGTGGATGCCAATGGGAACCAAATTGGAGACACCTGTGAGTTATCCATTCTGGACAGCGACGGCGATGAATTGAACGATGACATCGACAATTGCCCTTTCGTCCCGAACTTCGGACAAGAGGACGATGACCGCGACGGCATCGGAAACGCCTGCGACGGCACGCCAAACGGAAAACCAGCGGCTTCAGAACCCTGAAGCGGGTGAAAACAACGCCGCAGATGACCTGAATTTTTCTTCAGGACAAGGCACGAGGATTTGAGCACAAAAGTAACGCAGTCATGAAGGAAAAGGCGGGTGAAATGCGGGCCTAATCGAACTGTTCGGCGTATTGCAGATAAGAGAACAGTTGAGGGTGAATGTCTCGTTCAAGCTGGGAAAAGGCGAGGCCCAGCGCGGTGAAGTTACCGTCCTGTTTTTGCCAGATGACCTTGCCTTCGACCGTTTCAACGGCTTCGCCGCCTTCACGCCGGGCGAAATGAATTTTGACCTGCGCATCGCTGCCCGCTTCAACTAAATCCCGCGTATAGCCGCCGATACCGCCAAAGCCGATGTTGGCCCGAAGCAGGCTGATCTGCTCTCTTCCTCCATTCAGCAACACCTCGGTTCTGAGGTGGAACGTGCTTCTTGGATTTTCACGCCGCTCTTGCATGATCTCCCTGAAATTTAGATGTCCGTGACCGGATAGATGTAGTACAGCATGACATAGGTCGCCGTACTGGTCACAAGCGCGATGACATAGAGCACCATCGTCAATGTCCCGATTTTGCGATGTCGGTTCGCGCCGTCCGGCCAAAGCCGCTCCACCGTCCGCTCCATCAAGAGCACGACGGCGATAATGATAAAGCTCGATACCCAGACCATAATCCGCCCCAAGGGGCCCCCTCGAATCACGGCGATGAGACCGAAGACCACGGCGGAGCCGATCATCACCCGCCTAAAAGTTTTTGCCTCCATTTTCAGCGGGCCTGTGGTAAGCAGCCGCATTTTGTCTTTCATGACAGAGGAGCGGTAGCCGAGGATGATCATGTAAACAGCCAAAACCAGCCCGACGGAAATGACAATAATGTGGATCAGCAGTATGGGGGAAAAGATGTAATTGTAGACCCAGTCCGGTCCGCCGAAGCCCTCGCGGCCCTCCACGGAAAGCGCGCCCAGGCCGCGGGCGAGATAATAGATCGTGAAATAGGCCAGCATGGCGACCATGCCCCACAGGGTCACGAGATGATGACGCTGTCCCTGGTGCTTCCGGCCCTGCTGCCAGCCGTAAATAAACAAACCGGTAAAAAACCACGCCATAATCGAAGAAAAATCCGCTCCAAATGTCCCGTAAGGGGAAAGGAAACCGGGAGATGTTAAAAACTCCTTCATGCCACCCTCCTGTCCGTCCGGTCAAAAACCGGGGCAATCGTTCCACTCCGCATCGCTCAGATTCCTTTTGTGCCTGCTAAAATAGTATTCTTTTCCATTTCGACGATATTGTCGAAACCCGCCTTTGTCATCCATTCGCGGATTTCCCGGCCCCGAAAACAGCGCCCCTTTTCCGAATACACCATCATGTGAATCGAGAACACCGCATTCCAGCCCGGATCGCCGCTGTCGTCCCCGATAAACATGTCCTTCAGGATGACCACGCCACCGGGCGCCGTCGCGTCATAGAGACGCCGCACCAAAGCAGCGTTTTCCTCGGCGGTTTGATAATGCAGGATGTCGGAGGCGAACACCACATCGTAGCTTCCGGGAAGCGAACCCTGGGTGAAGTCTCCCGCGACAAGATCGATCCGTCCGTCCAAACCCTCTTTTTCGATATTCTCCCGGCTGATTTTGAGGGTTTGGGGCAGATCCAGCAAAGTTGCCTTTAAATGGGGATAGCGCTGGCTAAAAGCGATGGTGAAGGCGCCGCCTCCCCCGCCGACATCAATCAAGGTTTTGTACGCGGAGAGGTCAATTTTTTCCGCCAGGGCAGGCGCGACCCGTTTGGCCATGCGGTGAAGCACTCTGGAAACCATCGCGCCGGTTTCGGGGTGATTCATGAAAATGTTGTCTTTGACTGCGGGCTTGCCCGTTTTGACGATTTCCTCAAGCCTGCCCCAGTGATCCCACTCCGCGTCCTGGAGCAACATGAGCTCGCCCATGTAAAACCGGCTGGTTTTAACCAGGAACTCGGCCAATTCGGGAATGTTCGCGTAAACCCCGCCTTCCCTTCTGAGCACGCCAATGGAGACCAGCGCGTCCAGCAAGCGGTCCAGAGCATCCGCGTCCGCCCCGATGTCGGCGGCCAGCCGCGCCGCCGTTTTAGGTCCATCGGCCAAGGGCGTGTACAAATCCAGCTTCACCGATGTCAGGAAAATCTTCGCTTCCCAGTAATAACCTAATTGAAACAGGGAAGGGGCCGATACTTCACGCGCCATGCCGTCCTCACTTACTCCAGTTTTTCAAGCATTCGAAGGGCCGAGTATAACGAGGGCCACCCCTTCAGGTCAATACTGGAGGATTCCGGCGCTTTACGTCAATATTTGAGAAAAACCCAGGGGGTGCCAGGGAATGATTACCCCGAAAAACGCGAATCGACATTGAAATTTTGATCGGCTTCCCTTAGTATGCACGCTCTCTCGAATCAGCCGACTGGATTACATTATGATGCTTTCATCCTATTTTTTGATGTTTTTTTGAAACACGCCCCTTCCCGATGACACGCATCCTTTGCACGATTTTTTTTATCTCCGGCGCGTCGGCGCTCATGCTCGAAACCCTCTGGTTTCGCCAGGCGGGGCTGGCCTTCGGCAACAGCATCTGGGCCTCAAGCCTGGTGCTGTCCGGCTTCATGGCCGGGCTCGCGCTGGGGAACGGACTGGCGGCAAAGGAAGGTGGACGGTGCCGTAATCCCGTCCGGTTGTATGGCATCGTCGAACTGGTCATCGGTGTCACCGGCATTCTCCTGGTTTATCTGTTGCCGATGCTCGGGGAACTCCTCGCTCCCCTGTTTTCCGCTCTGTCCGGCCAACCCTGGCTTTTAAATCCCCTTCGTCTGTTGACGGCCTTTCTCCTCCTGCTCATTCCCTCCACGGCAATGGGTGTCACACTGCCTTTTCTCACGCAGGCGCTTGCGGCGCAGGATCCCATTTTCGGACGGGTTTTGGGGCGGCTTTATGGCTGGAATACCTTCGGCGCGCTCATCGGGGTCGTCCTGACGGAATTTGTTCTGGTCGAGGCGGCGGGCGTGCACGCCACCGCCTGGTTCGCCGGTCTTTTAAATTTCGCCGTGGCCGCCATTTCTTGGCGAATCGGGCGACCAGTGGAGAAAGCCCAAATCACTCAAAAGCAAGCGCAGCCGACTTCGGGCGAAACAACGGGGAATCACACCGCCGCACTTTGGCGCTTTTTATCGGCGGCCTTTCTGTCCGGTTTCTGCCTCCTGGCCCTGGAAGTCGTGTGGTTTCGCTTTTTAATGCTCTTCGTCTCCGGGCTTTCCGCGTCGTTTTCGCTCATGCTCGCCATCATTTTATCCGGCATCGCGCTGGGCGGCTTCGCCGCCTCGGGCATCCTGAAACGACGGCCCGCTGTCGCCGAAGAGGGCGCGGCGATGGCTTTTCTCATGGGACTGGCCTGTATCCTCACCTATGCGCTTTTTCCCAGTGTGGTCAAACCCTATACGCAGGCCGTGATCACACGCGCCACGGACATCCTCCAAATCGGTATTCCGCTCATGCTGCCGGTCTCCTTTTTATCCGGCCTGTTTTTTACCCTGATCGGAAGCGCACTCCGGCGTCACCTGTCTTCCGAAACAGCGACCACGGGATCGCTGACCCTTGCCAACACCACAGGCGCGGCCCTGGGGGCCTTTTTCGGCGGCTTCTTTTTTCTGCCCGTCTTCGGCATGGAACACGCGCTCTTCGTTATCGCCGCGCTGTACGGTCTGATTGCGCTCTTGCTCATGATCAAGCAGAGCCGTATTTCCCGTGTGACCTACGGCGGCGCCGTGCTCTTCGGCATCGGTGTCCTCATTTTTCCCGCGGGAGACATGAGGAAGCACCACATTCTCGTTCCCAGCCAGCGGCTCGTCTCACCCGGTCTCACAGCCGAAATCAAGGAGGTGCGCGAGGGACTGATTGAAACGGCGACCTACCTGGAGGAACAATGGCAGGGGCAGCCTCTGGCCTACCGCCTGATCACCAATTCGTATTCGATGTCCCGCACCGACTTCCGCTCCCGGCGCTATATGAAGCTCTTTGTCTACTGGCCCCTGGCCGTCCACCCCGACCCGAAGGACGCCCTGCTCATCTCCTACGGCGTGGGCAGCACGGCGAAGGCCCTGACGGATTCCAAAAGTCTGCGCCGGATTGATGTCGTCGATATCTCCGAAGATATTCTTGAGATGAACCATCACGTCTATGCCGATCCATCCGCACATCCCTTAAATGATCCGCGCGTGCGCACCCACATCGAAGACGGCCGCTACTTCCTGCAAACGACGACGCAGCGTTACGACCTGATCACGGCCGAGCCACCGCCGCCGGAAATCGCGGGCGTGGTCAATCTTTATACGCGGGAATATTTTCAACTGCTTTACGACCGGCTCAACGAGGGCGGCATGGTGACCTACTGGCTGCCCTTGCACGCCATCGACGCCATGAGCGTCAAAGGCATTTTAAAGGCCTTCTGCGATGTTTTCAAAGACTGCTCCCTGTGGCACGGGCAGTGGCTCGACTTGATGATCGTCGGCACGCGAAACGCGGCGGGGCCGGTTTCGGACGAAGTCTTCATCCGGCAATGGCGAGATCCCATCGTTTCCAAAGAACTTGCCGACCTCGGCATCGAGCGTCCCGAGCAGCTCGGCCCTCTCTTTATCGGCGATGCGGACTATCTCAACGAAATCACGCAGGGCGCGCCGCCACTCGTGGATAATTTCCCCAAGCGCGTCCAACGATCGGCCGGGCCGCGTCTCGGGCTGGTGAAGCTGATGGATCAGTGGGTGGACATCACGGCGGCGCAGGCCCGCTTCGCGAAAAGCCCGCTCATCAAACGGCTCTGGCCGGAGCGCATCCGGCAGGATTCGCTGGCCTATTTTTCATTTCAGGACATCCTCAACCGGCACTGGTTCGGGCTGCGGGAGCAGGGCCTGCCCGTCATCGCCGACCTTGATCGGGTGTTGAATGGCTCATCCTTAAAAACCCTGCCCCTTTGGCTCATGGGCAGCGACGCCGACTACCAGCGCATCCTGCGCCTCACCGATGACGCGGCACGCGAAGACCCCATGATGCAAATGCACCTCGCCATGCGGCAAATCGCCGACCGGGAGTTTGAAGCGGCACTGGCATCCCTAAGCCGCGCGGAAGCCGATCCCCGTCTGAAGGGCGAGGCCTTTAATTACAAAATCTACGTCCTCACTCTGCTCGGACGAAGAAAAGAGGCACAGGAACACGTCTCAAAAGAAATGACCGCCTTTCTTGTATCTCAGGAAGGAAAGGACGGGGAACGTCCGCCGCTTTCCCCCTTCTGGGCCTGGATGAAGGCCGCGCGCGGCATTGATCCCCTGGCCGGGACAGAGGCCCCCGAAGCCTCCGGCGATTAAACCCGCTGCTTCAATATCCCTTCCAAGTCCTGTCGCCTCACAAGAATACTTGAAAGAAATTTCCTGAATCTGTATATTACCCGTATCTGAAAAATATAGACACAAAACATATCTTCTGTTAAAAACCCGAAGTCGATCCAATCCCCGCGCGAAACACGGTTTTCGGGCGGGACGATCTTCATCAATCGGGTTCAAAACGGCGATCACGCTTTTTTCGAATCGCCCTTGAAATTTAAATTCGGGGTCTCTCATGAAAAAAATAAATCTTCGTAAATTTCTGACATCAGGAGTGCCGGTCTTCACCGGGGGAATGATCCTCGCCGCATCGGTTTTCGCCAGTCTGGCCCTGGCTGCCGATGGATCGTCAAATGGGACCGATAACACCGTCTGGGCCATTGGCAGCATTGTTTTCGTCGTGGCGGTCATCGCCGGTTTTCTGTGGTACATGTACACGCTTCAACAGAAATATTTCGAAGGATGCCAAAAAGAAAAACACATGGCGCTGTTCTTTGAAAGTCCGGCGGGACTTCCCAAAGGCACCGTCCGCTCCGTACTGGCTCTGATCATCGTCACTATCTCCCTTTACTTCATCGTCGTCGGCACATTTCGGGGAACGGGCTTTCCCGAGACCCTGACGACCGTCCTGGGCACGGTCATCGGCTTTTATTTTGGTGCCCGCTCCAGTCAAAAAGGGGCAGACAAGGCCCAGCTTGATCAAATCAAGGCCCATCAGGATGAGCGCGACAAGGCCATGACGGAGCAGGGCGACGCCCTGGTGAAGAAAATCAAAAAAGGCATCGACATGTCAAAGGTCGCCCTGAAATTCCTGCCGGAGGATATCAGGAAGAAATACGGCGGCGTCATCGGAAAGCTTGAAAAAGGCCTGGACTCCGCCAAGGATCTTTCCAGGATAGGCAACGCAGTTCAAGCCGTCAAAAAGGCGAAGGACGTATTTGACAGCTTTAAAAAAGACAACCCCGTGAAGGACATTGTGCAGAAGGCGAGTCTCTCCTTCGCCGGCGTCCTCGGCGGATCGGTGCCTCCCGCCGCCATCATCGGGGCCGTCGTCGCGGCGGGCACGGCGCTGGCGGGCGTGGCCTATCAAAAATGGAAATCGCGTATCCTGCACGCCCCCTTCTCCCCGGCGGACACCCCCTTGAAAGTCGTGGACGCCAATACGGGCTTCACGCTCTTTCTTCTGTCTCCCCTCTTTAAAAAGGCCTTTATGGCCGAACTCGAGGCGAATGACCGGCCCTTTTTTGAGACCGCGATCAAAGACTTTCTGGGGCCTGTGAAAAAAACACAGCTTTGGGATCAATATAAAGACCGCTTTGAATCCATCGAACAATTCGAGGAAGGCCTGGAAGAATTTCACCGGGCTGCGCTGGACCTGGAGATTAAACAAGACATCCCGCCAGAGCTGCTCGCGGAGGCCGGCGGCTACGAGACGCTCGTCGCCAGCATCGACAAAATTCACGCCGACGACGAGGCGAAGGCCGACCTGGACGCTGTTTTCACTGTCGCGGAAGAGCTTCAGAAACAAGGCGAGCCGGTCAAATCCATCTTTAAAAAAGTTCGGGAGGAGATTGAGTCATGAAACACGTGACAAAACACCTTGCCGTTCTCGGCTTACTCTTTGCCTCCCTGCTCGTCTTTGGCTGCGCCACACTGAAGGGCCTCAAGGAGGCCAAGGAGGATTGGAAAAACAGGAATTACGCCTCCCTTGCCACAAGGGAGGTCTCCTGCAAGGCCTCGAACAAAGGCTGTAACCAGCTTCATCTGATCAAGGGGGACGCCTGTTTCCGGCTGGCGAAAAGCGGCGCCGAGGTCGCGAAACACGCGCGCTGCGCGGCGCAGCACCTCCAAACGGGGATTTCGCAAACTGAAGACTGGCAAGTGGGCGACTTAAATCTCAATCGGGCGCAAACTCATGAAAACCTTTTGGAATCCCTGCGGCTTTGGCGGGACACGCAGCGGGGGGCCGAAGCGAAGAAGATCACAACGCAGCTCGTGGCCTCGGCCCAGGCTTTTCTCCAAATTGAGCCGGGACACCTCGGAGGTATCTACTTTTTAAACAGCGGTCAATACACCCTGCTCCGCCCCGAACTCCTGCGGCAGACAAAGCCGTCTCAACTTTGCGCGGACTTGAAGCGCATCCTTCAATCCCTGAGCGATTCCGAGCCCAAGTCCCAGGGGACGAAATACGCACCAAATTACGCGCAGCTCCGCTCGGAAGTGAATTTAGCGAAAACGACGGTGACCGGATGTTCATAAATCTGATTTTATCTCTCTAACGGAGCCACACATGCCTTATACACGTGCCTTAAAATACCGCTTTCCCCTCATGCGGGGTGACGACGTCCTCGCCCTGCAGCATCGCCTGAAAGAAACCGGACACGCGCCCGTCTTAATCCCCGACGGCCTTTTCGGCGCCGATACGCGGGACGCCGTCCTCCGCTTCCAGCGGTTCCGCCGCCTCGCCGCAGACGGCATCGCGGGATCCAGAACATGGACAGCCCTTTTTGAATCCACCGCCTCGGATTCAAAATCCGACAAGATCCGCGCCATTTTGGACGATCTTCAAAAACCGCACAGCTTTCGCGACAGCGTGACCTGGCAGCTCTCCAAAAAAGGCATCCTGATCGCCGGAGAGAAACCCGAAACCACGGGTGGGAAGCCCCTCACCGTCAAAAGAATATGGGGACAATTTGGAGACTCCATCACCGAATGGTCGGAAACCCTGGGTGTTCCGGCGGAGTTGATAATCGCCACGATCTGCACGGAAACAGGCGGTGATCCGACAGCTGTTCGCGAAGAGCCCGGCTATGTCTCCGACGAAAAAACGCCCCATAAAGTCTCCCCCGGTCTCACGCAAACCTTGATTTCCACCGCGCGCGCGGCCTTGGGCGACGACAGCATCGACCGGGCATGGCTGCTTCAAGCCGACAATGCCATCCGGGCCGGCGCGGCCTATATTGCGTTATCATGGAAGAAGACCCACTTCGATCCCCCGAAAGTGGCCTGCGCGTACAATGCCGGCGGGGTTTATTACAATCAAAGCGAAAAAAACCGCTGGAAAATGCGTCAATACCCCATCAACAGCGCGGAACATGCCAACCGCTTTACTAAATGGTTTAATGACTGCTTTCTCATGTTTGAACAAGAGAATTTAAGCCCGGATTTAAGCTACTTCAAACTCCTCCGATCCTAGGCCCGGCCTCCTTCAATCTGTCTCAAAAAATACGCTGACACCCGTGAACCCATCCCGGCGACGGTCTTCACGGAAACGCCCATTCGCCCTAAAGTTTTTTCAAAAAATCTCCGATGAATCATAGAGACACGGAAAGATGGGTCTCAATGAGATTTGCAAGCACAATCTCGGGATTCGAAACACCCGGCAAGGAAACCAGTCATGACCGCTTCACATCCATCTCGAAACAAAACCCAGGCACTTGACCCGCCGCGCGAAGCCGAAATGGCGGATCAGGAGCGCATCGAGATGGAACTGCGTTTGTCCCAAAAACTCGAGGCCGTCGGGCAATTGGCCGCGGGGATTGCGCATGAAATCAATACGCCCATGCAGTTTATCGGCGACAATGTCCACTTTCTCAAGTCCTCTTTTGAAGACTACTTATCCCTGATTCAGACCTATCAGAAAGCGCGCGATCTTTTAACGCGGATGCCGGAGCACGACTCGCTTGTGAATGAAATCAAAAAAGAAGAAGAATTTGCCGATCTGGATTTTTTGCAGACGCACGTGCCCAGGGCCTTTGAACGGACCTTTGAGGGGATGGAACGGGTCAGGACGATTGTTCAGGCCATGCGGGAATTTTCCCACCCCGACCAGCGGGAAAAAATCCCCACCGATTTAAATCAGGGACTGATGAACACGCTCACTGTGGCGACCAACGAGTACAAGTACGTGGCCGACGTCATCACGGATTTCGGCCACCTGCCGCCCGTCATCTGTCTTGGCGGAGACATCAATCAGGTTTTTCTCAATTTAATCATCAACGCCACACACGCGATTTCGGATGTGGTTCAAAATACCGGCGCGAAGGGGAAGATCTGGATTAAAACAGAAATGGAAGACGGGAACACGGTTCTTATCACCATTCGTGATTCGGGGAGCGGCATTCCCGAGGAAATCCGCGGACGGGTATTTGACCCCTTCTTTACCACGAAGGACATCGGAAAGGGCACGGGGCAAGGGCTGGCCATCGCGCGATCCGTGATTGTGGACAAGCACGGCGGCGACATGTCCCTGGAAAGCGAGGTGGGAACGGGCAGCACATTTTTCATCCGCCTGCCCATCAATGGAAACGCAAACGAAAGTTAAGGAGGCCGCGTGAAACGGATTCTTTTTGTTGACGATGAACCCCGCATTTTGGAAGGACTCCAAAACATGCTTCACCGTCAGCGGCGCAAGTGGGACATGGTCTTCGCCCTGGGCGGGGAAAACGGGTTGAAGGCACTCGAAAAAGACGCCTTCGACGTCATCGTCACCGACATGCGCATGCCCGGCATTGACGGCGCGGCACTCTTGAGAGAGGTACAGGAAAACCACAAAAACACAGTCCGCATCGTCCTTTCGGGATACACCGAGCTTGAGGCCGCGCTTCGGATTGTCCCCGTGGCCCATCAATTTCTGACCAAGCCCTGCAAGCCGGAAATCCTTGAAAATGTCGTCGAGCGCGCGTGCAACCTTCAAGTGCTGGTTTCCAACGAAGCCCTCCTCAAGATCATTGGAAAGATTGAAAAACTGCCTCCCCTGCCCCGCATGTACACCGCCCTCACCAACGCCCTGGCCAACCCCGATACCGGCGCGGGAGAAATCTCCAAGATTTTAGAGCAGGACATGGCCATGTGCGCAAAACTGCTGCAGCTTGTGAACTCCTCCTTTTTTGCGTCGGCCATGAAAATCTCGAATATTCAGTTCGCCGTGGTGCGGCTGGGCTTTCAAACCATCAAAAACCTGGCGCTTTCTCTCGAACTCTTTCAGTCGGACATCCCCACAAAGGTCACGGGATTTTCCGTCGAAAAACTTCAAAAACAGGCCCTGCTCACAGCAAACATCGCAAGGGGGCTCTTAAGCGAAAAACAGCACTCTGATGACGCCTTCATGGCCGCCATGCTGCACGATATCGGCATGCTCATCCTGGCCACCGAGCTTTCGGATGACCTGGAAGAGGCAGTTTACATCTCCCGTTCCGAAAAAATCCCGCTTCACGCCGCGGAAGAAAAGGTCTTCGGGGTCACCCATGCTGAAATCGGAGCCTATTTGCTCGGGGTTTGGGGTCTGCCCTATCCCATTGTGGAGGCCGTCGCCAACCATCACAGGCCCAGCCGCGTGCCCTCACAACATTTTGATACACTGGCCGCCGTCTATGTCGCAGACTATTTAAGACAGGAGGCCGAAAACGTGCAGCCCCCGCCAACGCTGGATCATGAATATCTGAAAAACCTCGGCGTGCTGGACCAACTCGACACGTGGAGAAAGCTCTCCCTCAAACAGGTCGTCACATCCCCCAAAACGGCTTTTGCGTGAAGCGTCGCGAGAGACGCGGTACGATTAAAACCCGCGGGTGGAACACACCTTTTTCCTTTGAAAGAAATAACAAAATCTTCTAAAATAACAGAGTAAAATAAAGAATCACCCTATTTCATTTTCATCTGAATCGGGCTTCAATGCGGACAGTATCTTTCTGAAAGGCAAGAGTACGCGACGGGTCATCCGCAAGGGATGGACGATAAGGCCGTTGGGCGCAGACGATGAAAATAAGATCAAAATTACTCATGGCCCTTCTAGGGGTCTCCTTGATTCCGCTTACCGCGCTTTCACTCTTTTCGATCTATTCCGCTCAAAAAAGGATGGAAACACACGTCGGGGACCGCTATCTCAATCTGGCGAGAACCAAGG
>JBHHXB010000036.1:0-15984 GCA_046756825.1 Nitrospiria bacterium | reverse complement strand
CGGAGGGCCGGGAATCGTCATATCCACCGGTTTTCATAAAATAAGAACAACCGCTGAACAGTAGGGACAGAACAAGAGCAACGGGCAAGAAATGTATTTTCATCGGGAACTCCATTTTTAGGGTGAATTGCCACAGGCAGGAATCAGCTTTTTTCGATTCCTGCCTGTGGCGTCGAACGAGGTTTTAATAATCGTCAGTCGTGGGATCTTGATCTTTTAGAGGGGCGAATCTGTCCCCGGATTTCCCCCGGGATGTGCTTGTCCGAGTGGATATTGATATAGGTCACGCCTCTTTTCAGGGCTTGAAGAAATTCTTCAAACTCACCCGGCGCAATGCCTTGGCCGCCGGGCCCCAGTAAGTCATCCGCCGTGAAAACGCCCTCCAGAGTTCCGGCCTTGGGCTCGCACAGCGGAACGGAAATCGTCACCGGCGGGGGAAAAATCGGGCTCGCCGGATCCCCGCAAAACCACACGCTGATGCCGCCGTTCGCAAAATGCTGACCGAAGTGAATATGCGCCATAAACACATTCCCCTCCGCGCCTTCATACGAAAGCTTGTAGGCAACCTCCGTTCGTGTCGCATTGATTCTGGCCTTAAACCGCGCGCGTCCCTGTGATGAAACCGACGGTACTTGGTGGTACCCGGATCCCCTTGCCTTCAGCTTCACCGGTCTCATGTCATCCGCGTAGACATTTACCGCCTGCAATATCAACCAGATACTCCCAACAAGCATTCCGAGTCTCTTAACGCCTCTCATGTTGGCCTCCTTTATTCCTTTCAATCATATCAATGGGTCATCAAAAACTACTCACACAGCATATTTTAAATCAACCTGAAATACCATTCCGTAATTCCAGACTAGGAAGATGCGTACTTTGGATCAAGTCTTTTCAGTAAACCGCACCCGAAGCAAACGGATCTGTTGAAAAACCTTAAAATTTACAACTCGTCTAATACGGGATATCAGGGGCATCCCGCCCCTTCGACAAAAGAATGGATTGACTCGCGTTTTAAAGCCTCTTATCCTGCAAAAAAACCGATCACCTGTAGACAAACGACATGCTTCAAAAACTAATTCTCTGCGCCTTCGTCTTATTGAGTCTGTTCGCCACAGTGTTAGCGGCGAGCAACCCTGCGCACGATGCCGACCGGCTGATGACGGCGTATCAACAAAATACGCCGATCCCCCTCGTTTCGGAATGGGTCAAAGGGCTTGACCTCAAATCCGCCTATGCGATTCAAAAATCCTACGTCAAAAAACGATTGCAAGCCGACCAGCTCGGCGGATTCAAGGCGGGTCTCACCTCAAAAGGAGCGCAACAGCACTTTGGTGTCAAAACCCCTCTCTCGGGTCTCCTTTTTTTATCGGGGAAAAATCAGCCCGGAACGCTCATCCGGCGAACCGGCTTTCGTAAAATGATGATCGAGACCGAAATCGCATTTATCGTAAGCGCGGCAATCACCCGGCCGCTTCAAAGTCCCGCGGCGTTGCGAGAGAAAATAAGGTCCGTCGCACCCGCCATCGAATTGCCCGATCTCGGGTTTGCGGATCTTAAAAAACTGAAGGGGACGGATTTGGTGGCCGCAAACGTCGGCGCGGCGCAATACATCCTCGGCGACGCGATGCCCATCGGCGAAATCAACCTCGATCAAATCAAGACCAGACTTTCCCTGAACGGAAAAATCATCAACACCGGTAACAGCTCGGACGCGCTCGGCGACCCCTGGAAAGCGGCCCTTTGGCTCGTTAATCATGTATTGGCCCAGGGCTGGACGCTTGAGCCCGGACAGGTTTTGCTGACAGGGGCCCTGGGCAAAATGATCCCGGCAACGCCGGGAAATTATTCGGCTGACTATGGACCGCTGGGACAGATATCTTTTGAAGTCCGGTAATTTCTGTCAATCCTATTTGAGCGTCCTGTCATGAGTCAGTTTTCCGCGCTTTATATTGAAGAAGGGTGCCGTGATTGGCCGCGCGTTCAAAATATCATCGCCCAATGCCCCGATATTCCGCGGATTTCCTGCGGGCGCTACGGAGAGGTCTTTAATCTCAAGGCTCAGAATTTCCGTCTGCAAAAACAATACGCCGGGCTGATTTTGGCGAAAAAACACCGGCATTTCGTCTTGCCCGCGCCCGCAGGCTACGGCTTCGGCAATGAACACAGTTATTATTTTTCGCACATGCTGAATTGCCCCTACGACTGCCGCTACTGTTTTTTGCAGGGCATGTACCGCTCGGCCCACCACGTCCTCTTTGTCAACTATGCGGATTTTGAGCGCGAGATCGAAGGGGTCATCTCGGATTTGGCGGGCAAGCCCTGCTATTTTTATTCGGGCTACGACTGCGACAGCCTGGCCTTCGAGCAGTACAGCCGATTCGCGGCCCACTTTATCCCCGTCTTTCAGCGCCACCCCCAGGCCTACTTGGAACTCAGAACAAAAAGCACGCAAGTGCGGCCCCTGATGCGCCACACGCCGAGTCAAAACATCGTCGTCGCGTTGAGTTTCTCGCCTGAAAATGTCGCGCGGCATTTGGAGCACCGCGCACCCGCACTCTCAAAACGCATCGCCGCCGCCAAAAAAGTACAGGAACGCGGCTGGCCCCTCGCCCTGCGCTTTGAACCCCTGATTGATCACGAGGGCTACGAGGCGCATTATCAGAGGCTCTTCGCGCGTCTTTTCCGTGAACTAGACGCCTCGGCGCTGCACTCCGTCAGCATCGGGTTTTTCCGCATGCCACAACCCTTTTTTAAAAATATCGTCAAACTTTACCCCGATGAACCCCTTTTCGCGGGCAACTTTACGACGCGGCGCGGTCTGACCTCTTACGCGCCGGACATCGAGGCGGAGATGCTTTCGGTCTGCGAGAAGGCCCTGCTTGAATATATTCCGGGAGATATTTACTATCGCTGTGAAATGGAGCACGCGTCGTAGGCCATGAAGCACAGCCGCACATTCATCGTCACGGGGGCCTCTTCGGGCATCGGACTCGAAACCACGAAGCAATTGCTCGCCCAGGGTAATGTTGTCATCGGCCTCGCCAGAAACCCCGAACGCGCTCAGATCGACGACCCGCATTTTATTCCCTTTGAAATAGACCTTTCCAGCCTTACCCGCCTGTCAGCGGACTTAGCCGATTTGGCGCGGGAGCACCCTCAAGTTTCAGGTCTCGTGGCCTGCGCGGGACAGGGACGCTTTGGCGGCATCGAATCCTTTTCCCTTGAACAGATCCGGGGCTTGGTCGATCTCAATTTCACCAGCCAGGCCGCCCTCGTTAATGCCTTCTTGCCTTCCTTAAAAAAATCACGGGCGGGGGATATCATTTTTATCGGCTCGGAGGCGGCCTTGTCCGGCGGAAAGCAGGGTGCGGCCTACTCCGCCGCCAAGTTCGCGCTCAGGGGGTTTGCCCAGTCGCTACGACAGGAATGCGCGAAATCCAGTATCCGGGTCACCCTCATCAATCCGGGCATGGTCGAAACCCCGTTTTTCGACGATCTTTCATTCCGGCCGGGGGCGGGAGATGAAAATCACATCGAAGCGGGCGATGTCGCAAAGGCCGTGCTGTTCGTGCTGAACATGCGCCGAGGGACCGTGATCGACGAAATCAACCTCAGCCCCTTGAAAAAAGTCATCGAGAAAAACCCGAAGGCGCGGTCAGCCAAAGACGCGTTTGAATAAAACCGCAAAAGAGGAGGGTTAAGGGGTTCTGATTTTGCGTTCTTTTTTGATGTGCAGATCTTTGAGTTGACGGGCATCCACGTCTGAGGGGGCTTCCGTCATCAGGCAAATGCCCTTCTGCGTTTTTGGAAAGGCGATGACGTCACGAATGGAATCCACACCGGCGAGCAGGGCGATCATGCGATCAAAACCAAAGGCGATGCCGCCGTGCGGGGGCGCGCCGTATTGCAAAGCCTCGAGCAAAAAACCGAATTTGGATTCCGCCGCTTCCTTGTCGATCCCAAGCAGGTGAAATACCTTGGCTTGAATCTCTTCCCGGTGGATACGAATACTGCCGCCGCCCAGCTCCACGCCGTTTAAAACCATGTCGTAGGCCTTGGCGCGGACTTTGAGCGGATCGCTTTCCAGGAGCGGCAGGTCTTCATCCAGGGGAGCCGCGAAGGGATGATGGATGGCGACATGACGCTTCTCGGTTTCATCGTATTCCAGCAGGGGGAAGTCCGTCACCCACAGCGGATTAAAGACCTTTTCATCAATAAGACCCAAACGTTTACCCAAGCTCAGCCGCAGAGCACTTAGGACCTCATGCACTATCCGGGTTTTATCGGCCACGAAAAGCAGTAAATCACCCGGTTCGCCCGCAAGCCTTGTATTTAATTCCGTCAAAAGATCCGGTTTGAAAAATTTCGTGATGGGGGCTTCGAGTCCGGTCTCAGTGACCTTCATCCAGGCCAAACCTTTTGCGCCGCGCGCAATCGCTTCATTCGTTAAGGTTTCGATCTCTTTTCGGCTTAGACCCGCCAAGCCTTTCGCATTCAGTCCCTTGACCTGCCCGCCTTTCTCCACCACCGTGCGGAACACCTTAAAATCCGAGCGTCGCGCAAGATCACACAAATCTTGCAATTCCAGGCCAAAACGGGTGTCCGGTTTGTCCGATCCGTAGCGATTCATCGCCTCTTCATGTGTCAAGCGCGGAAAAGGCAGGGGCAACGAGATCCCCTTCACTTCGGAAAAAACGGCGGCGATCATCTTTTCCATCAATGCCAAAATCTCTTCCTGGTCGATAAAAGACATCTCGAGGTCGATCTGCGTGAATTCCGGCTGACGGTCGGCCCGAAGATCCTCGTCCCGGAAACAGCGGACAATTTGATAATAGCGGTCGAAGCCGGACACCATTAAAATCTGCTTAAAAAGCTGGGGCGACTGCGGCAGGGCGTAAAAGTCTCCCGCGTTCAGACGGCTGGGGACCAGGAAATCCCGCGCGCCCTCCGGCGTGCTCTTCGTGAGCACGGGCGTCTCGATTTCCAAAAAACCCTGGCCGTTTAAAAACCCGCGGGTCGCCTGCGAGACTTGATGCCGCAGGACAAAGTGCTCCTGAACCGCAGGACGGCGAAGATCGAGATAGCGGTATTTCAGCCGCAGGCCTTCGGAAACCTCTTCGTCATCCTCAATCAGAAAGGGCGGGGTTTTCGAGCGGTTTAAAATCACGAGATGACAAACATGGATTTCGATTTCGCCGGTGGGAAGCTCCGCATTCTCCGTCCCTTCCGGGCGGACGGCCACCTCCCCGGTGACCTGAATCACATACTCCGACCGAAGCCCGTGGGCCGCTTGATGCACGGCCTCTGAAATCTGGGGATTGAAGACCACTTGCACGAGGCCCTCCCGGTCGCGCAGGTCGATAAAGGTCAGCCCGCCGTGGTCGCGGCGGCGATGCACCCATCCCGACAGGGTCACTTCCCGGCCAAGATCCTTTTTTGAAATTTTTCCGCAGAGGTCTGTTCGAAACATCGCGGGGCAGGGTAGCACGCAGGGCAAAAAATTGTCAATTTGATCACAGCGTAGCGGGGATGGATTTGTACTAAAAAGCATGATAAATTGCAGCCATCCTAATTCAATTTTCAAACTTGAAAGAAGGGCCACAACGGAGGGAGAGATGGGGTACGAGGTTGATTATTTTCACGCGCGGATTGAGTGGCTTGAGGGTAACGAAGGGACGACTTTGGATTACGGGGCCTATGGACGCGCGCACCGCTTGAAGTGCCCTGAAAAAGCCGATGTGCAAATGTCCGCCGCGCCGCAGTATAAGGGCGACTCCACGTTTCACAATCCGGAAGAGCTGTTTACGGCCTCCATCGCCTCGTGTCAAATGCTCACCTACCTCGCCCTGGCCGCCTTCGCCAAGATTCGTGTTCTGGCCTATACGGACGACGCGGAAGGGATTTTAAAGGCCGACGCGCGAAAAATCCGCCGGGTCACGCAAGTCGTACTCCGCCCCAGGATTTTAATCGCGACGCAGGCGGACAGCGAAAAAGCGATGGCTTTGGTGGAGCGGGCGCACAAGCAGTGCTTCATCGCCAATTCCGTCACCACTGAAATTGTCAACGAACCCGAAATTATTGTGGCCTAGGGCACCCTGTACAGATCAAAAGAGGAATTTTTCCAGCGGCATTTCGGGGTTTCCCCGGACAAAAAAATTCGGGTTTGCGAGATCGGCCTTATTATATTGCAGGGGCTTCCCGGCCTCATCCGTGACGCTGCCGCCCGCTTCCGAGACAATGGCATGCGCCGCCGCCGTATCCCACTCCATCGTGCGTCCAAACCTCGGATACAAATCCGCCGCGCCTTCGGCCACCAGACAGAGTTTCAGGGAACTGCCCATACGCACGAGCTCATGCGGCCCGATTTTCTGAAGAAAGACCTCCAGTTCCGGCCCGCCATGCGAGAGGCTGGCCGCGATTTTCAAAACCGCGCCGGGGGCCTCGGAGACTGAAATTTGAACCGCGTTTTCCCCTGCGTCTTTTTTAAACGCACCCAAACCCGATCCGGCGTAATAGGTCGTGTCCAGCGCCGGGGCATGCACAACGCCCAGCACAGGCACCCCTTTGTCAATGAGAGCAATGTTCACGGTGAAGGCATCCCTGCGTTTAACGAACTCCTTTGTGCCGTCCAGGGGGTCAATCAGCCAATATTTTCGCCACTCACGGCGCAGGGCGTAAGACATGTTTTTCGATTCCTCCGACAGCGCGGGCAGGGTCGGCGTGAGCGCCTTCAATCCCGCGATAATCAAATGATGCGCGGCGAGATCGGCTTCGGTCAGGGGGGAGTGATCCGCTTTATACGTCGTTCCCAAATCGTCCTTCCGGTAAATAACCATAATCGCCTCACCCGCTTTTTCGGCGAGATCGACAATCTCCAAAAGACGCTTCTGGGTCAATTCGTTCGGCCCGTTTTCTTCCATCATTCCCTCCGTCGCCCTATTCCGTTGTCAGTGATCTGGCCTTTGCCGCTTCGATGTATTCGAGAAAAAAGATCAAAAAGACCGCAAAAAATCCCGCCGTGAATGTCGAAAGAATGACGATAAGCGCCCGCTTGGGCTTGACCTTCTTTTCGGGCACGGTCGCAATGTCCAGGACCTGCACCGTGGAGCTGTCTTTCGCCTCCTGGATGCGGGCCATTTCAAATTGCTCGGTCAGGAGACCGTAAAGGGTTTCGTGAATCTTCGCATCCCGCAGCAGCCGGGCATACTGAAGACCCAAATTCGGCAGCCGATCCGTCGGGATAAAAATGCCCTTCGAGGTCACCCCTTCGCGCCCTTTTTCAAGCCGGGAGAGGGCCGCGCTCAATTCCTTCACTTCCGTTTTCAGAATTTTCACGTCAGGATTTTGCGGGGTCGCATAGGAAAGCAGAGTTTTCAAGGCCACTTCCTTGGCCATCAGTTCCCCCTTGACGGTTCCGATCGCTTCGATAATGGCCTTCGATTGCACATCCAGCTTGACCGCGCCGTTTTCTTCCTGAAAGGCCTTGACCGCATCTTCCGAGTTCGTGAGCGCCACCTTCGCTTCTTTGAGTCTTTTTTCAATGAACGCCCGCATCCGGCCGCCCGATGTCGTCAGAATGGACTGGTTGATTCGATCCAGCTTTTCCACAAAGGCATTCGCCATTTCAGCGGCCAGGGCCGGATCCCGATTCTCCACGGTGATGGACAAAATATCTTCTTTGGATTTTTTAATCTTCACGGCGTCGCGGAGACGCTCCCGCGCCTCCGTGTCATTTTTGGCGCGGTAGCGTGTCTTGAGTTCAAACTCCGCCACCACTTCGTCAAAAACAGTCCGGCTTTTTAAAATGCCCATCCAGAGATCGGTCGGAGATTTTCCGCCCAAAACACCGCCCGCCAATCCTCCCAGCCCGCTCGGCAATTGCGAGGTAATCAGTCCCGCGCCGGAGGCGCTTTCCTGCGGGGGAAGCAGACTGGCCGTCGCCGCGTAAATCTTGGGAAGCAGCAAGCTCACGGCAACGGAGGCGATGATGGCCGTGCCGACAATAAGGAAAAACAATCGACGACGTTTGACGAGCACTCGCCAATAGTCCAGTAAATTGATGTCCTCATCGGCCCGGATCTCTTCTGCTGTCATGACTTCACTCAGAGGTTTTTAAAACGCCACAATCAGGACGCCGGCGGTCACAGCCATCTGGTACAGAATTTGGGTGATGTCCTTGGTCTCTCTGAGCCACGCGATTTTGTCGAGTTTCTCGGGGACGACGATGGTGTCCCCCGGGTCAAGCGTGGACGATTTCAATTTCTTTTTCCAGAACCAAAACCCTTCGTTTTGGCGTTTTGAATACGCGGTGCCATCGACTTTCAGCACGTAGAGCGCGTCTTCGTCGGCATCTTCCGTCATCCCTCCCGCTTTTTTTAAATATTTGGAAACCGTGGTGTCATCGTCGAAAATAAAGGCGGTCTGGTTAAAAACGGCGCCCATGACCTGAACCTGCTGTGGCCGCTCGGGAATAAAGAGACGGTCCCCCTCTTCGAGCACGACATCGGAAGGACTCTCTTTGAACACATCCGACCGTTGAAGGTTGAGCGCCATGCGCCCCTTGGCTTTCGCGCTCCGCATCTTCGCGAGCAGAGCCTTCCGTTGCGCAAGCGCCACTTTTTGCTGCGCCGCCGCTTCGGGCGTGAGCGCGGCTTCCATCGTGGTGGACGACCTGGAAAGAAGCTGCTGTTCAAGCCGGTCAATCGCGTCATCCAATTGCTGCTGCTGCAGGGCGCGGACCGATTGGCGTGTGAAAACAGCTCCTTTGAGATACGCGCTGTCCGTCATGCCGCCCGCCCGTTCAATCAGGGATGACAGCCGTTCACCTTTTTTACTGGTGTAAGCACCGGGAAAACGAACTTCTCCTTCGATACGCACCGTCCGGTACAGCGCCCATTCCGGGACATTTTGGACGGACAAATAATCATCGGCTTTAAGGAGAATATTCGACGCCGGGTCTCCGGCGATCGCCTTTTCCAAATCAATGTCCATCCGCTCGGTTTTCGGCCCTTCTGCTGTCGGCATGATGCGTGTCAACTCCGCGGACACAAGATAGGCATAATATTTTGTCCCGCCGGCAAGGCTCAGCAGATCCCTGATTCGCATGTTTTTCGCCAGTGAGAAGGTGCCGGGGTTGTTGACCGCGCCTGCGATACGGGCCACTTTTTTTTGAGAAAGCGCCCATTGATCGAACACATACACCTCATCCAGAGGTTGCAGCGCGAAATCCGCGGAAGGATCCCCGTCCGCAACAGCCACCGGCAAAACACGGTAGGGAATCTTCTCTTCATGAAAATCAGGCGGCATTCTTCTCACGATCAGGCCCTCGGGAAGATAGGACTCCGGATGTTCAAAGCGTTGAAGCCCGCCCGCCAGCTTGAAGAGATCCGAAAGCTTCATCTTCGGCCGGTATTCGTAGGCCCCGGGCTTGTTGACCGCGCCATGAATCCGGACCTGTTGTTTTGAAAGCAAGTCCCAGCGGTTAAAAACCACAAGCTTGTCATCGGGACGCAAGTGAATATTCTCCGTCGTCTCCGGCTGTTTGAGTAACTTCTGAAGCGGCACCGAGAGGTATTCGCTGTGGTGGTCGGGGGGTACCAGACGTTCGATGAGGGCGAAATCCAGGAAGGTGTCGGGCAGAAAATCATCCATGTCTTGAAAAAGATCGTGAACCCGCATGCCCTCGCGCCATTCAAAAACGCCGGGGCGGACAACATTGCCCTTGAGCGTGACGGCGTTTTTTATGCGTGGGTCAATGGAAAAAATCTTTACAAAATCACCATCGCGGAGCATGATATTGTCCTGATCGCGCAACGAATCCAGGTTCACGTCGAGTACCTTTTTCGACGCATCCTCGGAAATGCGCTCAACCTGAACTCGCTGTAAATCACCCGCCGCAGTGACGCCGCCCGCCATTTCAATCAAGGCCTTCAGGGTGTTTTGGCCCTTCATTTCGTAAATGGCCGGGACCTTCACATTCCCGGAAATCCCGACACGCGGCCCGACCGTCGGCACAAAGATGATGTCTCCCGACTTGAGGTGAAGATCCCCTTTTTTTTCACCTTTTAGCAAAAGATTGTAGACATCAAAACGAGAAAGCGTTTTTCCGTCCCGCTTCAACTGAATATCCCGCATGGATCCCACTGGGCTCGGCCCGCCGGAAACAAACAGGGCATTGATCAAGGTCGAAAAAGAAGAAAGCGTGTAGCGGCCGGGTTGCTCAACCTTGCCCACGACAAAAACAGGGATGGTCCGAAGCTGTCCCATGCTGATGTTCATCTTCACTTCGGTGGATTTGTAGTAGCGGCTGAATTCCTTTTCAATCAGGGTTTTGGCCTCTGAAAAGGTCAAGCCGGAAAGGTGTACCGCGCCCAGTTGTGGCAAGACAATCTTGCCATCCCGGTCAATAGACTTGGCGAAATCGGCATTCAGCTTCCCCCAGACGGTAATCCTGATTTCATCTCCCGGCCCCAAATGATAATCGGGCCCGACGGGAATGGCCTGAACCGGCTCAAAGGTCTTGGGGGCGCGGCGAAAGAGGTCGTAGCCAAAGGGCGCGATGTCCAGAGAAATGCGCGAAGGTATCGCTTGTCCGATATAAGCTCCAAATGGCCCGCCGCTTTTGGAGGGACTTCGGTTTTTGGGCAAGGACCGAAAAGGGGTTTTAACCTCCTTTTTAGGAGCGGGTTCCGCCTTGCTTTCACGCGCGATGACGGGGTTTTCCGTAACGGCCTGCCTGGATTGCTGCTTCAAAAGCACCCGGCCTTTTTCAAGCTCTTCCGGGGTCAAGGCGTTAAGCTGGGAGGCATTGAGTTCCAATCCCGACAAATTTTGCGCGAAAGCGGCTGACCCTTGAAAAGATCTCGATACAAGCGAATCCGTTTGCTGATAATGTCTCTCGAAAAATGGAGTCCCGAAATCCGTGAAAAGAAACAACGACACCACAGATAAAAACACCGGCAATGCGATAAGCCGCCTGGATTTTCGATGCCTTTTTTGAGAAAACAGATGAAGCCCGAACGTCAACACAGTGCGCAAGAACACCCTCCCGGACGAACAAAAAACCGCTGAACCGCATGCCATTATAAAATACTGCCTATTATTGTCAAGAATTTGACAAAAGGAATGGCGAGGGGAATCTCGGTGGCGCGTGCATAATGCTTCACACGCTTTTCACGGGTTGTCCAGCAATTTGTCTAAATGGGAGAAACGATAAAAAGGATCTATAGTGAGACCGGAATCTGGTATCGTTTCAGCTTGTTGTAAAAACTGGCGCGGGAGATGCCCAAGGCCCGCGCGGCCATCGACTTATTCCCGCTGCAATCCTGCAAGGATTCGATGATACGCTCTTTTTCGAGCTTCGACATGGCCTCTTGCGTGGAGGTCAAAAGAGGCGTCGAAGGCGCATACCCCAGAGAGGTCACTTCCTCGTCAATCAGAAGCGATTCGAGGGCAATTTCTGCGCTCTGTGACACGAGCACGCCCCGTTCAATGACATTTTCCAATTCCCGAACATTGCCCTTCCACGGCATTCTTAAAAGCAGTTCCTCGGCTTCCTTTGAAAGCTTCATCGGACCTTTGCCGTTTTGGGAGGCGTATTTTTCAATAAAGTGTTTCACCAGCAGCGGAATGTCATCCAGACGTCCGCGCAAGGGGGGGATCATAATCGGCATCACGGCCAGGCGATAATACAAATCCTCCCGAAAGGTCTTTTTGGCGATGCCCTCTTTCAACGAGCGGTTCGTCGCGGCAATCATCCGGACATTGATCTTCACGCTCCGGGTCCCTCCCACGGGACGGGCCTCGCCCTCCTGCAGCGCACGGAGCAGTTTGGATTGAAAGATCAGACTGGTATCGCTAATTTCGTCTAAAAAGAGGGTGCCGCCTCCGGCCTCTTCGAACAGGCCTTTTTTATTGGAAATCGCACCTGTAAAGGCCCCCTTCACATGGCCAAAGAGTTCGCTCTCCAGCAAGGCCTCGGGGAGCGCGCCGCAGTCAATCGCGACGAAGGGCCGATTGCGCCGGGGACTCAATTGGTGAATCGCCTGGGCGACCCGCTCCTTCCCCGTCCCGCTTTCCCCGTAAATCAGCACGGTGGCATTACTTGGCGCCACCAAGCGGATCATTTGAAACATCCCCCGCATTTTTTTGCTGCGGCCGATCATGCCGCAAAAAGCCGTTTCTTCTTTCGCATCACGAGACTCGCCGGAAGAGGCTGTTTGAATCCCGGCGGAAGATGAGGCCGACACGCCTAAAACCTCAGGAACATCTTGAACGATCTCTATGGCATGCGAAACCTCACCCTTGTCATTCAACACGGGATAGGCACAGAACTCCTTTTGAACCTGACTCCCGTTGTGCCCGAATTTCCGAATCGTACGAAAAGGCTTTCCTTTTTCAAAGGCCGTTTGGCAGGGACAGGGCTCACACGGGGTCTCCCGTTGATGAAGCACCTGGTAGCACTTCTCCCCGATCGGATTTTTTTCCGAACGATGCGAAACAGCCTGACTGACATAATCCAGGGTATAATCCCGTCGAATGACAATCAGGGGTTCAGAAACATCCTTTAGATTTGAGGGGGAAAATTGACTTGATTTTTTTTGCGAACCGCTTGCCATTTCCAGATCCTGCACTTAGAAATAAAGGGGATTCTACAAGATCTCAAAATAAACTATCAATGATTCAAAATCTCACAATGATTGATTTATGTCAATAATTATTTGGCGTGAAAGATTCATCGTCATCTTTTAGGAAAAGGCGGGCCTCCGACAAATCTTGTGGCGTGTTAATATTCAGCACGGAACGAAGGGCGGGATCGTATTTTCGAAAAACCGTTTCAGGGAAACAGCGGCTACAGACCTCGTCCTTTAAAAGATGAAGCGCCAGCCGGTTTGCTTTTAAAGCCGCCTCAATCACCGGACGACAGTTTTGTGTATATAGCGCATGGAGAGGATGCAGCCGACCGGCGAGATCCGGGATGACCAGGTCATATTGAGCGCCATTATCCAGCATTGCCCGAATCACCTCGGGATTCAAAAAGGGCATGTCCGCGGCAACCACAAAAATGCTTTTTTGCCGGATCACGCGCAAGGCCGTCTCAAGGCCACCCATCGGCCCCTTGTTTTTCACCCGGTCGGGCACGACGGAAAACGGCAGAGCCGCATAACGCTCGTCTGATTCCGGGTCATCGACGACAATGATGACTTCAGTGAAAACAGCGGCCAAGGCCCCGGTGACCCGCTCAATCAGCGTTTTCTTTCCAAAACGGAGAAAGGCCTTGTTCGATCCCATGCGGCGCGACCGCCCCCCGGCCAGCACGACACCGCAAGTGGTGTTTACACGTAAATGCTTTGGACTCAACCTTAAAACCTGTTCTTACCGTGGGAAGGCTTCCCGCAGGCCCCCGTCAATCGGGAGAATCGCGCCCGTCGTTTTGGCCGCCTGGTCGGAGGCCAGAAAAAGCACGCCCGCTGACACGTCACGCGCAAAAACCCGGGAGCGCATCAGGTTGCGCTTCGCATAAAAATCCTCCACTTCCGCCACCGAAATATGGTGCGCTTTCGCACGCTCCGCTCGAATTTCCTCTGACCAAAGGCCAGATCCCTCAAAAATACCGTCCGGTGTCACCATGTTCACACGAATACCCGCTGCTGCATTTTCAATTGCCATGATACGCGCAAGCTGGGTTTGCGCTGCTTTTGAGGCCGAGTAGGCCCCGAAATCCTTCCCCGGCGCGAGCACATTTTTTGTGGTCACCACTACAATCGCCCCGCCAAGGCCCTGGGCCTTCATCATTTTAAGGGCCGTCTGGGAGGTCAACAGATGTCCCGTCGCATTGACCGCGAGCGAAACCTCCCAATCCTTCAGACTCAAATCATCCACGGCCGCCGTGCGCGCGATGCCCGCGTTTGAAACAAAGATATCCAGACCGCCAAAAGCCAGGGCCGCTTCGGCAAAGCCCCGTTTCACGTCTTTTTCATCCGTCACATCCATCGAAATCGCCACGGCCTGCCGTCCGCCGGCCTCATGATTCAAACGCTCGGCCAAGTCCGCCGCTTTTTCGGCCATAATATCCGTCAAGATCACAGACGCCCCGGCCTGGACAAAAGATTCGGCCATCGCCGCGCCAATCGCCCCCGCCGCGCCCGTGATGAGGGCGACTTTGCGGGAAAATGATTTTTCGGGCGGAAGCAGGGAAAGCTTGAAATTTTCCATCGGCCAATATTCAAAATCACACATCTGCTGCTTTCCGATGGTTGTGTAAGCGTCGATGGCGGTCGCTGTTTCGATCACGGGAAAGGTGTGCATGTACAGGTCACGGGCGACGGCCGCCGCGCGGTGGTCTTTTCCCGTTGTGAACATGCCCACGCCGGGGATTAAAATCACGCGCGGGTTGGCGTCGATCATCGTGACCCCTTCCTGCTTGTAGCGATGGAAAAAATCCGCCGCGCGCTTGCGGTAGGCGGCAAGCCCTTTTTGAATATCCCTGGCCAGCACTTGAGGATCCGCCGGATGTTTCGATTCCACAAAAAGCGGCCACGGCCGCGTGTGCAGCATGTGATCCGGGGTAAAGGGCCCCACTTGTGTCACCTGTTTCGCCTTCTTCGTGCCCAGAAATTTCAAGAGCGCGGGTGCATCCTCGTACAAGAGCACCATGCGCTTGTTTTGGCTGACTTCGCCTCGAAGCACCGGCGCGACAGCGGAGGCCACGGCGCGGCGCTTCTTGATGGGGAGGGCTTTGATCACCGTCGGCCCCAGCACGGCTTTTCCCTGTGCTTTTTTGGCCGCATAGCGCTCCGCCGCCGTAACCATTTGAATGGTTTTCTCATAGGCGGCTTTCGCGGTGTCGCCCCAGGTAATCAAGCCATGCTTGTCTAAAATAATCGCCGTGAGAGCCGGGGTGTTTTCGTAAATTTCCGCTACGGATTTTGACAGTGCAAAACCGGGCCGAAGATAGTCCACCACAGCCACGGAATCCCCGAAGACCTCAGAAATGACCTTTTTGCTGTTTTTCGTGTCGGTGAGGGCACAGATCGCGTCGGCGTGGGTGTGATAGATATGCTTCGCGGGGAGAAAGGCATGCAGCAGGGTTTCGATGGAAGGCTTGGGGGCCTTCGGGTCCAGCACGCACTTCATTTGATAGGCCACCATGTCTTCGTCGGACATGGATGGTCTGTCTTTTAACAGCAGGAGTTCATTTAATCGCAGCGGTGTAAAATTCTTTGGCTGGATTGTTCTCATGTCCGAGCCGGACCCCTTAATCCACAGGATTTCCGTTTCCTTCCCCGTGTGGTCCTTTTCGAGGGTTTTAATGGATGAATTCCCACCGCCCCACAGAACCAGTTGCGGATTGGCCCCGATCAATCGCGAGGCGTACACCACCAGGTCCACGCCGGATAAACCCTCGGTATCCTTTTTTGACCACAAGCCCTTCATTCATCCTCCATCTAAAGTATTCAATCACAAAAAAAGGGCTCATCATGATGAGCCCTTTTTTTTAAAATATATGACCTCGCTTAGTCTTCCTCGAGTGCGGTCACCGTAAAAACCGATCCTTCCTCGGTCAAATGAAACGCCGTTTCCTCAAGCTCGGAGTCTTCGGAAAAAAGATCTTCAATAGCCGATTTCACAAAGCTTTTCCCCATTGCAACCCCTTCCGCACTTAAACCCAGGGCATCGGCCTGTGCCGCATTCCCGAATTCGAGCTCCGTCGCCCCTCCAAAGGACGGGGGAAGACTAAAGCCGACAAACACGATTTTGGCCTCCGAAAGCGGTTCGATTTTATCAAGCAGTGCTTTTCCGAGTGCGGTCATCAAACCTCTCCTGCCTAAGAGGCGGCACGGGTTGATTTTAGAATGTCGTTCAGCTTGACCTTGGCGTCATTCATCATGAGTAACGGTTCCAGCGCGACAAGCTTCGCATGAATTTCAGGGTCACCCGCCAGTTTTCGGGCCGCTTGAATCAACTTCGTATGCATCATGGGCA
>JBHHXB010000035.1:0-16129 GCA_046756825.1 Nitrospiria bacterium | reverse complement strand
TATTATCAGATGAAATTTTTGTATGAAGTATCTCTGATCGTTGTCTTTTTCGCTTATGGCGCTGGGGGTGATTTTGCTCGCGCCACGGAGATTCCGCACGTAGATAAAAATTGCAAAGACTTTGCGACACAAGAACAAGCGCAAGCCTATTTTGAATCTCTTGGCGGGAGTGTGAAAAATAATGTGGACAGGCTTGACGGAAATGACCGTGACGGCATCGTGTGCGAATCCAATCCTTCCGTGTCCGTTTTGGAGGCTCGGGAGGATTCCCGAATCAAAATGTCGTCCATGCCGGTTTCCGTCCAATTTTCCGGCAGGGTGATTGAAATTCTGGATGGCGACACCATTGTTGTCCTAAATGCTTCTAAAAAAATGATGATTCGTTTGTCGGAAATAGATTGTCCGGAAAAAGATCAAGACTTTGGTCGTGACGCCACACAATTTACGGCTGAGCGGGCCTTTGGAAAAATCGTGACCTTGGCTGTGAATGCTGTCGATTCATACGGGCGGCGCGTAGCGCAAGTGACATTGCCCGACGGCCGGAACTTGAACAGGGAATTGATCAAGGCGGGGCTGGCGTGGTGGTATGAACGCTTTTCCCGTGATGTTTCTTTGCGGGATTTGGAGCAAAAAGCGAAAAACAAAAAGATAGGGCTGTGGCGAAAAAACAAGCCGATGGCCCCGTGGATTTTTAGGCGGAAGTTCTCTCAGTGATCAGGTTTGAAAACCTCATTGTTACAGGGCGAAGAAAAAATGTGGAGGCTGCGGTTAATCAGGAATGGCAACCAAAATCTGATCGCCTTCCTGTTTGACTTCGTAGGTTTTGATTTTGAGTTTCGGATTTAAAGGAGAGGAGCCGTCTTTTACATTGAAACACCATTGGTGCCAGGGGCAGACGATTTTTTCGCCGTTCAGCGTGCCGGTCGAAAGCGAGGCCCCTTGATGCGGGCAGACGTCCGAAGTGGCGTAGACCGCGCCGTCCACCCGAAAAAGGGCGATGTCGCGTTTTTTCATTTCGACAAGCAAGGCCGAGCCTGCTGGAATATCGTCAATTTTGGCGACGGGAACAAAGGGCATAATATCTCCTCACAAAAACAATAATTATAAAACAAAACAAAATAAACGGTCAATGATTAGGAGAGGGTATGGAAAAACGGATTGAAATTGAAGTCAGCTCCGGCGAACACACGACCTTGATTCTGGCCGAGCCGGAGCACCCGGCGGAGCATGTCGTCCTGCTTTGTCACGGTTTTATGTCCGATAAGGAGAGTGGCACGAACATGGAGTTAACAAAACGGCTTCTTCCTGAAAATATCGCCACCTGCCGTTTTGATTTCGACGGCCACGGCGAGCAGCCCCGGCCTTTGCAGGAGATGCTGATGACCCGCTGTTTGAATCAGGTGGAAGCCATCCTCGACTGGCTGTCCGCGGAGGGATATTGCAAGCGGGGGTTATTGGGATCGAGCTTTGGGGGCTTGATCGCGCTTCACGGCGCGGCACGTCGAAATATTGCCGCGCTGGCCTTGAAATGTCCCGTGTCAAATTACCCGCCGCTCTGGCGCGACCGTTTGGGCGAGGCGGGCATGCGTTTCTGGAAAGAGAATCAGTTGTTGACCTTTACGGGGCTCGACGGCCGCGCGGAGCTGGAGTACGCATTTTACGAGGATTTGCTTCAGTACGATACCTATAAAGAAGCCGCGACGATTCAAGCGCCGACGCGCATTGTTCACGGGGACGCAGATGAGGACGTGCCCTGCACGCAGAGCGAAAAGCTTTTTGAAGTGCTGCAATGCGAAAAAGCCTTTGAAATCATTGAAGGCGCGGATCACCCCTTTACGAAAGAGGCGGACTTTGCACGGATGGTGGACTGTCTTTTTGAATGGTTTTGCCAAAAACTGAAAACGGACTGAGCGATAAACGGCCTGTTCACGCCTCGCTTTATTCGCTGAGATGATTGCAATCTTACCCGCTTTTAAATAGTCGCTCCCTCTCCTCTCGTAGTGTTAACAGACTCTGGTCTGGGATGTCCTTGACATCTGCCGTCTGATCCCTTATAAAACAAATTCGGTATTCATTTATTTGGAATACTAATTTCTTATTCCAAATTAAGATAGACGTTTCAACAATATCCTTGACCTAAAATTCGAAATGGTGTATGCACCTGTAAGTGGGTAGTTTTTCCATTAAAGGGGAACTTTTTAAAAAGTAGAATTTGATCGCCTGGTACAGGGTTTTTATCTCGCACACATTTTCCGCGATGTGAAATAAGCAAAGGGCCGCGATGATCAGCGACGTGCTTGTTTTTTTGAAGAATCATCTGAATGAAGCATTCACCCGTCGCACGGGCTGGGCCGCCAGTGAAACACAGGAAGACAAAGTGGTTTTTCTGGATGGCGAAAAGATGGACCCTCTGGTCTTCAAACTCGGCGCGGTGTCCTGTCTTTTGATGAATATCGAAGAGGAAAACACACTGCGCACCGCGGACCCCTATCGTTCCGTTGCCGCCGACGGCACGGTGTTCAAGGTTCAGCCTGAAATTCGCATCAATCTCTTCGTCCTCTTTGTCGCCCGCTTCAAAGCCTATGAACAAAGCCTGAGCCATCTTTCACAGATTATTCAGCATTTTCAAAGCCATCGCGTCATGGATCATCAAAACGCGCCGGGACTCAATGAAAAAATTGAAAAACTTGTTATGGAGCTCACAACCCTGCCTTTTTCGGAGCAAAACGAGATTTGGAACGCCTTGAGAACGACATACCACCCCTCTGTGTTGTACAAGGTGAAGATGATTGTGGCGCGGGATGAAGACGCGAAACGTACCATCGCGGTGAAAGAAAAGGAAGTGAGGCTGCCGGGATGAAGTATCGGATGCTTTTTGAAGTGCGCATGCGTCACACCTACTACAAGGATCAGCGTTGTCCTGATTTTTTGATGGAAGCACACGAAGCGACGGCACGCCTTCTTAAGAATCATCGCGGCATGGTGCGGCATCAACCCGATGGGATACTGGTATTGATCGCTGTCGATGAAGACGGACGTCCCTTTTTGCCGCTATCCAACAGCGCCGTTTTTCGTTTTGACCTGGCATTGAAAAATACCGATTTCCCGCGCTTTACCGATCTCGCAGAAATTTCAGCGCACGACGCACCGCGTTTTTCGAATGCCGCCCTCAGGGGACAGACGGGCACGGCCCTGTCGCTGGATACGGGTCTTTCATCTTCCACGCCGCCCCGAAAGAAGCCGAGTGTTTTTGCCGAAGTGGAGATCCATAATAACGACACCCTCCCGAAGACAGGTAATCCCGTTGTCGTATCCCGGCGCTTTGAAATCTCCTTTTCAGCCAGGTCGGCGCGATGGAGCTATTATTGCGTCACGGATTTCAAGGCCTCGCAGGGGGCGCTACGTGTCGTTGATGCCAGTCCGTCCGTGTCGGGACGTTTAAGCTTCAGCGATCAAAATCAACGGGATCTCGGGCTGCAACCCGATTCGCGTGACGAGATCGCGAAGACGCTTGCGGTGCAATATCCCCAATTTCGGAAAATTCGTTTTTTTTCGGACGCGGCGGTCCCTTGTCGGCAGGCCGCACGTCAACATCTTGAATTTCATCTCGGAGAAAACAAGCTTGCGGAAGCCTTGCCCAATCCTTCTTTTAGAAACCATTTCAGATTGAGCACGGGGGAAGGTGACTCCCTCAAGGAAGAAGACGCATTATTTCAGGTGATTAAATATGTCGCAGAGTGATCCTTAACAAAAATTTCTAACGATAGGAGTGAAAAAATGCCCACTTACAAAACCCCCGGTGTGTATGTCGAAGAAATTTCAACCCTGCCGCCCTCTGTCGCGGAGGTGTCTACCGCGATTCCGGCCTTTATCGGCTACACGGCAAAGGGGCCGAAGATAGCCCGAATCAATACCCTTTTGGAATATGAAACACACTTTGGCCGGGCCAAGCCCGCCAATTTTAAAGTTCAAACCACCGTGGACGCCGGTACGGGTCTTAAAGCTGTCAGCGCCGTGACGAAGACCGCCGCCCCTTCGGACCCCGACTTTCTCATGCACTATGCCGTGAGTCATTATTTCAAAAACGGGGGTGGGAGTTGCTACATTTTTTCGGTCGGCGATTACAACGCAACGCCCGCCAAAGCCGATTTTGAAGCGGCCCTGGCTTTATTGGAAAAAGAGGATGAGCCGACATTGATTGTTTTGACCGATGCCGTGAATCTCTTGACTGACGATTACTATTCCCTCTGCCAGCAGGCCTTGGCGCAATGCAATAAATTGGGGGATCGCTTTGCGATCCTGGATATTCCCGATGGCGCGGTCGAAACTTTTCGGAATAAAATCGGGACGAGCGATTTAAAATACGGGGCCTCCTACCATCCCTATCTTCAAACGACGTTGAACGTTCGATATGAGGAGGGCGGTATTCAAATCGAGGGGGATGCCTCCAGCGCGGCCGGAACGTCAAACCGGGAATCCGCGTTCGGAACGGACGCTATTCTTGTTCGGTTTTCCGGGGATGCGAGTGCCACTCCCAAGGTCAAAATTGTTGCGGGGGATGCGTCGGCCGCCGTCGATTTTTCTATCGCGTCCGATGTACTCACGATTCGAAACGTATCGGGGCGGACGGGTCAGGACGTGAAAAGCGCTTGGGACGCCTGGGTTGCGGATGCGGCGAACGACCCCGCGGGTTTTGATCTTGATGTGACCGGTGGCGGAACAGGGGCCGTGCCGCATACCTCGAATGCCAGCGTCGATCTAAGCTTGACGTCGTCGGCAGGGGGCACCCTGGCTGCCATTCAATCCACCGAGACTGCCCTGTACAATCAAATCAAAACCGCGTTGACTCGTGAGCGCGTTACCCTGCCGCCCAGCGCGGCGATGGCGGGGGTCTATGCCCGCGTCGATCGGGAGCGCGGGGTTTGGAAGGCCCCGGCGAATGTCAGCCTGTCGGCGGTGATCGGCCCGGTTTCGAAGATTACACATGAGGAGCAGGAGGGTTTGAATGTTGATCCCACAGCGGGGAAATCCATCAACGCCATTCGCCAATTCGCGGGGAAGGGCACCCTGGTGTGGGGCGCGCGGACGCTGGCGGGGAACGACAACGAGTGGCGCTATGTTTCCGTGCGCCGTCTTTTCAACATGATTGAGGAATCGACCCAAAAAGCCACGGCCTTCGCGGTCTTTGAGCCGAATGATGCGACGACCTGGCTCAAGGTGAAGGCCATGATCGAGAGCTATCTTTACGGGCTTTGGGAGCAGGGCGCGCTGGCGGGCCCGACTTCTGAGGCAGCCTACTTTGTCAACGTCGGCCTGGGGAAAACCATGACCACGCAGGACGTGCTGGAGGGGCGCATGATTGTGGAGATCGGCGTGGCCGCCGTTCGTCCGGCGGAATTCATCATCCTTCGTTTCACCCATAAATTACAAGAGGCATAACGCGTTTCGGCGGGATTTTTGATTTTTGGAGGTATTCGGTTTTAAAACTATTTTAAAGGGGAGTAAAGATTATGGCACTTACAAAGGACGAAATAAAAACAGCCTATCCGCTGCCGGTGTACAACTACAAAGTGGAAATCGACGGCGAGACGGTCGCCTTCTCCGAGGTTTCGGGGATCAATGTCGCCTATGAAACCACGACCTATAAAGAAAGCCCGACGGAGAGCGGCGCGCCGGGGCCTCGGGTGATGTACATGCCCGCCCAGGCGACGACGACGAATATTACCTTGAAACGGGGCTTGGTGCGGGGAAGCAGTATCAAGAATTTGTACCAATGGATCAGTTCCACACAGATCAACCAAATCGACAAAAAGGATATCGCGGTCCGGCTCTGCAACGAGGAAGGAGACGCCGTCATCAGTTGGAAGGTGGTCAACGCCTTCCCGACGAAGCTGGATGCGCCGACCTTTGATGCGAACTCCAATGACGTGGCGGTGGAGAGCATGGAGTTGATGGCGGATGGGGTGTTCATGGAGGAATCCTGAAAGTCACGTTCGATCTCGCCCGCCTTTCTCTTCATGGCGGCGTTGCTGTAGTGCTCGAATCCTCACGTATGAAAGCATACGCTCCGGTTCTGTGCGCTTCGCGCCTTGCCCTGAAGAAAAATTCAGGCAAGCTCAAACGTGACTATTGTTTACCATTGAGGATTTTTAAGCGATGGCCGAAACGAAGGCAGAACAAAAGACGCGCTATCCGCTGCCGGTGTACAACTTTCGGGTGACGGTGGATGGCACGACGGTGAGTTTTTCCGAAGTCTCAGGCATTGCCTTGGAATATGAAATCATCACCTACAAGCATGGCTTGAGCTTTTGGGAGGGCGAGGGCTTTAAAAAGTATTACTACAACAAATACATTCCGGTGACATTGAAAAAGGGGACAGTGAAAGGGACGAATCTCTTTTTCGAGTGGATTCAGGAAAAAGAGAGCAGTGCGCGGGCGATGGAAATCAGTCTTTGCGACGAAGGCGGCGTGCCCGTGGTTTCATGGCGGATCGGCAAGGCGATTCCCGTCAAGCTGCAGGCCCCGTCCTTCGATGCCAACGCCAATGACGTGGCGATTGAAAGCTTGGAAATCCGGGCGGCGGGCATCACGGTTGTTCACCATTAAATTTTAGAATGAGAGAGGTAGCGCATGGAACTTGGAAATCCCGTCCTCAATGAAATCTTCAAAGAAAGGTCATTTCAGGATGATTTGGCGCTGGGGTTCCGTTTCGGCGTCTTCTTTTTTGCCGGGGGGGTGTTGCCCAATCCGCTCGACATTCGTTTTCAAAAGGTCTCCGGCCTTTCCGCGGAAGTGAAAACCACGCCGGTCACCGAGGGAGGGCAGAATTTTTACGCCCATCAATTGCCCAAGGGCGTCTCTCACGGGAACCTGTCTTTGACGCGGGGGCTGGTTGTGGGATCTCCGCTGAATGTGGAATTTAACGCCGCTCTGTCGCTTTTTAAATTCGCCCCCTCCAATGTGCTCGTGACGCTGTTCAATGCAGAAAAAGTCCCGATCTCGGCCTGGCTTTTTATGAAGGCCTACCCCGTGAAATGGGCAACCTCCGACTTGAATGCTGAGGAAAAGTCCGTCGTCATCGACACGATGGAGTTGGCCTATGCGCGAATGCAGATTTTAAGGGTTTAATCATGCCGGTTGAAATCAGGGAGTTGATTATACGCGCCGTCGCGGACGAACGTTCCGATGTGTCTTCGCCCTCTTCTGTCTCGGCGGCGCCCGACGAAGAGGCGATCATCGCGGCCTGCGTCAAGGAAGTCCTGCGTATTTTAAAAAAAGAGAAGGAGCGGTAAATGGGGCTTAAAAATCCCTTCAAACTGGAACGCCTGAAAATCAAGGCCTACAAAAGCGGCCGGCGAGCCGGGAGCCCTGTGGGCACTTTCGAGGCGATGTTTAATCCGGCCTCCTTCAAGCAGAAATACGCCATTGCCTATGGCAAGAATCAGGGGATTAACAGCACGGGCCGGGCGGTGAATTATTCTCGGAGCGAGCCTTCGGACTTGAATATCAAGCTCATTTTGGATGGCACCGGCGTCACGGATTATGGTGTTGTGAGTTTGTTTAAACCGAAGAAGGTTTCAGAGCAGGTCAAAAGCTTTCTGGATCTCACATTCCACATGAACGGGACGATTCACAAACCCAACTATCTCACGGTGGAATGGGGGGATCTTAATTTCCCGTGCCGGTTGCTGAGTGCGGACATCACCTATACGACGTTCGACCGAAACGGCAGCCCTTTGCGCGCGGAACTGGATGTCAAGCTCATTTCCGACGACGAGACCGAAAAACGCATGAAAAAGGAGAATAAAAGTTCTCCCGATCTCACACACCGCCGTGTCGTCAAAAGCGGCGATACTCTGCCTCTCATGACGAAGGAAATCTACGGCACGTCGTCGCACTATCTTCGGGTGGCGCAGGTGAACGACTTGAATAATTTTAGAAACCTCAGCCCGGGGCAGGAGATTGTCTTTCCGCCCCTGGAGACCTCATGAGTCGGGGGATTGGCGTTTGAGCGTTGTCACGCCCACTATTTTAAGCGAGGGGCAGGAAATGGACCCTGCGTATCAGGTGCTGTCCATTGATGTCCGCAAGGAGGTCAATCGGATTCCCTCCGCTGAAATCCGGGTATTGGACGGGGATCCGAGCGAGGGCGCTTTTCCGATCAGCGAGTCCACGTTTTTTGAACCGGGGAAGAAAATCGAAATCAGGCTCCGCTACGAGGAAGCGGGCGAGGATACTACGGTGTTCAAGGGGGTAGTCCTAAGACAGGGCATTGAAGTCGACGGACGGGACGCCACGCTGACGGTGGAGATGAAGGATGAAGCCGTCAAGATGACGCATGTCAGAAAAAGCCAGGTCTTTTTGGAAAAGTCGGACGACAAAGTCATCGGCGAATTGATTCAAAACGCGGGCCTTCAAAAAGGCGCCCTTGAAGCGACAACGCCGACCCATGCGGAAATCGTCCAATATGATTGCACGGATTGGGATTTGATGCTTTCGCGGGCCGATGTCAACGGCTTGCTCGTCGTGGCCGATGACGGGGAAATCGCTCTGAAAAAAATCGAAGTGACCGGAGCGCCCGCGCACACCTTTGAACTGGGGATCCGTGAAATATACAACCTGGAAATGGAGACCGACGCCAGTCATCAATTTCAAGCGGTGGAGGCCACGGCCTGGGACCTCAAAAATCAGAAGTCATTCAAGCCGGTGAAGGCAAAAGCCGTCAACCTTTCGCAGGGGAATCTGGACGGTGAAAAATTGGCCAAAACCCTGAAATTTGAACCCGCCCTGCTTTCTCATCCCGTGCCGCTGGTTTCGGAAGAGCTTCAGGCCTGGGCCGATGCGCGCATGGTGCGAAGCCGTTTTTCGATGCTTCGGGGCCGCATCGCTGTGGCTGGTATCCCCGATGTGAAAGCGATGGATGTGATTGAAGTGAAAGGCCTTGGGACACGCTTTAACGGCAAAACCCTCGCCACCGGGGTTCGGCATCGGGTGGATCAGGAGGGCTGGCGGACGGATGTGCAGTTTGGACTCTCCCCGAAATCGTTCAGCCGTGAAGAAGGTATTCAGGCCGCGCCTGCCGCCGGACTGCTTCCCGCCGTCGGCGGGCTACAGCTCGGCGTGGTGGCGGCCTTTGAGGAAGACCCGGACGGCGAGTTTCGGGTGAAAGTGAAGGTTCCCGGCATTGATGACGCGGAAGGCATGCTTTGGGCTCGTTTGGCTTCGCCGGACGCGGGCCTGGAGCGTGGATTCTTTTTTCGGCCCGAAGTGGACGACGAGGTTGTCCTGGGTTTTTTGAGCAGCGATCCGCGACAGCCGGTGATTTTAGGCGGCATGTATGGCTCAAAAAACAAGCCCCCGGAGGACTTTTCCGCATTATCGGAAGAGAATATTCACAAGGGCATCGTGACAAAAAAAGGGACGGCCATCGGCTTCGTCGATGACGAAAAGGCCTCCGTCTTTATTCAAACCGCCGGTGAAAACAAACTGTTGCTGGACGATGACGGCGAGGCTGTTGTCCTCTCCGACCAGCACGGCAATACGATTACGATGAATGCCGACGGCATTGAAATCAAGAGCGCGAAAGATCTTATTTTGGATGCCGGGGGCAATGTGGAAATCAAGGGTTCGAAGGTGGATGTCAAGTAATATCAGATAAAAAATGAAAGGAACCAATATGCAGAATGGAAATCAAAACGAGACACCGCAGACCATTACGCTGGAGGTCTCGATTGACGAGGCCAACCTGGTTTTGGAGGGCCTGGGCCATATTCCCTTTGCACGGGTGTACGCCCTTGTGAATAAATTACAGGCGCAGGCGAGTGGTCAATTGAACGCTGCGAGTCCGAACGGGGTAACGCAAAAAGTCGAAGAAGCGCAGACGGTTTTAAAGGCCTAGCGCGATGGACGACGATCAGGGTTTTTTAGGACGGGGCTGGGCTTTTCCGCCGAGCTTCACCCAGGGCGGCCGGGCGGTCAAAATGGTGTCGGGTCGGGAGGACATTGAGGAAAGTCTTCAGATCCTCTTTGCGACGCAATTGGGAGAGCGGCTCATGCGGGAAGACTACGGCGCGGATTTAAGCCGGGTGCTTTTTGAAGAGGTTGATCAAGGGCTGGTCAACACGCTGACCACGCTGATCACCGACGCCGTTCTTTATCACGAGCCGCGTATTACTCTCGACCGGCTGGATATTTCCGAGAGTGAATCGGAGCAGGGCCTGTTGTTGATCGCCCTGGATTACACGATTCGGAGCACCAATTCACGATACAACATGGTGTATCCGTTTTATCTGAACGAGGCCGCGACGCCGGGTCTGTAATTCGGGGACTGGATTTTACTGGAGTTGGCATGGGAGATTTTATTCTCGTGGAAGGCGACAAGGCGATGTTTATGCCGAACTTCGGAGCGGCCATCGTTGTGGTTCAACCGGCTGATTTGACGGGGAGCGGTCCGGCCACGCTGAACGGGAAGAAAATCTGCGTGGACGGGGATGAAAAAGATGTCTCCGTGTCCGGCGTAACCTATATGACGCCGCAATATTCCATTCCGGGTACCGGTACGCTCAAAATTGATGCCTTGGCGGGGGATCAGAAGGCCCGGAAAACAAACACGGGCGGCAAGGCCGTCTTGCTGAAAGGCGGTAATTTTACGGCGAAGTTCGAGGTGCAGAGCCCGGCGCAGCAGCCGCCCCCCGGTCCGGGAAGCCCCATCCCCGATGCCAGCCCGTCGTACTCCGGTCAGGGTATGTTTTTGACAACGAACACGAAATTTCAAGGGACGTAGTTTAAAAAGAAACAATGCCGAAACAGAGCGTCCAATATCCGGCACTGCAACGTGACGGAACCAGTCAGGCGGCGCGCGCCCTCCCCGCCTTAAATCCGGACTATGTCTCCGTGGACGAGCGCTCCCTCAAAGATCTTTTGTGTTTCGCTCGGGAATATTCCAAGGAATTGAAGTACTTTAATGCCGAAAATCAGGAAATGGGCGACTGGAGCGCCTTTCTCGATGACGACGTGGATTTGGATGCGGTGGTCTCTTTTATAAATGACCCGGAGCAGGCCGATGCGGCGACGCGGGAGGCCTTCTCTCAGCCGCACTTCGTGCTTTTTCTGACCTTTTTAAAATTGCTGCGGGAAGCCCAAAAGCAACTGAACACACTCACCCGTCGGCACCTCGATTTTTATTTTCGTGAGGTGCTGCGCATGCAAAAAAAACCGGCTGAGCCGGATCGCGTGAATGTCCTCCTTCAATTACAAGACCGGTTTGATCAGGCCCATGTCCCGAAGGGGACGCGTTTAAATGCGGGTGCCGATTCGCTTGGACGCGATCTCATTTATAAAACAGAGCGCGACATCGTGGTCAGCCGGGCGGGAATCGCGCAACTCAACACGGTGTTTGCTGAAAAACAGCTGATGGGGATTTCAGAAGCAAGGGCATCCGTCGGAGGCACACGGCAGGAGCGTTTTGTTCATATGCTGTATATCGCCCTGGGGGATCCGCTGCCAGGTGACCCGCTGGCCTTTAACGACATTCTTCGCGGGACGGCGGAGGCGGTCGATTTTGATTATCTGAGCGAACTGGGGCAGTTGCTGGCCTTTTCCGAAGCAGGGTTGTTCATGCCCTTGTTTGATTTGCGTGCCCTGATGAAATTGAAACGGCAACGGGATGACGCGGGCGGGGAATGGGATCAAATCAATCATTTTCTGGAGAAAGCCGCTCGAAAAAAGCGGAACGATCCCGGTTTCCAGTTCGATCCTGCCGATGCGTCGGATTTCGCCGCCAATTTGATCGCGGCCCTGGAAGGCCCTCCCGATTTCCGGGGCATCACGGAAGTAGACCACATTGACCATCTTTACGAACAACGTAACCGTATCGAAGTGCGGGACTTTATCCGAAACCGGCTGTATTTCGAAAGCGTCGATGATTTCGTGCGCATGATGCAGATCAAGGTACGTATCGACCGGGAATGGGAGGGGATCAACAAAATCCTGGAGGAAGCGGGACGGAGGAAACGCAGCGACGCGGCCTTCCGGCTGTCGCCTCTCCAGCCTGCCGATTTTACCGCGAATTTAAACAAAGCGGTCGGCCCCTTAAACACCCCGTTAACAGGCCGGTTTTTGGATATCGACGCCTATTTTACGGCGGTCGAAGCGGTGGAAAGCGACTTTTTCATGTCCGCCGAGAACTTCGTTTATCTCATGCAGGTCGGGGGAAAGGAAGCTGCCACGGCCTGGGAGTGGAAAAAGGCGGACGAAATCCTGCTTTCGGCCCATCGGGAAAAGGTCTACAGCGCCCGCCGGGAAGTCTTGCAGGGGATACGATCGCGCCAGGGCTTGACGAAGATGTTTCATACCGCGCTCGGAGAAGACCCCTTGACCGCGGAGTCAAATCCACTTTCGCGCCTGAAGCCTTTCGTTAAAAAGGACAACGACTTTGCCTTTTTGGAAGACATTGCAAAGTCGGAAAAACAGGGCGGGGTTTCAGTGTCGGCCTGGACGCGCGTGGCGCGTATTGTGGAAATGGCGCAGCGTTTTCGCGAGGGCTTTGTCCCCCCGACGCCCTATAAGGAAACATGGCTCAACCTGTATCCGGCGCAGGATGCGACACAAGCGAAGGTCACAACCGCTACGGAAGAAAACGGGGACGGCCCCCGCTGGAAAACCTTTGGACGGCCTGTGGCGGATGCTGCTCCGGACGCGCCGCCCGATCCGGTCTTTGGTGTGGGACTGACTTCGCCGATGTTGATGTTGAGTGAGGGGCGGCGGGAGGTGATCCTGACTTTCGGGTTTCGGGAAGAGACTTTTTTGATTGAGAAAATCCGTCCGCTCTTTCCGTCGCTGACTGAAGAGGGCGGTGCCGGGAGCGGACCCCTTCAAGTCGAAGTCAGCACGGAGAAAGGCTGGGTCGCCCCCGACACACTTGAAATCAAGTTCGGCGCGTACACCGCACTCACTAAAACACCCGATGAAAACCGGGAAAACCTGCAAGCCCTGCAACTCAAGCTCATTTTTTCAGAGGTTGCCGATCCCATCGCCCCGTTTGCTGAGCAGCTCGTAAAAAGCCCCTGGCCGCTGTTGCGTATCATGATGCGGCAGGTTTGGGATGTGGAACGAAAACAGTTTGTGACCCGCTACGCCCCCTTTAAAGCGCTTGCGTGGGTGAAAATACATACCCGCGTGGCCGTGTCGGGGTTGACGACGCTCCAGCTTCAAAATGACAACGGCGTACTTGATGCCAAAAAGCCGTTTGAGCCCTTTGGCGGGACGCCTTCGGTCGGCTCCCGGTTTTATGTCGGTCATCCGGAATTGCTACAAAAACGGCTCGACCGGATTCAGTTTCACATCGAATGGATGGGCGCGCCGGAGAAACTGAAAGATCATTATAAAAATTACGGTATTGACGCCCGGCTTCCCTTTACAGCCAAAGTGAGCCTGGTGGATCGCCGTGTGCAAAGACCCTTGAAGGACAAAGCCGGTTTGTTTGCCGGTTTGACGAATGCCGGAGCACCTCATGCGGTTTCAATCCCCGAGCCGGCCGAATCCGAAAGGGGTGTGGTGCTGGCGGATAAACTCTCCCCCGGCGGTTTTCAATATGACCGGGATGTGGACGGAAATTACCAGGGGGAACTGACGGTGTGGAGCCGCTTCCTGCAATGGGAGCTGAATGCGCCTGATTTTCAGCATGCGGCTTATCCGGGATTGGCGGCCCGAAAGTCGCTTGAAATGGCGGCCGCGATTTCGAACAAAACGCCAACGCCGCTTGTGCCTGCGAGTTATCAGGTGAATCCACCCTATACTCCGAAAGTCAAAAAACTCAGTGTCGAATATGCCGCTTCGAGGGAAGTGGTTTTTCAGGAAAAGGAGACGATCCCTCGTCAGGACAGACTGTTTCATCTTCATCCTTTCGGCATCAGCGAAGTGCGTGCCGACGGTGTGTCTGAAAGCGTTTCTTTTTTACCGCAATATGATCACGAAGGGGAACTGTATATCGGGATTAAGAAAATCCGGCCGCCTCAAACCTTGTCCCTGCTTTTTCAGATGGCAGAGGGGAGTGCCGATCCCGATTTGGAGCCCGCGCCCGTGACGTGGAGTGTTTTAAGCGGAGATCAGTGGACAGATCTTGGAGATGGCGGTATCTTGTCGGACGGCACGCGGGGCCTGATCAATTCGGGCATCATTACCTTTTCTCTTAAAGCGGCGCGGCCGAACACGCTGCTCCCCGGTGATTTGTATTGGTTACGCGCGGCCATTCCCGTCCACACAAACAGTGTTTGCGATACTGTGGCGATTCACGCGCAGGCTGTTTCCGCGACCTTTTCCGGCCAAGGCAATGCCCCCGATCATTTAGATCAGCCTCTGCCCGCCGAAAGCATCACGGACCTGGCCGAACCCCTGCCGGGGATTGCCGGTGTTGCTCAGCCCTATACCTCGTTCGGCGGGAAAATGGCCGAGGCCGACGCCATGTTTCACACCCGTGTCAGCGAGCGGCTGCGGCACAAGCAGCGCGCGGTGTCCATCTGGGATTATGAGCACCTGGTGCTGGAGCGCTTTCCTCAAATCTATAAAGTCAAATGCCTGCCGGCCAGCCTTTTGTCGCATGCCGACGCGCCCGGCCGGGTTGAAATCGTCGTCATTCCCGATATCCGAAACAAGCTGCCCTTTAATCCTTTCGAGCCAAAGGCTCCGGCGGATTTGATCGCTGAAATCAAAGACTATCTGTCGAACAAACATCCGCCTTACGCCAGGATTAAGGTCAAAAATGCCCACTATATTCCTGTGAAAGTCCGCTTCGGTGTTCGCTTTAAGCCGGGCGTGGATGAGCGTTACGCCAAAAAAATCCTCAATGACGCATTGAACCGTTTCCTTTCGCCCTGGGCCTATGAGGAGGGCGCGGATATTGTGATCGGCGGAAAAATTTATGCAAACAGCTTGATCAATTTTTTGGATCGGCAGCCATATATTGACTACGTTGTTGAAATGAAACTCTTCAGCAGCGCGGACGGCGTAAATTTCAAACTGGCGCTTCCCTCCGGCAATGAGGGATATTTTGTGGCGGCGGATCGTCCGGACGGTGTCCTGGTCGCCGCGCGGCGGCATGAGATCGACATCATTTCAGAGGAAGGCTATGAAGAAGCCTCTTTTACCGGACTGAATTATATGAAAGTGGAGCTTGATTTTATGGTGGGTTAAGCGAGAGAGGGTCTGATTTATTAAGCGGTTTTAAAACAACAGGGTGAAAAATGGAGATCAAAAAAAGAAATCGAAGTGAGCTGAAATCATTTTTTGTGAAAAACGCCATCCCCACGGAGGGGGAATTCGCCGATTTAATTGACGGCATGCTGAACCAAAAAGACGACGGACTCGCCAAGCCGTCCGGCAGTCCGCTCAGCATTGAGGCCTCGGGTGATGAGGCGAGTCAGAAAAAAACCATCAATTTTTATAAAAGTTTCGCGGACGCCGATCCGAGCTGGGTCTTGAGTTTGAATCCCCGGAGCGACCCCGCGAAACCCGCGACGGCCAGGCCGGGTTTCAGCATCAGCGACAACGCGGGAAACAGCCGGTTATTCATCGACCAATCGACGGGTCATGTCGGTTTGGGGACGGTGAACCCCGGCGCGAAACTGGATATTCAAGCTTCCACGACGACTGTCGGGGGCTGGTATGAGGCGATCCGCTTGAGCCGTTCCAATCATTCTGCCATTACACATCCAGCGGGAGGTTTGCTTTTGGGCTTGCACGGAAACCGGAATTTCTATTTTGGCGACATTCAGGGCGGTACATTTAAAAAATATGTCATGCAGATCAACGCCGATTCCGGTGATGTTTCCATCCCGGGCACCCTGAGTTTCGGGGCGAGTGTTCGCCAGATGCTGAATCTTTGGAGAAAAAACTACGGCATAGGGATTCAAAGCGGGACGCAATATTTTCGGACCGATAAAAACTTTGCGTGGTACAAGGGCGGCACACATCACAACAGCGAACTCAATCCGGGTGGCGGTGTGGCGCAGATGGTGATTAAGGATGGCAATGTCGGCATAGGCACGACGGACCCCAAAGTGGCATTAGCCGTAAGGGGACAAGTGATAAGGCGAGTCTCTGTTGCAACGGGTCTTGGACCAAACTCGCAAGT
>JBHHXB010000034.1:0-16828 GCA_046756825.1 Nitrospiria bacterium | reverse complement strand
CACCGTCGGCGCCGGCGTCATCACTAAAATTATTAAATAATAGCGAACAAGAGGCTTGGGAGACGTTGTTTCATGCGTGACATTATTACCTTGGGTTGCATGGATTGCAAAAGAAGGAATTATTCAACCAAAAAAAATAAACGGAATACGCCGGATCGTATTGAGTTGAAAAAATATTGTAATTCCTGCCGGAAACACACACTGCATAAAGAGGTGAAGTAGGGTGTCCTTGGCGTGAAGGTTTAGGCCAGTAGCTCTAATTGGTTAGAGCGGCGGTCTCCAAAACCGCATGTTGGGGGTTCGAGTCCCTCCTGGCCTGCTTTATCGTATGGTGCAGCATTGATCGGTTTTGATTGGGAGAAGGCAAGATGATTAAGAAAGGGCTTGGAACCCTCCGAAATTTTTTCAAGGATGTGAAGACCGAGTTGCTGAAGGTGACTTTTCCGTCCAGGCATGAAACGATTGGGTCCACCACGGTTGTGATTGTTTTTACGGTGATCGTTTCTCTCTTTCTGGCGATCGTGGATGTCGTGTTGGTTCGCTTGCTTCGGTTAGTGGTTTAAGTGCCTCCTGGGGGAATCATGGAAAAAGAGTGGTACGTTATCCATACATATTCGGGGTATGAGGGCCGTGTCAAGGCAAGCCTGGAGGAGCGTGTCAAGACACTTGGTTTGGACGAAAAGATCGGCATGATTTTGATTCCAACCGAGGAAGTCACCGAAATCAAGGATGGCAAAAAACGGGTCTCAAACAAGAAATTTTTTCCCGGTTATATTATCGCCGAATTGTATCTTGATGATGAGGTTCAGCAGCTTGTGAATGGCACGCCGAAGGTGACCGGGTTTCTTGGCTCGGGCGAGGTCCCCGCGCCGCTTCCGATACAGGAAGTCAAAAGGCTTTTAAAGCAGCTTGATGAAGGCGTGGCCCCCTCGGCCAGCCTGGCGCGTTTTGATCCCTCTGACTCCGTGCGTATTATTGACGGGCCCTTTTTGGGTTTCAATGGGGTTGTCGATGAGGTGAACACGCACCAGGAAAAAGTGAAGGTGCTGGTGAGTATTTTTGGGCGATCCACGCCCGTCGAGCTCGGGTTTCTTCAGGTCGAAAAAGTATAGTTTTTTGTTGACAGTCCAGGCGCCGTCAATTTGACCTTGACGGTTCTTGTGATGGAAAGGGCAGGCTAAAGATGGCAAAAGAGGTAAAGGCAATTGTGAAACTTCAAATTCCGGCGGGCAAGGCAAATCCGGCGCCCCCGGTTGGCCCGGCCTTGGGTCAGCATGGCGTGAACATTATGGAGTTTTGCAAAGGTTTTAATGAACGGACCAAGGGCATGGAAGGTTCGATTGTGCCCGCATTGATCGAAATTTATGCGGACCGGACCTTTACCTTTGTGTTGAAAAGCCCCCCGGCCTCGGATCTGCTCAAAAAGTCCGCGGGAATTATCAAGGGTTCCGCCGTGCCGCATAAGGACAAAGTGGGCAGCGTGACCAAGGCCCAGGTCGAGGAAATCGCCAAGAAAAAAATGCAAGACATGAATGCGGTTGATCTCGCCGGAGCCTGTAAGATTATCGAGGGCGCGGCCAGAAGCATGGGCATCGAAGTCAAATCATGACACACCACGGGTCTTGGGTCAAAGGCCGGATTCCATAAGTTAGAGACAAGATTTTTTATTCAAAGTGAGAGGCGAGCATGGGGAAAAAATATAACGCCGAAGTTCAGAAAGTGGAAACAGGGCTGTATAGTCTGAAGGAAGGATGCGCGCTGGTCAAGGAAGTCCATTACGCGAAGTTTGACGGAAGCGTTGATTTGGCCATACGGCTGGGCGTCGATCCCAGGCATTCGGATCAGATGGTGCGGGGCTCGGTTTTGCTGCCGCACGGCACGGGCCGCACGGTGCGTATTCTGGTTTTTGCGAAAGGCGAAAAGGAAAAAGAGGCTCTCGATGCCGGGGCGGATTTTGTTGGCGTGGACGACATGCTGGAGAAAATCAATTCCGGCTGGCTGGAGTTTGACCGCGTGATTGCGACCCCTGATTTAATGGGGGTGGTCGGGCGGTTGGGCCGGGTGCTGGGCCCGAGGGGCTTGATGCCGAATCCGAAGACAGGCACGGTGACCTTTGACATCGCGAAGACGGTGAACGAAATTAAAAAAGGAAAAGTCGAATACCGGGTCGAAAAGGCGGGGATTATTCATGTGTCCGTTGGGCGCGTGTCGTTTGCGCCGGAACAGCTTTATGAGAACGCGCTCGCGGTATTTGATTCCATTGTGCGGCAAAAGCCTGCGGCGGCGAAGGGGAAATACATTCGCAGTGTTGTGATTTCGCCGACCATGGGGCCGGGCATTACCATCGATGAGGGGACGCTTCGACCGGAGAAAGCGGCGGCCTAAACTTTGAGGGCTTGTTTTGTTCATGTTTCAGGCAAATAAAAAGGTGCGTTAATGAATAGAGAAAAGAAACAAGAGCATATTTCTCAATTAAATGAGAAGTTTTCGCGGGCCAGTGTTGCCATTCTCGCCGAGTTTACCGGTATGGGTGTCGAGGAGATGCGTGAGGTGAGAAAAGGGCTGCGTGGCGCCGAAGGCGAGTTTAAGGTGGTCAAAAATACGATCGCCATTCGAGCCGCGACGGGCACAAGCCTTGAGGGGATCCATGCTTATTTCAAAGGCTCAACTGCGGTTGCACTCGGATATGCCGATCCTGTCGCGCCGACGAAGGCCTTAAAGGAAATTGCCGACAAGCAAGATAAACTCAAAATTAAAGCGGGTGTTGTCGAGGGGAAGGTTGTTGATCTTGCGGGTGTGAGACAGATCGCGAAGCTGCCCCCAAAAGACATTCTGTTAGGGGAGTTGATTGGCCGTTTGAATGCGCCGATTTCAGGTTTTGCGGGATGCCTGAATGGCGTCTTGAGCAAGTTTGTTCGAACCTTGGAGGCCGTCCATCAGCAACGTCTTGATTCAAAATAAGTGGTGTTTGCGTTTTATTCAAAATAAATAAAGGCAGGTTTGTCCCTGCGGTGATTTTAAAACAAGGAGGATAAAAAGTGGCGACAGCGGAATTAACAAATGAAGCAATCTTGGAAGCGGTTGAAAAAATGCCTGTTCTTCAGCTGGCGGAGTTGATCAAGTTGGTCGAGGAGCGCTTTGGCGTTTCGGCGGCGGCTCCGGTTGCCGTTGCGGCCGCGCCCGCGGCGGGTGACGCCCCCGCTGCCGCGGCGGAGGAAAAAACGGAATTTGATGTGATTCTCGCCAGTGTGGGAGATAAGAAAATTCAGGTGATTAAAGCGGTTCGGGAGGTCACAAGCCTTGGTCTGAAAGAGGCGAAAGCCCTGGTGGACGGTGTGCCCGCTCCCGTCAAAACAGGCGTTTCGAAGGATGATGCCGAGGCCATGAAAAAAAGTCTTGAGGCTTCCGGCGCGACGGTTGAAGTTAAATAAGCAACCTGAGTTTCCAGATCTATCGAAATAAAGCCTGATTATCTTCAACCTGTGTGGAGGGTTTATGGCACAGCGGTCCGGTGTCAAGGAAAGAGAACGGAAAGACTTTTCCAAGATTCGCGTTAAAATCGGCATCCCGAATCTGATCGAAATTCAAAAAGCGTCCTATGAGCGGTTTCAGCAACGTGATGCGCTCCCTGACCAGCGTGCGGATATCGGATTGCAGTCCGCGTTTACTTCTGTTTTTCCGATCTCGGATTACAACAACACCACGATGGTTGAATTTATCGACTACTCCATCGGGATTCCAAAATACGATGTTCAGGAATGTCTTGAGCGCGGGATGACCTTTGCGGCCCCTCTGAAGATTCGGGTGCGCCTCGTGATTTGGGATAAAGAGGTGAAGGGTGAGGCGAGGGTGCTTCGTGATGTACGCGAGCAGGAAGTCTATATCGGCGAGTTACCGCTGATGACCGATAACGGCACATTTCTGATTAACGGGACCGAGCGGGTCGTGGTGAGTCAGTTGCAGCGTTCTCCCGGCGCGGCCTTTACGCACGACAAAGGCAAGACGCATCCCAGCGGCAAGATCCTTTACTCCGGCCGGATTATTCCCTATCGTGGTTCCTGGCTTGATTTTGATCTGGATGCCAAGGATATTTTGTATGTCCGGATTGATCGAAGACGGAAACTGCCTGCGACAGTCTTGTTAAAAGCCTTTGTCCAGGAAGAGCAGGGCGAGAATGGTACGACCTGCTTCATCAATACCCGTGATGAACGGATTGAGGGCGGCAGCGTTGATGAGGTCATCTTAAAGCTTTTTTATCCGGTTGAGGAAGTTTCTCTCAAGGAAGGGCAGTTTTTCAGACGTTTGAATCCGAAAATCCATGCCGGTATTCGGGTGCCCGCTGATTTGACCGACCGGACCGGGAAAGAGGTTTTGGTGAAGGAAGGGCATAAATTAACCCGGGGTGCCTTAAGAAAAATCAAAGCCGAGGAGATCGAATTCATCCCCTATCCCGTTGAAGAACTCGTCGGGAAGGCGGTTCTCAATGATATCGTGAACGAAGAGACCGGTGAAATCCTGATTGAGCGTAATCAGGAGCTGACGGAAGACATTCTGGCCGCGATTCGTGAAAGTGATATCAAGACGCTGGAGTTGTTGTTTATCGACAATATTTCCGTGCTTTCTGTCATTCGGGACACGCTCTTGCTGGAGAAAGTCTCTTCGCCGGATGAAGCGATGGTGGAAATTTACCGCAGGCTGCGTCCCGGTGAAACACCCACGATGGATACCGCGAAACTGCTTTTTGAAAACTTGTTCACGAGCCCCAAGCGATATGATCTTTCTCCAGTCGGGCGTCTCAAGATCAACAAAAAACTGGGCTTGAAACTGCCGCTGGAGCATCGCACTTTGACCGACCAGGACGTCGTGGAGGTCATTCGCTACCTCATTGATCTGAAGGCCGGAAAGGGTGTCATCGAGGATATCGACCATCTTGGCAACCGGCGTGTGCGTTCCGTTGGCGAGCTTTTGGAAAATCAGTTTAGAATCGGACTGGTCCGCATGGAGCGGACGATTAAAGAACGCATGAATCTGCTTGATCTTGATACGGCCATGCCGCACGATCTGATCAACGCGAAGCCCGTCATCGCTGTGGTGAAAGAGTTTTTCGGGAGCAGTCAGCTTTCGCAATTTATGGATCAAACCAATCCCCTGGCGGAGATCACGCACAAGCGCCGTCTTTCCGCCTTGGGGCCGGGCGGCCTGACGCGGGACCGGGCGGGTTTTGAAGTCCGGGATGTGCATCCGAGCCACTATGGGCGGATTTGCCCCATCGAGACGCCGGAAGGCCCGAACATCGGCTTGATCACGTCTCTGGCCACCTATGCCCGTGTGAATGAATTCGGTTTTATCGAATCCCCGTATCACAAGGTTGAGAATAAAAAGGTCTCCGACGAGATCGAGTATCTCTCCGCGATTGACCAGGATCGGCCCATCATCGCCCAGGCTAATACGGAATTAAGCGAGGACAGCACTATCATCGCCGAAAATGTTTCGGCCCGATCCTTGGGAGATTTTGTGATTGTTCCGCCCGAGTCCGTTGAATACATGGATGTTTCGCCGAAGCAGATTGTCAGTGTCGCGACTTCTCTGATTCCTTTTCTCGAAAACGACGACGCGAACCGGGCCCTGATGGGATCGAACATGCAGCGGCAGGCCGTGCCCTTGATTGCGACCGATGCCCCCCTGGTGGGGACGGGGATGGAAGGCGTGGTGGCGCGTGATTCGGGGTATATCGTTTTAGCGAAGCGGGCCGGCATTATTGAGAGCGTCGATGGTGACCGGATTGTCGTCCGTGTCGAGCTCTCGAAAAAGGAGAAAGCGCAGAGACCGGAGGGGGCGAAGGTCGAAATCGATGTCTACAAATTGATCAAGTTTCAGCGCTCCAACCAAAACACCTGTATCAATCAGCGCCCCGTTGTTTCTGTCGGGATGCGTGTGAAAAAAGGAGATGTGCTGGCGGACGGGCCTGGCATCGACAAGGGTGAATTGGCGTTGGGCCGAAATATTCTGGTGGCCTTCATGCCCTGGGGCGGCTACAACTATGAGGACGCGATCCTGATTTCCGAAAAACTGATCAAGGACGATTGTTTTACCTCGATCAATATCGAGGAATTCGATCTTGAGTCGCGGGACACCAAGCTTGGGAAGGAAGATATTACCCGCGATATCCCGAATGTCAGCGAGGAAGCCCTGGCGAACCTGGATGAGTCCGGCATTATCCGTGTCGGGGCGGAGGTGAAGCCGGGGGATATTCTGGTCGGAAAGGTCACGCCCAAGGGGGAATCCCAGTTGACGCCGGAGGAAAAACTGCTTCGGGCGATTTTCGGGGAAAAGGCGGGGGATGTGAAGGACGCGTCCCTCTATGTGCCGCCGGGGATTGAAGGCATTGTTGTTGACGTGAAGATTTTTTCACGCAGAAGTGTTGAAAAGGACGCCCGCTCCAGAACCATTGAGAAACAGGATTTGGGACGGATTCATCGCGACCACAAGGATGAGCTTGAAATCTTTGAAAAGGAAAAGTACAAAAAACTGCGTGAATTGATGCTGGACATGCTGGTCGGTGTGGATATTGTCGATCCCGATTCCGGGGACATCCTGCTGAAGAAAAAGAAAAAAATTACGCAGGAGATTCTGGATAAAATCAAGGACGAATCCTTAAAACATGTGACCCTAAGCGATAAAAAGGCCCAGGAGAAAATTGAGCACCTCGAGGCTTTCCATAAAGAGCAGGTTGATATCCTTCAGACGATTTACGACGAAAAAGTAGGGCGTTTGAAGCGGGGCGATGAATTGCCGCCGGGTGTGATCAAGCTGGTCAAGGTGCTCGTCGCAATGAAGCGCAAGCTTCAAGTGGGGGATAAAATGGCGGGCCGGCATGGGAACAAGGGCGTTGTTTCCCGTATTTTGCCCGAGGAGGACATGCCCTATCTCCCCGACGGCACGCCGGTTGAGATTGTGCTGAATCCCCTGGGTGTCCCGTCTCGAATGAATGTGGGCCAGATTTTAGAAACCCATCTCGGCTGGGCGGCGCATGCCTTGGGTATTCATATCGCGACGCCGGTTTTCGATGGCGCGAGTGAAAAGGAAGTGAAGTCCATGCTAAGGGATGCGGGGCTTCCGGAAAGCGGTCAGACGGTTTTGTATGACGGAAAAACGGGAGAGGCCTTTAAGCGGCCTGTGACTGTCGGCAAAATGTATATCTTGAAGCTCCATCATCTTGTGGACGATAAAATTCATGCCCGCTCGATCGGGCCCTACTCCCTCGTGACACAGCAGCCGCTTGGCGGAAAGGCTCAATTCGGCGGACAGCGTCTCGGAGAAATGGAAGTGTGGGCGCTTCAGGCTTATGGCGCCGCGTCGATTTTGCAGGAATTTTTGACCGTGAAATCAGATGATGTGCCGGGCCGCTCCCGGATTTACGAGGCCATTGTGAAGGGAGAGCACTTCCTGGAGTCGGGTCTGCCTGAGTCCTTTAATGTGTTGATAAAAGAGCTTCAAAGTCTCGGGCTTGACGTGGAGCTTGTTCCGGTCGAGAATTAAGGGACTCTTGTTGATATGGATTTTCAATATCTATATTTATAATACAGATATTTCTAACCTATAGGGTTTGGAGGTTTGATGCAGACAATCGGCAAGGTTGAATCAGTCAAGGGTTTTTTTGATAAGTCGAAAAGTCCGGTTTCCTTTGACGCGATACGAATCCGTATCGCGTCAAGTGAAAAAATCCGTTCCTGGTCCTATGGCGAAGTAAAAAAGCCTGAGACGATCAATTACCGCTCTTTCAAGCCGGAGCGGGACGGTCTCTTTTGTGCCCGTATTTTCGGTCCGGTGAAGGACTGGGAGTGCAACTGCGGCAAATACAAAAGGATGAAGCACCGCGGCATCGTCTGTGACAAGTGCGGCGTGGAGGTGATTCAATCCAAGGTACGCCGCGAGCGTATGGGGCACATTGAGCTCGCATCCCCCGTCGCGCATATCTGGTTTTTGAAGGGGATTCCGAGCCGTATCGCGATTTTGCTTGATGTCACTCTCAAGCTCCTTGAGCGGGTCTTGTATTTTGAAAACTATATCGTCACTGATCCCAAGGAGACCGGTTTGCAGGAAAAAGATGTCTTGACGGAGGAGCAGTACCATGCCCTCGTCGAAGAGCACGGTCCGGGGTCGTTTGAGGCGGGCATGGGTGCCGAGGCCATTCGCGAAATCCTGAAAAGAATTGATCTCGACGCCCTTTGGGAGACTTTACAGCAAAAGCTGGCGGAATCTTCTTCCGCCGCCGGGCAGAAAAAATTAACAAAACGCCTGAAGGTGATCGAATCCTTTCGCCAGTCCGGGAACCTGCCGGAATGGATGATTTTAGATGTGGTGCCCGTGCTTCCGCCGGAGCTCAGACCCCTGGTGCCGCTCGACGGCGGACGTTTCGCGACTTCGGATCTCAATGATCTTTACCGGCGCGTCATCAACCGTAATAATCGTCTAAAACGATTGTTGGATTTGAAGGCGCCTTCGATCATTATCCGCAATGAAAAGCGGATGCTTCAGGAATCCGTGGATGCGTTGTTTGATAACGGCCGACGCGGCCGGGCGATTCGCGGGCCGAACAAGCGTCCCTTGAAATCGCTTTCCGACATGCTGAAGGGAAAGCAGGGCCGGTTCAGACAAAACCTGCTGGGAAAACGGGTGGATTATTCCGGCCGCTCCGTGATCGTGGTTGGCCCCGAATTGAAACTGCATCAGTGCGGTTTGCCCAAAAAAATGGCCCTGGAGCTGTTTAAGCCCTTTATTTATCACAAGCTGGAAGAGCGGGGCGAAGTCACGACAATCAAAAGCGCCAAGAAACTGGTCGAGCGCGAAAGCCCGGAAGTATGGGACATCCTGGATGAGGTGATTCGTGAACACCCGGTGTTGCTGAACCGCGCGCCGACCCTGCATCGTTTGGGGATTCAGGCCTTTGACCCAGTGCTTGTTGAAGGCAAGGCCATCCGGCTGCATCCCCTGGTTTGCGCGGCCTTTAATGCGGACTTCGATGGCGATCAGATGGCCGTGCACCTTCCCCTGTCGATCGAAGCACAAATTGAAGCGCGGGCTTTGATGATGTCGATCAATAATGTCTTGTCGCCCGCGAGCGGGCAGCCCATTATGGTGCCGTCGCAGGATATGATTTTGGGATGTTATTGGCTGACAAAGGAGCGGCCCGGTGCGAGAGGAGAAGACCGGGTTTTTGCCGGAGTGGACGAAGTGCGTATTGCTTATGATCACAGTGTGGTCGAGGAACATGCCCGGATTAAGGTGAGGCTGGACGGCGAAATGGTGGAGACGACGGTGGGCCGGATTTTGTTCAGCGAAATCCTGCCGCCGAAAACACCTTTTTCAGCGATCAACCAGCCCTTGAATAAAAAGGCCCTGGTGAAACTGATTTCCGGGGCGTATCGTCAGGCCGGTCATCGTGAAACGGTCGCTTTTCTGGATCGCGTCAAGGAAATGGGATTCTCTTACGCTATGAAGGCGGGTATTTCCATTTGCATTGATGACATGCACATCCCCACCCGAAAAGAAGAGCTGATCGCGCAATCCAGTAAAGAGGTCAGCGACATACAGGGTCAATACTCGGACGGTTTGATTACGAACGGCGAACGCTATAACAAGGTGGTTGATATCTGGGCGCACGTGACCGATGTGGTTGCGAATGAGATGATGAATGAGCTCTCCGAAGTCGAGGTCACGGAGGAATCCGGAGAAGCGGGCAAACCGAACCGCACGAAGTTCAACTCGATTTATATGATGGCGGACTCCGGCGCGCGGGGCAGCGCGCAGCAGATCCGGCAGCTGGGCGGCATGCGGGGGCTGATGGCGAAGCCCTCCGGCGAAATCATCGAAACGCCGATCACAGCCAATTTTCGCGAGGGGCTGACAGTACTTCAGTACTTCATTTCGACGCACGGGGCGAGAAAGGGCTTGGCGGATACAGCGCTGAAAACGGCGAACTCGGGGTATTTGACGCGCCGGCTGGTCGATATTGCGCAAGACGTGATTGTAAAAATGGAAGACTGCGGGACGCCCGACAGCATCTCCGTGACCGCGCTGGTTGAAAGCGGAGAGGTGATTGAACCCCTGGATGAGCGGATTTTGGGGCGTGTTGCCACGGAGGATATCCTGGATCCGATTACTGGAGAGTTGATTTGTCCCGCGAACAGTATTCTTGATGAACGGCGGACGAAGGCGGTCATTGATTCGGGAATCGACCGGGTGAAAATTCGTTCGGTCTTGACCTGTCAGGCGCGCTGGGGGATCTGCGCGAAGTGCTACGGTTTGGATCTTTCCCGGGGCGAGCCCGTCGAGCTGGGAGAAGCTGTGGGCGTTATCGCCGCCCAGTCCATCGGAGAGCCGGGAACGCAGCTCACGATGCGGACTTTTCACATTGGCGGCACGGCAAGCAAGGTCATTGAGCAGACGGCCCTGGAAGCGAAGAATGCCGGGATCGTGAAGTACCTGCAGCTCAATACCGTTCGGGATAAGTCGGGTGACCGGATCGTGATGAACCGTAATGGGAAGCTTGCCGTTTACGATGAAACGGGCCGTGAAAAGGAAAAATATTCCGTGGTCTACGGTGCGAAAATCAAGGTGGAGGAAGGGGCCGAAGTCAAAATCGGTCAGCGCCTGGTTGAGTGGGATCCCTATTCCTTGTCCATTTTGACGGAGGTTGGTGGAAAGATTGCGATGGGCGATGTCGTCGAAGGGATGACCATGCGCGAAGAAGTGGACGAGGTGACCGGTCTGGCTCGCAGGGTGATTGTGGACTATCCCGGCTCCAATTTGCGTCCCCGTATTTCGATCAAGGACAAGGCGGGACGCACGGCGAAACTGGTTTCGACTGGCTTGGTCGCCCGTTATCTGCTTCCGGCCGGCGCGCATATTTTTGTTGAAAAAGGCCAGGAGGTCAGTCCCGGAGACATTCTTGCGAAGATTCCGAGAGAAACCACGAAAACGAAGGATATTACAGGGGGCTTGCCGCGTGTCGCCGAGCTTTTTGAGGCCAGAAAGCCGAAGGAGCAGGCCATTATTTCGGAAATCGACGGGACAGTTGAGTACGGCGGTTTCGTGAAGGGCATGCGAAAGGTGATTGTGACGAATGAATTAGGCGACACACGGGAATATTTTGTGCCGAAGGGAAAGCATGTCAATGTACATGAAGGCGACTGGGTGAATGCCGGAGAACCTCTGATGGATGGCTCCGCGAATCCGCATGATATTCTGGATGTTCTTGGGCCAAAGGAACTTCAGCAATATCTCGTGGATGAAGTGCAAGAGGTTTACCGTCTGCAAGGGGTTTCCATCAATGACAAGCACATTGAGATTATCGTACGTCAAATGCTGAGAAGGGTGAAAATTGAGGGTTCCGGGGACACCAGTTTCTTGATGGGGGCACAGGTCGATAAGTTTGCCTTCGCCGAGGAAAATGAAAAAGTCATGGAAAAGGGCGGTCAGCCCGCCATCGGGAAGCCCATCTTGCTGGGCATTACAAAGGGCGCGCTCTCAACGGATAGCTTTATTTCAGCGGCGTCTTTTCAGGAGACCACTCGGGTCTTGACCGAGGCGGCCATCAGCGGGAAGATCGACTCTTTGATGGGATTAAAAGAGAATGTGATTGTAGGCCGTTTGATTCCGGCCGGAACGGGTCCGTCGCGATATCGCGAGGTGTATGCCAAGGCGCCAAATCTTCCCGAATCCGAGGCCCTGGACGACAATCTGCTCGAAGCAGAGGAAGAAGCGGTCACCGGTGGAACGCAGGGTGAAATCACTTGACATGGCATGGAGACTTCAATATAATGCCGAAGTTTTGGACGAGGACAAATAGAGTGTGCCATGCCGACGATTAATCAGCTTGTAAAAAAGGGGAGACTGAAGTCTCAATCAAAAACGAAAAGCCCTGCCTTGAAGGCTTCTCCACAGAGAAGAGGTGTATGTGTTCGTGTGTATACCACGACGCCGAAAAAACCGAATTCGGCGCTCAGGAAGGTCGCTCGTGTTCGCCTGACGAACGGGATTGAAGTCACCTCTTATATTCCCGGAGTGGGGCACAACCTGCAGGAGCATTCCATTGTCTTGGTTCGTGGGGGGAAAGTGAAGGATCTCCCTGGTGTACGCTACCATATTGTCCGGGGCGCGCTTGATGCGGTTGGCGTGGCGGATCGGAAACAGGGTCGTTCGAAGTATGGCGCGAAAACGCCGAAATAGTTTTATTTGGATTTGAGATTGACTGGATATGTCTAGAAGAAGAGTGACAATTAAGAGAGAGGTGCTTCCGGACTCTCGTTTTGGGGACCGCGTGATCTCCAAATTTATCAGTTTGCTGATGAAGGATGGAAAACGGGGGACTGCAGAGTCGGTTTGTTATGGCGCTTTTGAGCAGGTCCGGGAGAAGACGGGTTCGGATCCCTTGACTGTTTTTAAGGGCGCGGTGGATAACGTGAAGCCGCGCGTCGAAGTGAAATCCCGCCGTGTGGGTGGCGCGTCTTATCAGGTTCCCGTGGAGATTCATCAAAATCGCAGGATGTCGCTGGCCTTGCGCTGGATTACGCGTTACGCAAGGCTGAGAAACGGTAAGTCCATGCAGGAAAAGCTTGCGGGCGAGTTGATGGATGCGGCGAACAATACCGGCGCGGCAGTTAAAAAAAGGGAAGATACGCACAGAATGGCCGATGCAAACAAGGCCTTTGCGCATTATCGCTGGTAATTTAGAGTTGATTTGAGTGAAAGTGGAGCATTTGTTGTCTTGCTCCTCTTTTTTTTTCTTTATTGAAGAAACTTTTTTAAAGGGATGAGTGGTGTCCAGAGAGTATTCGCTAGATAGAACACGCAATATTGGGATTATGGCCCATATTGACGCCGGGAAAACCACGACGACCGAGCGCATCCTTTATTATACCGGCGTGACGCATCGTATCGGTGAGGTTCACGACGGGACAACGACGATGGATTGGATGGAGCAGGAGCGCGAGCGGGGAATCACAATTACCTCTGCCGCCACAACCTGCATCTGGAAGAACTATCGTATCAATATTATTGATACGCCCGGCCATGTTGATTTTACAATTGAGGTTGAGCGTTCACTGCGTGTGCTGGATGGCGCCGTCGCGGTCTTTGATTCCGTGCAGGGGGTCGAGCCGCAATCTGAAACGGTTTGGCGTCAGGCGGATCGCTATCTTGTGCCTAGAATCGCCTTCATGAATAAAATGGATCGCATCGGGGCTGATTTTTACGCGGGTGTTCAGACGATGGTGGATCGCCTGGGTGCTGTTCCTGTCCCCCTTCAAATTCCGATCGGGAAAGAGTCCGGGTATCGCGGGTCGATTGATTTGATCGAAATGAAGGCTGTGTTGTTTGATGACGAGACCCTTGGAGCCAAGTTTGTGGTTGATGATATTTCAGAAGAGATGCTCCCGATGGCCCAGGAATACCGTGAGAAAATGATTGAGGCGGCGGCCGACTTTGATGATACCTTGATGGAGAAATTTCTCGAAGGCGCTGAGATTTCCGCTGGCGACATTAAAGCGGCTTTGCGCAAGGGGACGCTGGCGATGAAGATTGTCCCTGTTTTATGCGGCTCTGCTTTTAAAAACAAGGGCGTGCAGTTACTTTGCGATGCCATTATTGACTTCCTCCCTTCTCCGACGGATGTGCCCGCGATCAAAGGGGTGGACCTGAAATCGGATAACGAAATTGAGCGTCGAGCGGATGACAATGAATCTTTTTCGGCGTTGGCCTTTAAGATTATGGCGGATCCTTTTGTCGGTCAACTGACCTTTTTCCGGGTGTACTCCGGTGTCTTAAAGGCGGGTTCCTATATTTATAATTCGACCAAGGGATCCAAGGAGCGTATCGGTCGTATTTTGAAGATGCATGCCGATAAGCGCGAGGACGTTCAGGAGGTGAGAACCGGTGACATTGCGGCGGCGGTCGGGCTGAAAGGCACCAAAACGGGTGATACTCTGTGCGAGGAAAAGGCGGCGGTTTTGCTGGAGGTGATGACCTTTCCCGATCCCGTGATTTCCTTGGCGATTGAGCCGAAGACAAAGGCAGATCAGGAGAAATTAGGGCTCTCTCTTCAAAAGCTTTGTCACGAAGATCCCTCCTTGCGAGTCGCGACAGACGAGGAAACCATGCAGACGATTATTTCCGGCATGGGGGAACTGCATCTCGAAGTGATTGTGGATCGCCTGAATCGAGAGTTTAAGGTGGACGCCAATGTCGGAAAGCCTCAGGTGGCCTATCGCGAGACGATCCTGGGAACGGCCGATGCGGAAGGAAAGTATGTCCGTCAGACGGGTGGCCGAGGTCAATATGGTCATGTCTGGCTGAAGGTGGAGCCGCAGGAAGCCGGTAAGGATTTTGAGTTTGTGAACAACATTGTCGGGGGTGTGATTCCCAGGGAGTTTATTGCCCCGGTGGAAAAGGGTGTTCGTGAGGCTCTGACTTCGGGGGTTGTTGCGGGATACCCCATGATTGACTTGAAGGTTACCCTCTATGATGGTTCTTTTCATGATGTCGATTCTTCCGAGACCGCGTTTAAAATTGCGGGTTCCATGGCATTTAAGTCGGCTTCAAGGAAGGCCAATCCCGTGCTGTTAGAGCCGATTATGGATTTGGAAGTCGTCGTCCCCGAGGAATATATGGGAGACGTGATTGGCCGTTTGAGTTCGAAGCGCGGCCAGATTTTGGGGATGAATATGCGGGGGGGCGCGCAGGTCGTTTCCGCCTTGGTTCCGCTTGCTGAAATGTTTGGGTATGCGACCGATTTGCGCTCCATGACGCAGGGGCGGGGTGTTTTTACGATGCAGTTTTCGAAGTATCAGGAAGTGCCTAAAAATATTTCGGATGAAATTGTAGCGAAAAATGCGGGGACAGCCTAGCGGACATTCTTGTCGTCTGTATTGAGTATGCGGGATTCTTTAAGGTTCAAGGGTATGGAAAAGATGATTTGGAGGGGAAGATAAATGGCGAAGGCGAAATTTGAGCGGACGAAGCCGCATTTGAATGTCGGGACAATCGGGCATGTGGATCACGGGAAGACCACATTAACATCAGCCATCACGAAAGTGCTGGCCGAGCGGGGCGCTGCGGAGTATCTGGCCTACGACTCCATCGACCGGGCGCCGGAAGAGCGGGACCGCGGCATCACCATCGCCATCGCCCACGTCGAATATCAGACCGAAAATCGCCATTACGCGCACGTCGACTGTCCCGGTCATGCCGACTACGTCAAAAACATGATCACCGGCGCGGCCCAGATGGACGGCGCCATTTTAGTTGTTTCCGCCGCCGACGGCCCCATGCCGCAAACCCGCGAACACATCCTTTTAGCCCGACAGGTCGGCGTGCCCTACATCGTCGTCTATTTGAACAAAGCCGACCAGGTCGATGACGAAGAACTGCTCGAATTGGTCGAACTCGAAGTGCGTGAGCTGCTCTCAAAGTATGAATTTCCCGGCGACGATATTCCCGTCGTCGTGGGCTCCGCCTTGAAAGCGCTTGAAGGCGAAAAAGGAGAGATGGGCGAGGAATCCATCATTAAACTCGTCGAAGCCATCGACAGCTACATCCCCGCGCCCGTCCGGGAAGTCGACAAACCCTTCATTATGCCCATCGAAGACGTCTTTTCCATCTCCGGCCGCGGCACCGTCGTCACCGGGCGTGTCGAAAAAGGTGTCGTCAAAGTCAGCGATGAAATCGAAATCGTCGGCATCAAGGAAACACGGAAAACCGTCGTCACCGGCGTCGAAATGTTTCGGAAAATCCTGGATCGCGGCGAAGCCGGAGACAACGTCGGCGTTCTTTTGCGGGGCACCAAGAAAGAAGAAGTCGAGCGCGGCATGGTCTTGGCCGAGCCCGGCAGCATCACCCCGCACACCGTATTTAAGGCCGAGGCCTATATTTTAACAAAGGAAGAAGGCGGGCGGCACACCCCGTTTTTCAACGGCTACCGGCCGCAGTTTTATCTTCGGACCACGGATGTCACCGGGGTTTCGAAATTGGCTGAAGGCGTGGAAATGGTCATGCCGGGGGACAACGCCGAGATGGAAGTGGAATTAATCATGCCGATTGCGATGGCGGAAGGCCTGCGTTTCGCGATCCGCGAGGGCGGCCGCACCGTCGGCGCCGGCGTCATCACTAAAATTATTAAATAATAGCGAACAAGAGGCGTTTGTTGTGAGTCAAAAGATTCGAATTCGGTTGAAGGGCTATGATTATCGGGTTCTTGATCAATCAGTAGGGGAAATTGTCGAGACCGTTTCCAGAACGGGGGCGAAGGTATCGGGGCCGATTCCCTTGCCCACAAAGATCAACAAGTACACGGTATTGCGCTCTCCTCATGTGGATAAAAAATCCCGGGAGCAGTTTGAAATTCGGACGCACAAGCGCCTGATCGATATATTGGAACCCACGCCGGAAACGGTGGACTCCTTAATGAAGCTGAACCTGTCCGCAGGCGTGAATGTTGAGATTAAACTCTAGGGGTTTTTATGGTTGACGGCTTGATCGGTTATAAGCTCGGGATGACCCAGGTGTTTTTGGATGGCAGAGGTTTGGTGCCGGTGACGGTGCTAGAGCTTGGTCCATGCAAAGTAGTTCAGGTGAAAACATCTGAGAAGGACGGCTATCAGGCCGCGCAGATCTCTTTTGGCGGCGTGAAGGAAAAGCGTCTGACAAAGGCCCTGAAGGGACACTATGGGAAAGTGGATGTGGCTCCGGCTAAATTTCTCCGGGAGTTTCGGGGCACTGAGGGGCTTTCGACGGGACAGGTGCTGACCACGGATGTTTTTTCTGAGGGAGA
>JBHHXB010000033.1:0-17073 GCA_046756825.1 Nitrospiria bacterium | reverse complement strand
CCCCGGCGTTGACCTGCTTGACCTTCGTCTCTATGTGGTTGTTCAGGCGACGCTTTTTTTCTCCCTGATCTTGAGCGGTGCTTTCGCGCTATTCTCTCACTCACCTCGAAAAACCCTGTTTGTTCTCGGATCGGGGGCCTTCTTACATCTCTTTCTGGATGCCTTTCAAGTGAAATGGGCCAATGGCGTTCATTTTTTCGCGCCTTTTGACTGGCGCTTGACACAATTCGCGCTTTTTTGGCCGGAAAGCCTCCCGACATACGTGGTGACGGTCTTGGGTCTGTCATACATGCTTTTTCATTGGCGGAAAAGCAGCCGGTTATCCTGGCCGATTCATCTCCAATCGAAGCGGTATTTTTGTGCCGCGGTTGTCCTGCTACTTGTTTATCTCATCTTGCCATTGGCTTTTCTGAAGGCGTCTGAAGCCAGGGACAATCATTTCGTAAAAACGTTGCGGGAAGTGGCGGCGCGGCCAGGAAAACTCATCGAATTTGATCGCGCTTTTTACCGGTATGAGAATAATAAAGCCGGAGGCAAACTGATTTCCTTTGGTGGGGAGGTCTTTGATGTGAAGGGGCTGACGCTCAATGACTCATCGAATATTTCGATACGAGGGGTGTTCATCGACTCGAACACGGTTCAAGTGCAGGCATACCATCTGCATCCGTCTTATTTTCGGGACAACGCATCTTATGTGGGCTTGGCTTTCATCACCTTCTTGTGGGGTTTGAGCGGATTTTCAGCTTGGACGGCGTGGAAGCGAAGAAGAAAGCACGGACGTCAGGCCTTATAATGCCTGGTTTTTTCGATCGCCCTTACTGAAAAAGAGGGCCAAAAGGAGGGTGATGATGAGCCAGTCCACACCGATAAAGACAAGCGCCTGCCACGAGTAGCCCTCATAGGGTTTCTGAAATTCGGTGATCAGGTCGCCGACGACGATGATGAGCAGGATGGCGGGAATAAAATAGCGAATCAGTCGCGACCACCAGTTCCCGATTTGAAGATCGGAAACCGAATTGATGTATTTTCGCATAGTGTCAATAGGAAAAAGCCAGCTCACGAGGATGGCCTCCAGCAATCCGACCACCATGAGCCCGAAATGGGTTAAAAAATGGTCCACGATATCCAGCCAGAACAGGCCGCCCTGCGTTGTGAAAATCACCCCTCCCAACATGCCCAGAAGAGAAATCGTTGTGACGATGCGTCGTCTGTTCCAGGGGAATTTGTCGACGGCGGCAGAGGAAAAGGCCTCAATGATGGACACAGAAGAGGAAAGCCCCGCGACGACCAGGGAAGTAAAGAAAAGCGTGCCGAAAAGCGCGCCGCCCGGCAGCAGGTTTAAGGCTGTCGGATAGGCGACAAAGGCGAGCCCGATGCTTTGTTTGACGACTTCGCCAATGGGCTGCTGTGTTTGAGCGGCCATGTATCCCAGAATTGAAAAAACGGCGAAGCCGGAAAAGATGGAAAAGCTGCAATTCAGCAGGGCCGTAATCAGGGCGTTCCGGCTTAAATTGGCGCGTTTGGGAAGATAGCTTGCGTACGCGATCATGATGCCGAAGCCCAGACTCAAGGTGAAGAAAATTTGGCTGAAGGCGTCGATCCACACCTTGGGTTTTGCGAGCGCGGAGAAGTCCGGCGAAAGATAGGCGCTGAGGCCAATCCCCGCGCCGTCCAGAGTGATGCTCCAAAAAACGAGAATGGCGGTCAGGATCAACAGGAGCGGCATGAAGATTTTATTGGCGGTTTCGATCCCTCTTTGAACGCCCCGGTGAACGATGATCCAGTTTAAAAACCAAACCACGGCCAGCCCGAGTAAAATGGGGATTTGTATCGACCCGATCTCTCCCGGTGCCTTCGAAAGTCCCAGGAAGGTTCCGAAAAAGAAGTCCCCCGGGTCGTTTCCCCATGCACGTGTGAAGGAGAGAAAGAGGTAGTTCAGACACCAGGAGATGATGACGGAATAATAGAGGACGATACCAAACATGACGAAGGTGACCGACCACCACCCCAGCCATTCCCACCGTCGATGGAGCTTGGCGAAGGCGAGCGGGGCGCTTGCCGTATAGCGGTGCCCGAGTGCGAATTCCAGAATCATCAGCGGGATGCCGACGGTAAACAGGGCGACAAGGTAGGGAATGAGGAAGGCTCCGCCGCCGTTTTCATAGGTCATGTATGAAAACCGCCAGATGTTGCCGAGCCCGACGGCGGAGCCGACAGCGGCCAGGATAAACCCCATTTGGTTTTTCCAGACTTCTCGTGCCATGTCAGAAAATACTACCTTGTCTACTCATAGATAGGATTGGTTTGAAAAGAGTGTGATCCGCCGGTTTGATGAAATCAGTGAACTTCGTATAAAAAAAGGCCCCTGAATTACGGGGCCTTTTTTTCAGGGTTTTGGGATCCTGTGAATTGGAGGCGGTGCGATATTGAGGTTGGCCTGTTTTGTTTCGCCCGCTTGAGGACTTGGGTTCGCGAGTTTTTCCTCAATGGCCTTGAAGAGATCCTCAACGGAATACCCGGCCATTTCCTTGTTGGGATCCCCCTTATCCCATTTGCGTGTTTCGTCATTATGAACCAGGAATTTGCGTTTGATGGAGATCTTCACCTTTGTGATGGTGGGAACAGGGGCGGGCGTTGCCTCTGCCGGAGCGGCTGCGCTGTCAGCGGGGGCGGTCCCGGCTGCGGCATCCGCAGGCTTCGCCGCGGCTTCTGTTGCGGGTGGCGCGGCATCAGCCGTCTTCGCGGTCCCGTCGGCGGCGGGCGCTGCTGTGTCCGCTTTCGCACCTTCCGGTTGCGGGACTTCAATTTCAATCTTCTTTAAGCGGATTTTATACGAATCTTTATATTGTTTTTCAATGACAGGTTTTGCGGACCAGATTTTAAAATAACGCCACTCCGGCGTTTTGATCCGGCCCTTTGCTTTTTTAATTTTCCATTTCTTGTGAGGATGGGCCGAGAAGCCTCGTTCCTTGATCACGGAAATTGTCGCGTCCCAGACCCGGTCGTATTCCTGATCAAAGAGTTTTTCTCCCTTTTTCAGCTTTGGGGCCTCGGCCGCAAAGACCGTCGCGTGGGTCGTCAATGTCAATGAAAGCAACAGTAAAGAAACAAAAAATTTTTTTGTCATTATCTCCTCCGAGAATGGTGATAGATTGGGCATAGTTTTAGACAGTTTTAATGTTTCTGTCAAGGAAAAACCGAAGGGACGTGATGTTGCAAATGAACTTAATCTGAAGATGATCCCTTGCTCCGCGCTGCTTTACTCGTCTATTGCATTATGATACTTTAAGGTATGAATTCACCTTGGAAATATTCTCGGTTGCTCCTTTCGTTTTTTGTGGCGGGATTTTTGGTTTTTCTGATGTTTTCGCTTTTTACAGGCTTAAAAAACAAGCAGTTTAAAGGAAATGATGCTGAGGTGGCGCAAGAGACCGAGGTGAGCATTAAGGAACTTTCGTTTACTCAAACGGATACGGGACGTCTTTCCTGGTCGCTTGTCGCGGCCCAAGCCGCATTGACAGAGAAAGGACGGAAGGGGCTTCTTGAAAATATCTCCGTGACGATTCCCTATGGCCGCGACGCCATGCTCTCCCTGGAAGGCGATGAAGGCTTTGTCGATACCGAAAAAAAGGCCTTTTCTCTCTGGAAGAAGAGGGGCTTGATGACGGTTGATTTCGAGAATGGCTATACCCTGCGAACAGCGGGCTTGAAATGGAACGAGTCGAAACGGGAAATTATCTCGGACGGAAAAGCCTTTATCTCCGGGGAAAAGATCAGCATAGATGGAAACGCACTCAGGGTATCAATCGATAACCAGGAGATGACCGTTATTGGTGATGTCAAGGCCTTGGTTCATTAAGAAAATCCTCTCATGTTCATCCATCCTTTCCGCGATGTTACTTTTTATTGCACCAGGGATGGGTCTTTCGGCGGCTGAAAACCAGCCCTCTCAAGAAGAACGTAGTCCCATTTCGATTACCTCGGAAAAAATGGTTTTGAAAAACCTTGAGAATAAAATTATTTTCGAGGGGGCCGTATCGATCCGACGGGGAGAAGTCCGCATCAATGCCGACAAGGCGGAGGTCCTTTTGTCGGAGTCGGCTGAATCCTCCGCGTTGCTTTCCGGGGAAAAAGACAGCCGCGCGGTCTCTCGAATTATTACGACGGGGAATGTTCGCGTTGTTCGGGGCGCGCAAAAAGCAAAAGCCGACAAGGGCGTTTACAAAAGAGGGGAAGAGGTCTTTGTCCTCACGGGGAACCCTGAGGTCTGGGATGATGATTTTCACGTCAAGGGCAAGACCATCACCTTTTTTATTGAAGAAGAACGAACGCTGGTTGCGGAAAGTCAGGCGGTCATTCGTAACGGCTCGCTGGGCTCGGGTGAAAAAAAAAAGCTGAATTGAGCGTGGTTTTTTCATAGTCATGTTGACTGGTTTTATACTGGTTTTTTTGTTTTGAGAGCGCTATGCTTGAGGCGTCGGGATTAGAGAAAATTTACAATGGCCGCAAGGTCGTTCGGAATGTCGGCCTTTGTGTTAATCGCGGCGAAGTCGTGGGGCTCTTGGGTCCGAATGGGGCGGGCAAAACGACGACGTTCTACATGATTGTGGGCTTGACCCCGCCGAGTCGTGGGAGTATTTCCGTGAACGGAGAAGAGATCACCGGAATGCCGATGTACAAGCGCGCGCGTCAGGGCGTGAGTTACTTGCCCCAGGAGTCATCCATTTTCAGGAAACTTTCCGTGGAGGAGAATATCCTTATCGTGCTGGAGACGCTCGATCTCAGCCCTTCGGAGCGGGACGCCCGGTTAAAAGATCTTTTGTCCGAGCTCAGTATTGCCCACCTGGCCAAAAACAAGGCCTATACGCTTTCGGGGGGGGAGCGGCGCAGACTTGAAATCACGCGGGCACTCGTGATTTCGCCGCAATTTATTTTATTGGACGAGCCCTTTGCCGGTATTGATCCCATTATTGTTTTAGAGTTGCAGAAGGTGATTCGTCATCTCAGGCAGAAAGGGATCGGGGTGCTGATCACTGATCATAATGTGCAGGAAACCTTGGCGATCACGGATCGCGCCTATATTATTCACGACGGGAAAATCCTGATTTCGGGCACTCCCGATGAAATCGCAAGTAACCCGGAGGCCCGGACGTTGTACCTGGGGGACCGGTTTCGTTGGGAAGCGCAGGGCGACACACAGATGAGCCATTAAACAAGAGGTCATGATGTCTTGGTCTGACGGCGGCATGAAGCCGAAACTCGAATTAAAGCTGTCTCAAAAGCTGGTGATGACGCCCCAGCTTCAGCAGGCAATTAAATTGCTTCAGCTCTCCCGGCTTGAGCTGGAGACCGTGGTTAATCAGGAGATGGTTGAGAACCCGCTGCTTGAAGAGCGGGGCGATGATGCGCCGGAGGAGGGGGAATTCAGGACGGAGACACCGGAGCCGGAGACGGCCTCTGAACAGACTGAGCCCCCCGAGCCGAAGGAAGTTGACGCGGATCTTGCTGAAAAGAAAGAAGACTTCGACAATAAGTGGGAGGACTATTATCTGGATGAGGGCCGGGGTGAGGATTGGAGCCCCTCGAATGCCGCTCCCGAGGACGAACGTCCCTCCTATGAGCAGACCCTCACGAAAGCCACGTCCCTGGTGGATCATTTGCTGTGGCAGCTTGGCCTGATTTCGACTTCGGAGACGGAGAAGACAATCGGGGCGGCGATCATCGGTGAAATTGATGATAATGGCTATCTGAAAACGCCGCTTGAGGAAATCGCCGCCATTGTCAATACGTCCATCGAGGCGGTCGAGGTGGTCTTGAAGGTGATCCAAGGGTTTGACCCCACCGGGGTCGGCGCGAAGAATCTTGAGGAATGCCTGCTGATTCAGATCGCGCAGCTTGATCTTTCGGGATCTCTCGTCGAAACCATGATTAAAAATCACCTCCTGGATTTGGAAAAGAAGCGATACCAGAATATCGCCAAGGCCTGTGACTGCACGATTGAAGCGGTCGTTGAAGCGGCCAAGATTATTGAACATCTCGAGCCGAAACCTGGCCGCCCGTTTTTTTCTTCGGACAATGTCTATATTACCCCCGATGTTTATGTGGTCAAAGCGGAGGACGGGCGTTATATGGTGGCCTTGAATGATGATGGTCTGCCGAAGCTGAAGATCAGTCCGTTTTACCGGACATTACTCCGTTCCAAGGGAAAAGGGGATGTCGGCGACAAGACGAAGTCGTATCTGGAAGAAAAATTCAGATCAGCGCTCTGGCTTGTCCGGAGTATCGAGCAGAGAAACAAAACGATTCAGCGGGTCGGTGAAAGCATTCTGAAATTTCAGCAGGAATTTATGGAGAAGGGGATCAGCGCGTTGAAGCCGCTGATTTTAAGACAGGTCGCGGACGATATCGAGATGCACGAATCCACCGTCAGCCGTGTGACGACGAACAAGTACATCCACACGCCGCAGGGGATTTATGAACTGAAATTCTTTTTTAACGGGAGTCTTCCCCGTGTCGGCGATCAATCTGAAAGTCTGTCGTCCATCGCGGTCAGGGAAATGATTCGAAAAATGGTGGAGGAAGAAGACGCCACGCGTCCGTTAAAGGATCAGGAGATCGTTACCCGTTTAAAAGATCAGGATATTGATATTGCCAGAAGGACTGTCAGTAAATACCGTGCATGGCTGAAGATTCCCCCGGCGAATCGTAGAAAACAACCCTTTTAAGGGATTCGAAGGTGTGTTCCATTTTATTGTGGGAGAGAAGCGAAGGAGGTGCTTATGGAGGTATTGATTACGGGAAAGCAGTTGGACATCACGCCCGCCTTGAGAGAGTATATCGAAAATCGTTCGAAAAAAATTGAAAAGTATACGATGAAGGTGACACAGGTGATTTTTACACTCAAAGTCGAAAAATATCGTCATTCGGCGGAGGTGCTGGTCAAGGTGAATGGATTTATTGTGCAGACAGAGCAGGAAACCGACGAGATGTATGCCTCTGTCGATAAGGCCATGAGTAAAATAGAACGCCAATTGAAAAAGCATAAGGAAAAGCTTCAGAATCATCGGGCACATCATGATACCGCGAGTCCAAAGGAGCCGCCTGTGAGGGATTGGGCTGCTGCGAATCTCAAAAAGCGGAAGCAGTTCCCTGTGGAGACCATGAGTATTGAAGAAGCGGCCCTGCAAATGGAACTTCTGGGAAATGGATTTTTTCTCTTTGAAAATCGTGACAGCCGGCAGGTCAACGTACTCTACAAAAGAAAAGATGGCGGGCTGGGATTGATCGAACGGTCCGCTTAAGTTCGAATGCGCGGGTGTTGTCGATGAGCCGTTCCCCGAAAGATATCCGTCTCGTGGTGATCAGCGGGTTGTCCGGTTCGGGCAAAAGCTGTGTGATCAAGTGTTTTGAAGATCTTGGTTTTTTCTGTGTCGATAACCTCCCGCCGCAACTCCTCCCTCAGTTTGCCGAACTTTGCAGGGCGTCGGACAATCACATTTCACGTGCCGCGATCGGGATTGATATTCGTGAGCGGACCTTCCTCCTGGATTTTCTAAACATCTACGACGAATTGATTCAAGCGGGTTACGGGATGGAACTCCTTTTTTTAGAGGCGCGTGACGAAATCCTGCAGCGCCGTTTTTCGGAGTCCCGGCGGCCGCACCCTTTGGCCAAGGAAGGCCGGGTGTCGGAGGGGATTGAGCGCGAGCGGGAGACCCTGGGGCATCTTCGCGGCCGGGCGGATCGTGTCGTGGATACTTCTGACTGGCATGTGCATGAATTGAAAGAGATCATCACGCAGTTCTATTTGGAAAAAGGGCGGGATAGGCGTTTAAATGTTTCCCTGATTTCTTTTGGATATAAGTTTGGCGTGCCGTACGAGCTGGATCTTCTTTTTGATGTCCGCTTTCTCAAGAACCCCCACTTTGTGGACGCACTCAGGCCGTTGACGGGAAATGATGCGCCCGTGCGGGATTATGTTCTGAAATTGCCGGAAACAAGTACCTTTCTTCTAAAACTGTATGACCTGCTGGCCTTCCTTATCCCTCTTTATCAGAAGGAAGGCAAAAGTTATTTGACTATTGGCATCGGCTGCACGGGAGGCAGGCATCGCTCGGTCGCGCTGACGAATCAGGTGAATGCCCACCTGAATGAAAAGGGGATGACGGCGCATTGCCGTCACCGGGATATCGCCGCAGCCGGGAAATCATGTTCATGACGAAGGCCTGAGAAATCATCGTGTCGTGCTATGTTGTTGGCATATCCGGGGCCAGCGGGGCCATTTACGGAGTGACCCTGCTGGAATATCTGTTAAGAGAGAGGTATCAGGTCTACTTGATTCTTTCTCCCTCGGCGCGACTGATTATTCGGGAGGAATTGGGCCGGGAATGGGGGCAGTGCTTTTCAGAAACCCTGGTCGCCTTGAAGCGCGAATATTCGAATGATCAATTGATTTATTGCGACGAAGCCGATATGTGCGCGCCTGTGGCCAGCGGCTCTGTGCCCACGGAGGGCATGGTCGTCGCCCCCTGTTCGATGAAAACGCTGGCGGGCATTGCCCACGGGTTTTCATCAAACTTGATCGGGCGGGCGGCGGACGTTACCCTGAAGGAAAAACGGCCCCTGGTTTTGATCCCTCGGGAAACTCCGCTGCACCATGTGCATCTGAAAAATATGCTGGCTGTCTCTGAAATGGGCGCGGCGTTGCTCCCGGCGATGCCCGGCTTTTATCACCATCCCAAAACCATTGATGACCTTGTGCGTTTTGTTGTGGCGCGCGCGCTGGATCTTATCGGAGTCAAAAACACTCTTTCGACACGGTGGAACGCGCTATGAAAAGGTTTGTCTCCTTGCTTCGCTGTTTCGCCGCCATTGGTTGTTGCCTGATGCTGTTGTCCTGTCAATCGACCCAAATTGTCGAGGGAACGCCGGGTTGGGAAAATGTCACACTGAGCGCCACAGGCTTTGGCGGAATTGAAAAGCACTGGTCGATCGCGAAGAGGATAGAGGCGGTTCAGAAAGCCAAGGTGGACGCCTACGCCCGGTTGGAATCCGATATTCTCGCGCTCAACATCAATGCCACAAAGCGGGTCGTGGACTTGACGAAAGACGACGAAACACTGCGAAAGAAAATTTCCGCCTACGTTCGAGGCGCAAAAATCATTCGGACAGAAAATAGCACGACTGGCGTAAAAATATATGCTGAACTTTTTCTGGGCGGGAATTTCAAGGCGACGATGGGCCTAAGTCCAAAACGAACGACGACGTCTTCCAATCTCCCAGGAAACGACAATTTATCCCGTTAACCTCTCTTAAAGTTTTTCTGAAAATTCCTCCATCGGCCATTGAGTCATTGATAGAAAATCAATGAAATTCATAAATTCTAAGCGTTTCTTGACATGAGATGAACTCTCAGTATACTTAGGGTTGCTACATCCCTTTGGTATCTAGGGCTTTATTTTAAGGGGACGGGCATAGGGAAACAAACGGGCAAAATGCAGTGTTTTTTATGTTGAACTCATTGAAAATAAATTGTTTTTTTTTAGTGTGGCTTCTTAATTTGAAAAAGCATTATGAGTGGGACACCTTTATTGAATCCATCGCAAGATCACATCCAGCCCCTTCGTCTTAGAAATAGGAAATCAAGGTAATGGGGTTTTCTTTTTTTTCTCACCCCAAAAGCCTCATTGGTCTTGATATCGGTTCCGGTGCTATTAAGCTGGTTCAACTGATCAAGGGCAATAACGGCTATAAACTGAAGCGCTTTGGCGTCCGTATTTTAGAATCCGAGCTGATCGTGGACGGGACGATCATGGACGCGGAACAGGTGATTTCCGTGATCAAGGATTTAATGGACGAGTTGTCGCTGAAAGAGAAGGACGTGGCTTTCGCTGTTTCCGGCCATTCCGTCATTGTCAAAAAAATCCAGTTGCCTCTGATGACCGAGGAGGAACTTGAGGAATCCATCAAATGGGAAGCGGAGCAATACATTCCATTTGATATCAATGATGTCAATATAGACTTTCATATTTTAGAGTCAATGGAAGCCGAGGACGCGCGGGATGACATGGATGTTCTGCTTGTGGCTGTAAAAAAGGAAAAACTGACTGAATATACCTCGGTCGTGTCCGATGCGGGGTTGACGCCGACGGTTGTCGATGTGGATGCCTTCACGCTTGAAAATATGTTTTGCGCAAACTACGAGGTCATGGACGGCGAAGTGGTCGCCCTGGTGGATGTGGGCGCGAGTGTGATGAACATCAATATTATCAAAGGCGGTTCATTTGCCTTTACCCGGGATATATCCATTGGCGGCAACCGCTACACGGAAACCATACAGCGGGAATTCAATGTCAATTACGAGCAGGCGGAACAGGCCAAGCGCGGAGAGAAGGTTGAAGAGATCGACCCCGAACTGCTTTCGAATATCATGAACCTCCTGAATGATAAAATTGTGTCCGAGGTGGTTCGGTCTTTTGATTACTTCAAAACCACGTCTAGCCATGAGGAGATTGACCGTATCTTATTGAGCGGTGGCGGGTCAAAGGTTGCCAACCTGTGTGCCTGCCTTGAGGAGAAATCGGGTATCCCGGTTGAAATGGTGAATCCTTTTAAATGTATTGAAATCCCGGAGGCCCAGTTTGATCTCGAATACATTCGTGAAATGGCTCCGTTGGCGTCCGTTGGCGTCGGCTTGGCCCTTCGGGAACCCGGAGATCGATAAGCCATGATTAAAATCAACCTCTTAGGCGCGCAACGCACAAAGAAAAAGAAAAAAAAGGTGACGGTTGAGTCCCAGTTGATCTGGTTCGGTCTTTTCGCAGTGGTCTTGGCCCTGGGCTGGTATGGCGGATGGCGTGTGTTTGACCAGCGTGTCACCTATTTAAAATCCGTGAAGGCGGACCGGACTCAGGAGTTGACGACCCTCAAGGCGCAGGTGAAGGCGGTCGAGAACTTTGAGGCCAACAAGAAAATTGTGAAAGACAAAATACAGGTCATTCAGAAACTCCGAAAAAACCAGTCCGTGCCCGTATTTCTCTTAAACGAGATCAGCCAGCGTCTCCCGGAGCGGGTTTGGCTTGTGAGTCTGACGCAGCGAGCCGGGGCCGTTGAACTGACGGGGAAGGCCACGACAAACAGTGACATCGTTGATTTTACAAATAATTTAAAAAACACGTCTTCGTTTGAAAATGTTCAAATTTTGGAATCACGGCAAGCAAAGGACGGCAATGTCTCAATTTACTCTTTTCGCTTGCAATGGGATGTTGTGATTTAACCTGTTTCAAACATCATTTTCACGATCAGAAAATGGCGGCGGGATGAACAATGGCAATTGATGTCGAAACAATAAAAAGTCTGACCAGCAAGCAGAAGCTTGTTCTTCTGTTTATGATTTGCGTCGCCGTGGTGTCCTCGTTTATCTGGTTTGTTTTTATTCCGAAAAATGAGGAAATTCACCGGCTGGATCGGGATATTTCCACTCTGAATAACGAAATCAACGTGCTGCGCATTAAAGTGCGGCGGCTCGCGCAACTCAAACAGGAAAATTTGAAGTTGCAACGGAAGCTGAAGGAAATGAAGGAGCAGCTTCCCCCCGAGGCGGAGGTTGAATTTTTATTGAAGCAGGTTTCGGATTTAGGCGGCGGAAGCGGGTTGGATTTTAAACTCTGGCGTCCGGGGCCGAAGGTAGTGAACGCATCGGGATTGTACACGGAAATCCCGGTGAGCATTGAAGTCGCGGGGGGCTATCACTCCGTCGGTGTCTTTTTTGATAAAATCAGCAAGATGCGGCGCATTATCAATATTTCGAATATTCGGATGTCTTCCCCTAAAATTGTGCGGAATCAAGTGATGATTCAGACCAGCTTTTCCGCGACGGCATTCGCGTCCGCCGAAAAAGCGGGGGCGGTGAAATGAGAGGCTGGACAGTTATTTTGATGACGGGCCTGTGTTTTGTTGTCGTCGCGTGCAGCGATGCCCCTTCGGTTGAATCCGAACGCCCCGCTTCTGTTCCTGTCTCGGTTCCCCCGCCGATACAAAACGAGGTGGCTGTTCCTGAACTCCTTCAAAGTGAAGTGGAACCGCCCGTGGTCTCTTACAATGGTGTCGGGCGGCGTGACCCGTTTCGGTCGATTGTCGCCTTATCCGAAAACCGTCCAAAATCGCTCGGAGCGCTGCCGCCGCTTCAAAGAAACGAAATCTCCGATTTGAGGCTTCAAGGGATTATTTTGGGGTCTTTGGGGCCAAGGGCGATTGTGAATACGCCGGATGGCAAGGGCTACACCGTTCGAATCGGGACCCAAATCGGGTTTAACCACGGCGTGATTACCCGAATTACCCAAAATAAAGTGGTTATTGAAGAGACGCTTTTAAACATATTCGGTGAACCGAAGAAGAGAACTGTCGTCATGGAGCTTCATCCCCAAGAGGAGGGATAATAGAATGATTCGCCCATTCATCCGGGGTGCCCGGTTTACCCAGATTGTCATGATTATCGCTTTGTCAGGTCTGACCCTGTCTTGTTCGGTCAAGAAAGTGGAACAGGAGGTCAGTCCGCGGCCTGTTGTTGTCATCCAGGATATCTATGTGGCGGAAGGCACAGATCAAACAGTCGTGGAAATTGAAAGCGAAGCCCCCATGATCTACGCGACCTTTCGTCTCTCCGACCCGGATCGTCTTGTGGTGGATATCGCGGATGCGAGCCTTGACCGGTTTTCCGAAGAGATCGTCATTGAGGAAGGACCGGTTCGCGTAATTCGGCCGGGAAAAGGAGGTGGCCCAAACAGTTCCCGGCTTGAGTTTGAGCTCTCGGGAGACGTTGAAACCGATGTCAGAACCGAAGATCTGACGCTTGTGGTCGAGGTGACACAAGTGGGCGGTGGTACCCCCGGTACGCAGGAGGGCTTTGTCTTTTTCGCGGATGAAACACCTCCTCCCGCAGAGGAGATTCCTGAAAAACCGGCTGAAATCGTCCCGGATGAAACACTTAAAAAGCTTGAAGCACCGGACGCGGGTCTCGAAATGGTTGAAGTGGAGACTGAGCCTGTTGCCCCGTCTCCCTTGACCGCCGATATGATTACCGCGCCCGATCTTCCGGAAGGAACAGTCCAATTGGACGCGGCGGGAACGGTTTCCTCGGAAGCCGCCGAAGTGCTGGAGGAAGACGTGGTGATTTCGAAGCCCGCGGTGGACGCCTCAGAACTCCAGGGTCCCAAGGCCGAGGAGATGGTTTCGGCGGTGGGAGAAGCGCCGTCCTTGCCGCTGTTTGTGGAGCCAGGAAGGGACGACCCTCTACCGCCCGCGAATAAGGTCTCCTTTGTGGGTTTTGAGGAGGGAGAGGACTTAACGCTTGTTGTGCTTGCGGACGGGGTTTTGGAGCCGCATGCGTTTTTCATTGGGTTTGGAGACAAACGACGGCTGGTCATTGATCTCCCGGATGTAGTGTCGGCCTCGTCCTTGAAAAGTCGTATTTCCGTTGATGACCCCCGGGTGAAGCGGGTACGAATCGGGCAGCATCAAAAAAACCTTCGACTTGTACTCGATTTACTTTCCCCGATTTCCTACATGTTGGCGCAGGATCAGGGGGAATTAAGGGTTTTGATTAACGGCCCTTCGCAAGCTAAGAAAGAGATGCAAGTGGCTTCGGCACTGATAGCGAACCCCGAAGCGACGGAGGCGGAGCCTGAGGATGTTTTAAACGGAGACGCAGCTCCGGGCAAAGTCGATGTTACGAACGAAGTGGAAGGTGAAAGTGGCCTCTCCGGCCTTCAGGAAAAGCCGCTTGATTTACCGGTTCCCGCTCCTGATCTTGCCGAAACCGGTGCTCTGCCCATCCCGATGCCCGTGCCTGATATTGGGGCTTCAGAGGCCGATTCTTCTTCGAATCAACAAGAGACAAGTCCGATCGCGGGACAGGCTGAAAAAACAATGATGTCGAAAGAGGCGTCAGACACGGAGATAATTGAAAAGACGCCGCCGGTCCCCGTCTCTCCTCCTCCGCCTGTTGTCGAAGTCCCGGTGAAAAAAGAAAGTGACCCGGAGGCCTTGCTGGCGAGTGAGGCGGAGGAAAAAGAAGCCAAGAAAAAAGTTTTGATGCGGCGCCGGCGCCGGGAAGCGGCACGGGCAAAACGGGAGGCCCGCGTTTCAGCAACAAGCGACGTGAGAGAGACCCAGCCGCCGGAACGACCCAAGTATACGGGACGAAAGATTTCTCTTGATTTTCAAGACGCGGAAATTACCAATGTGGTCCGTTTGATTGCCGATGTGAGCGGCCTGAATTTCGTTATGGGGGATGATGTCAAAGGGAGCATCACGATAAAAATGGATGATGTTCCCTGGGATCAGGCCCTTGAAATCATACTGGAAATACAAAATCTGGGCATGGTTCGAAACGGCGATATTATTCGCATCGCCACCTTGGCCAATTTGACCAAGCAGCGCAATGAAAAGGCGCAGGCCATGGAAACCAAGATCCGGGCCGAAGAACTCATGACCCGTGTGGTCTATGTGAATTACGCCAAGGCGGAGCAAATGAAAACCTTGCTGTTGAAGCTCTTGTCTTCGCGGGGAGAGATCATGGTGGCCTCCCGTGTGAATGCCCTTGTTGTCAAAGACATCCAGGCGAACCTTGATCAAGTTGAGCAGATGGCCAGAAAACTCGATACAAAAACACCGCAGGTCTTGATTGAAGCCCGTGTTGTCGAAGTGCAGCCGACCTTTAAGCGCAGTCTGGGTGTGAAATGGGGGGCGGACTTTAAAACGAATAACGGTGGAAACAGTATCGGTATTGGAAATGCCACGGGAGATTCCAGTATTTTTTCTCCTTCTCAGGATTTCTCCGTCAACCTGCCGGCGGCCAACCCGCTCGGTGGTATCGGGTTTAGCTTCGGCCGCTTCACCGAAAGTCCCTTTCAGCTCGATTTAAGGCTGTCCGCCGGGGAATCCCAGGAAATGACGCGCATTGTTTCCACGCCGAAAATCATGGTGTTGGATAACAATGAAGCCCTGATCAAGCAGGGGTCTCAGATTCCTTTTCAGTCTTCGTCCGCGAACGGGGGAACCAATATTCAGTTGATTGACGCCAGTCTTCAATTAAAGGTGATCCCTCATATTTCGCCGGACGGCGGCATTCTTTTAGAGTTGAATTTGACTAAAAATGAGCCCGGCCCACCCGTACAGGGATCCGATCAGCCGTCTATTTTTGAGAAAGAAGTTTCGACTCAAATCCTGCTCATGAATGGCGAAACGATGGTGATTGGAGGGATCTATGAAACCAAGAACACCGAATCGGAATCAGGGGTTCCCGTTTTAAAGGATATCCCGGGTTTGGGGTGGCTCTTTAAAAATAAGGAAAAAAACGAGTCCACGACTGAATTGCTCATTTTTATTACCCCAACGATTATGAATTAGGAACGTTGGGTGATACAGGACTTTTGTGAAAAACATTGTATTGCTGGGATTTATGGGGACCGGAAAAAGCATTATCGGGCGGCGATTGGCGGTGGAGCTACGCTACCGTTTTGTGGACACGGATCATCTTATTGAAAAAATGGCTCAAAAACGCGTTCCAAAAATTTTCGCGGAGGACGGGGAAGCGCACTTTAGAAAACTGGAGTCGCAGGTGGTGGACGACGTGTCCGATTGGGAAGGCTACGTGATTTCCACCGGAGGCGGGGTGCCGCTGAATCCCGGCAATATGACGGCCCTGCGGAAAAACGGCATTGTTGTCGCGCTGACCGCCCGGCCAAAGGTGATTTTAAAACGGGTGCAGCGGCGGGCGGGCGAGCGTCCGTTGTTGCAGGGGCCGGACCCTTTGGGAAATATCACGCGGCTTTTGTCGGAGCGGGAAAAATATTACGCCGGTTCAGAAATTCAAGTGGATACCTCGGACATGCAAATCGCGGAAAGCGTGCACTGTATCATGGATCGCATCACCCAATTTACGGGGGGCGGGACTTAAAGTGATGAAGCAGAAAAAGCCGATTCATCTCGATCTTGGGAAAAACAGCTACGACGTCCACATCGCAGAGGGTGAAATTGACCGCATTGGCGAACGACTCCAAAGTCTGTCTTTCAAGGGGAAAGTGGCTGTCGTGACCAATCCGAAAATCGAAGGGCTTTACGGGGGCCGCGTCAACAAAGGACTCAAAAAATCAGGCTATCGTCCGATTGTCATCCAGATTCCGGCGGGTGAGCGTTATAAAACCCTCAAACAAATCGGGCGGATTTACGACCGGCTCGTCGCGGAGCGCTTTGAGCGAAAAGACGTGCTTGTCGCCCTGGGCGGCGGCGTGATCGGGGACATGACGGGATTTGCTGCGGCGACATTTTTGAGAGGCGTGTCCTTTGTCCAAATCCCGACCACAGTGGTCGCGCAAGTCGATGCCAGCATCGGCGGCAAAACCGGCGTGGATCATCCCAACGGGAAAAATCTGATCGGGGCCTTTCATCAGCCCCGCTTTGTTTCCAGTGATCCCGCCGTGCTGAGTTCGCTTCAAAAACGGGAATATCGTTCCGGCCTGGCCGAAGTCGTCAAATACGGCGTCATCGCGGACGCAGGGTTTTTCCAATACCTTGAGCAAAACAGCCGAAAGATCCGGGCGCTGGATTTGGACAAAGTGTCGCACTGTATTGAACGTTCTTCCGAGATTAAAGCCCGGATCGTGCAGTCGGATGAGCGGGAATCCGGCCTCCGCAAGATTTTAAATTACGGTCACACCATCGGACACGCCGTTGAAACCCTGACCGGTTATCGAAGCGTAAAACACGGCGAAGGCGTGGCGATGGGGATGATTGCCGCAAGCCGTTTGTCGGTGCAATTAGGCCTGCTGAGTCCACACGATGTCGAGCGGCAGATCTCGTTGTTGCGGGCCTTCGGCCTCCCGACACGTCTTCCGGACCTGGATCCCGGCGCCATACTGGATGTGATGCTGGGCGATAAAAAAGTCGTGGGCGGAGAAATTCACTTTGTTCTTCCGAAAAAGATCGGATCGGTGGAAATCATGAAGGTGGATAAAAAAGTGCTGAGGCGCTTTTTAAAGGCTCTGCCAAAACATGCGTAGGAGTTTCAAATGA
>JBHHXB010000032.1:0-17282 GCA_046756825.1 Nitrospiria bacterium | reverse complement strand
ACCTCGTGATAAAAACCTTCGTACCATAGTAGCTTTTTTTGCGGGTTTTTTAAACGCTCAAATAAAACCCGCACGCCTTCGCCGGAGACGATTTTGTCGTCCCCGGCCTGTAAAATCAAGGTCGGCATGTCTATTTCGTCCGCATGTTCCTGAAGAAAGCGGTTCATTTTTCTGAATTGAATGTAAAAACGGGGCGTGGCCTTGATGACGATCAAAGGGTCTTCCGCGACCGCCTTCACCACCGCCGGATCATGGCTCCGCCAATGGTGGCGGCTGGGATAGCCGATGGCGGTTTCGGGCATCAAAAAATTGAGCACGTAGCCCAAGAACTCCATCCGAAAGGGAAGGGGCGGCACCTGATACGCCGGGGAGGAGAGCACAAGAGCATCCACCGCATCCGGGTTTTTGATGCAGTACGTGGCCGCGACGAGTCCTCCCAGACTGTGCCCCAGCAAAAATACTGGCCGCTTCGGACAGGTTTCGCGCAACAACCGCAGCCCCACGCCCAGATCCGTGTGATAGTCCACGTAATCCACGACGTCGCCGCGTTTTCCGCCGGAGCGCCCAAAACCGCGTTGATCGTAGGCAAGGCTCGCAAACCCGGCGGCGGCAAGTTCGTCCTGAAGCTCGGCGTAGCGTCCCTTGTGGTCGTTGATCCCATGAACGATCAGAAGGGCGGCCTTTGGACTGGCGGGGATGACCGAGGCATAAGAAAGCGCGATCTCGCCTCGTTGAATCGTGCCGTCTTTTCGAGTGGCGGCGTCCTGCATCTCAGAGCGTAATCAAGGCCGGAGTGGAGGACACGGCCCGCCCCGACAGGGTCGCCGTGGCGGCGTCCGTGATTTCGACGGGGATGATGTCACCCGGCGGATGCGGGGTTTCGGGAAAGAGCACCGTCATGCCGCTCTCGCTCTTTCCCATTTGAAAGCCCGGCCGCTTGTCGCTTTCCCCTTCGATCATGACGGGCAGCGTTATTCCGATTCTGGCCCTGTTCTTTTTCAAGGAAATGGCGTGCTGAAGATCGAACAAGACAACGATACGGGCGGTCTTGGTCTCCGGCGGGACATCATCGGGAAATTTTTTTGAGGCGATCGTGCCCTTGCGCTCGGAATATTTGAAGATGTAGGCGCTGTCGAATCCGACGGCTTCAAGGGTCTCAAGGGTCGCCCGGTGATCCGCATCGGTTTCGGTCGGAAAGCCGGTGATGATGTCCGTCGTGATCGCAACATTTGGAATAATGCGGCGGATTTTTTCCGCCAGGACGATAAATTCCACCTGCGTGTAGGTGCGGTTCATCAGGTCGAGGATGCGGTCGCTGCCCGACTGCAGGGGGAGATGGATGTGGCTGCATATCCTGGGGTGCGCGGCGATGGCCTCCAAAAGCGGCTCCGGAAAATCCTTGGGGTGGGGCGAAGTAAAGCGTACACGCCGGATGCCCGGGACATCGGCAACTTGGGTGATTAAATCGGCAAAGGTGTGGCCGTCCGCATGGTAGGAGTTCACATTTTGTCCCAGGAGGGTCACCTGGGGAAAGCCCTGGGCCGCGAGCGCGCGGACCTCTTTGAGAATATCCTCCAGACCCCGGCTCCGCTCCCGTCCGCGGGTATAGGGCACGACACAAAAGGTACAGAAATTATCGCAACCCCGCATCACCGTCACCCAGGCGTTCACACCGTCGAAACGCTCCGGATTGATGCCCTGATAGGTTTCGTATTCGGAAAGGTCGGCGTCGATTTCCCGTTGTTTTTTGCCGTGGTTCGAGCCTGAAACTTTGGCGATCAAATCCGGTAGTGCGCGGTAGTTGTCCGGGCCGACGACGAGGTTGACGACAGGATGCCGAAACAGCGCTTCCTTCATGTTCTGAGCCATGCAGCCCAGCACACCGACAACAAAGTGCCCCCGCTCCCGCAGCATTTTCTTCCGCAAGGGGCGTAGCGTGTCGAGACGCCCGTAAATCTTGCGGTAGGCGTTTTCGCGGATGGCGCAGGTGTTGAGCAGGACCACGTCGGCCTCGTCGAGGACGGGCGACAGCGTGTAGCCCGCGCGGTCGAGCACAGCGCGCACGATCTCGGAATCGGAGACATTCATCTGACAGCCGTAGGTTTCCAGAAAAACCTTCACGCCACGCATTCCCCGAGCGCCAGCCCGCCGCTCACCGATTGAATCCGTACGGGACGCAGCAGGCCAGAGAGATCCTCCGGTGTGTTGATGCCGACGCGGATGTAGTTGCCGGTGAGGCCGGTGAACAGCCCATCTTCATTGCGTGTCTCAAAAAGGACTGAAACGGTTTGTCCGATATGCCGTTTGTAAAACCGCTCCCGCATTGTATCGGAAAGCGCGCGCAGCACCTTTGTTCGGCGTTTGATGGCGGCGGGATGCACCGGAGGCAAGTCGCCGCGGGTCACGCGTGTTCCCTTTCTGCGGGAGTAGGGAAAAACATGGAGATACGAAAAGGGAAGGGATTGGAGCAGGGACAGGGTTTCCTCGAAGGCCGCCTCGTCCTCGCCGGGGAAACCGGTCATGACATCGGTGCCGAGACCGAGCTCCGGGATTTTAGCCGCCGCTTCGCGCACGAAGCCGATGTAGTCCCGGCGCGTGTAGCGCCGGTCCATGTGTAACAGCGTGCGATCACTCCCGCTTTGCAGAGGCAAATGCAGGAAGGGGCAGAGTTTTTTAGAGGTGTTCATCCAGTCGATCAGGTCTTGCGAAACGGTCGTCGGCTCGATGGAGGAAATACGGATGCGCGCCAAGCCCTTGATCGTTTCAAGCGCCCGGATCAGTGCCAGCAGGTCCTTCCCTTCGGAGCGGTACTCCCCCAGATTTACGCCCGTGAGGACGACTTCGCGGTATCCCCGCGCCGCCCAAATTGAGGCCTCCAGGAAGACATCGTCAAAGGCGCGGCTGCGCGAGCGGCCCCGGGTGTAGGGGATGATGCAGAAGGTGCAGAAAAAATCACAGCCGTCCTGAATCTTGATGTTCGGCCGGGTGGCTCGGTCAAAAACGGAGAGGTTCGGAATTGTAAATTCCTTACGCTTGATTTGGGGCGAATGAAAAACCAGGGGGATCGCCTGCTTCCGCAGAGGTCCTTGCGCGGCGATCTCGCACAGAAGTGCGGGGAGGGTCATTTTATGATCAGTTCCGGCAATGAGGTCGATGCCTTGTATCCTGCGCAGGGTGTCGATCCCTGTTTGGGCGTAGCAGCCGGTCACGGCGATAAAGGTGCCGGGGTTCTTTTTGAGAATACGGCGGATCAGGCTCCGGCACTTCGCCTCCGCCTGTGCGGTGACCGCGCAGGTGTTGATGACGCTGATGTCCGAGGGCCGTTCCTCGCTCACGACTTCGAAGCCCTCAGCGGCGAAGCCGCCCGCAAGCGACCCGCTTTCCGACTGATTGAGGCGGCAGCCCAATGCCTGAAAAGAGGCGGTATAGGGCGCGGTGGGCACGCTTTGAATGGAAATCAATGTTTCAGAAGTAGAAAAACGGGTCATGCGATAATGTTCAGATCTTTACCAGGCTTGGCCCAGGGTTTTGGAATCAGTAGACGTTCGACTATTTCACCTTTTTCGATGTGTTTCTCGATTACTTCGAGTGCGTCGGCTTCGGTTTTCAGGGTATACCACACCTCTTCGGGGTAGACTACGACCGCCGGGCCGAAGGCGCAGGCATCGAGGCAGCCCGCCTGGTTGGCCCGGATGATGCCTTTGTATCCCCGTTTGGAGAGGGTCTTCTTAAAAAAGTCACGTATTTTCGACGATCCACGCTTCGCGCAGCTGCCGCGCTTATCGTCCTCGGAACGCTTGTTCGTGCAGATAAAAATATGATGTTTGTACTTTCCCATACGTGGCGATTATTTCTGATTTACAGAGAACATTAAAAATGAGGACGTTTTAATTCGAGCTCCCCGAACGTGCGACGGCTTCCATTGTGGCGCCGGGGCAAACGGATTTTTCAATGTATTCCACCAGATGACGCCCCAAGCCCCGGATACGCCGTTCGGTCTGTGGATCGAGACATTCACCGTCGTCGTTAAAAAGGGCCTCAACGCCCGCGACGGACACCGCGCCGGGCAGCACAATGGCCCCGACGTGCGCGCAAATGCTCCGCAGACTTTCCAGCGACTTGATCGCCCCGATTTGCCCCCCGGCCACGCCGAGCAGGGCGACGGGTTTTCCGGAGAGCGCGGAGGGGAAACCCAGGTTTTCGATGACCAGTTTGATGATGCTACTGATCCCCCCGTGATACTCCGGGGTGGAGAGAATCACGCCCGTCGCACTTAAAACCGTTTCCTGAAGTTTTTCAACATCGGAGGATGCCATCTCTTGTCCGGGAAAGGGCAGGCGCATCGTGCCGGGGTCGATGCGTTCGACGGTTACGTCCCCGTGTTTTTCAATTTCGTCCACGACGAGATCCAGCGCCATCGCCGTATAACTGCCCGCCCTCATGCTGCCCTTGATCGCCGCGATGTGAATCCTGCCGTTTTTCAAAAATAGTGCTCCTCTCGTTCCTGTGGTTCGCTTTCGCGCACACCTTATTTTTCAGTGGGAAAGCCTGATTTTTCCCAGTGGCCGAACCCGCCTTCCATCGAGGCCACCTGCATATAACCCATCTGCTTCAAGGCATGGGCGGCGAGCGCGCTCCGGCCGCCCCCGGCGCAGTAAATAATGATGGGTTTGTCCCGATTCGTGAAATGCCGCTCGACGGTCATTTCCAGCACGCCGCGCGGGATTAACACCGATTTGGGGATCGTTCCATTGCGCGTTTCCTCGGCCTCGCGGCAGTCGATCAGGATAAAGTCCTCCTCTTGGCGCAGTTTTTTTTGCACCTCGGCGGCATCAACCAGCGTGATTTCTTTTTTGGCTTCCGCCATCATGTCTTGCCAGCTTTTCATGTCCCTTACTCCGCGGGGAGTTCTGTCCCCATTAAACGGGCGATCGCCGCCGTTCCGAAAAGGTTGAATCCGCGTGCCGCTTCGGGCGGATGCCCCGCCACGCAAACAATCGGTTTCCCGTCCGCCACGCCCAGGACAATAGGCTTGCCGGAGCGCATCGGAATGCCGTTCACGAGGGTGCCGGGCGACCCCGCCGCGTTCACGAGCGAGGCGGTAAAATCCTCTCCCCCCACGGCCGTCCCGCCGGAAATGACGGCCATGTCCGCCGTTTCGAGCGAACGTTTAAGCACGGCGATAAAGTGCGCGAGATCGTCTTTCATGATGCCTTGAAAAAGGGGCTCGCCACCCGCCGCCTCGATCAAGCTCGAAAGTCCGTAGCGGTTACAATCCCAAATCGCCCCGATTTGTAAAGGATCGGTCGGCGAAATAACTTCGTCCCCCGAGGAAAAAAGCGCGACCTTGGGGGCGCGAACGACGGGGATTTCCAAAATCCCCTGGCTGGCGAGGACAAAAATATCGCCCGGCGTGATCCGCCTTCCCTGTTGAAAGAGTGCCGTCCCCTTCTTTTTGATCTCACCCTGCACCTCGATATTCTCATCGGGTTTTACAGGCCTGGAGACCGCGATGTGATGGCCTGCCCGCTTCACGTCCCATGCGCGGACGACGGCATACGCGCCCGGCGGGATAAAACTCCCCGTTGTGACCTGGAGCGCGTTGCCCGGAGAAAGACCGGCCGCGCGATCCTGTCCGACCTTGATTTCTCCGGCGATACGAAGCGAAACGGGCTTTTCCGCCGAGGCCTCCACGACATCGGAGACACAGAGCACATAGCCTTCCATAATGGATCGGTTGTAGGGGGGATCATCCCACAACACAGAGAGGTCACGCGCCAGCACCCGTCCCCGCGCCGCCAAAAGGGTCACGTCTTCGACAGGAAGATCGCCTTGGGGAAAGGCGGCAAGAAAGCGTTTTCGGGCATCGATAATGGGGTTTTCGCTGTTCGACACGGGTTCTCCTTTAAGCGGCGGATTCATTTCAAAAAATCGTCGCTATCGGCAGAGATACATATCACGAACGCACGATCTATTCAAGACAGGCCTTTCAAAATTCCACAGCCAGCCTGCCGGGGTATTCCGGTTGGATTTTGGGCTGTTCTCGTTTATAGTTAGGATGACTTTCAGGACAGGGGAGGTAGAAATGGGCTGGACGGTGGGCATTTTGTCCGTCAAGGAAAAAGGGATTCTTCCCGGCGAGGATCGGGTGACGACCGAATTAAAAAAGATGATCGGCGGCGCGGGGGGCATGGTGACGGTGACGGAGGTCATTGAGGCCGACCGGGAAAAGATCGAAAAACAGCTGATTTCCTGGTCGGACATGCTGAAAACGGACGTCATCCTCACAGCGGGCGGGTCGGGCTTGGGCAAACAGGACTGCGCGCCGGACGCGACCCGGGCCGTTGTGGATCGGGAGGTGCCGGCGATTTCCGACATTATGCGTTTGGAGGTCTTTCGCAAAGGAACGAAAAAGGCTGTCATTTCACGCGCCATTGCAGGGATTCGGGGGGACACGCTCATCATCAATCTGCCCGGTAGTCCCGCCCCCGCGAGAGAGAATCTGGACGTCATTATCGACACCCTGGCCCATTTTGTCGATATGATTCGCCCCAGAGTGGTGTAAGTGAATTTCGGAAGCCCCGTTGCGCTCATGCTTCTCTTTGCGCTGATCGCGCTCTGCGCCGTATTTTTTGCTATTCCGGCCCTGCGCAGTCCGCCCCCCGGCTTCGAATCCAAAAAATGTCCCGGTTGCAAGAAGCTCAACAAGTACAACGTAACAATCTGCGAACGCTGCGGCAGGGCGCTGGAGGATCAAACTGCGCAAAAAGAGGAAGAAAGCCAGGGAAAAGACGCGAACGGCTGAGTCAACTTTAAAGAAGGGATAACGTCGTGGTCAAACATATCGTGATGTGGCGGCTTCATGATGAAGCCTTGGGAAAAACCTGCGCGCAAAACGCAAATCTGCTCAAACAAAAACTGGAAGCGCTTTCGGGGAAAATTCCGGGACTGCTCAAAATCGAGGTCGGCTTTGATGACCGCGCCGGGGCAGACATCGTCCTTTATTCCGAACTTGAAAGCCGGGAAGCGCTTGAGGCTTATCGCACCCACCCCGAACATCAAGCCGTCATCCCCCTTGTGAAGTCTGTCACGGCCGACCGTCGGGTCGTCGATTATGAAGTCTAGCCACTCGGGAGAGGGATGAACTCTAAAAAAGCGGCCATTATCATTATTGGCAACGAAGTACTTTCGGCAAAGGTCAATGATGTCAATTCCCCCTTCCTGGCCCGTGAGCTACGGTCGCTGGGGGTCTCCGTCGAACGGATTACGGTGATCCCGGATGACGTGGAAACTATCGCCGAAGCAGTATCTGAAGGCCGACGGCGCTACGACCTGATTTTCACCTGCGGCGGCATCGGTCCGACGCACGACGACGTAACGATGGCGGGGATTGCCCTGGGGCTGGGCCGACCCCTGATTCGGCATAAGAAACTGCTTGCATTGATGACGGAAAGCGGCGGGCCGACAATAAATGCGGCGCGTTTAAAAATGACTGAAGTCCCCGAAGGGACAGAACTTATTTTTTCGGAGATGCTTCGTGTACCGGTGATTCATGTGGAACAGATTTATATCTTTCCCGGCATCCCGGAATTGGTCCAAAAAAAGTTCAACGCGATTAAAGAGCGCTTCAGAGAAGCGCCTTTTCATCTGGTTAAACTCTATCTGTCCGCAGGTGAAAGCGCCATCGCCGCTGATTTGGAGACAACCCTGACGCGCTTCCCCGACCTTCAGCTGGGGTCGTACCCGGCCTTAAAAAAAACAGACCACAAAATTCTGCTGACCCTGGAATCCAAGGAAAAAACATATTTGGATGCGGCGCTGTCCGACTTGCTCCACGTGCTCCCGGATGAGGCCATCGTCAAAATCGACCCGCCGCCTCATCCCTAGCTGAGACGCACGATGTGTCCGGCATTGGGGTTTTCTCTGTTTTCGATGAACGCAGAGATGGCGTATTTCAGTGGGTATCCCGAAGAAGCCGCTACATATCCAGCCAGTTCATTTTTCCGATTTTACCGTCGGGTTTTGATTTTGCGTCCTTCGTCGCGCATTTGGGTTTTTCTGGCGGTGTTGCTTTTTTTTGTGTTTGCCGGGAGCGTGGATTTTTATCGAATTTTGAAATATTGAGCTTCCGTCCGGAAACCCACACGCTTTTCAGATAGCGAAAGGTGTCCGGCGGCATGCCCTTGGGCAAATCGACGGTGCTGAAATCTTCGTGGATTTTGATGTGCCCGATATGCCGGCTTTTTAAGCCCGCCTCATTTGCGATGGCACCCACAATATTGCCGGGCTGCACGCCGTCGCGATGCCCGACATCCAGTCGAAAACGTTCCATATCCTCGGGGGCCTCTCGGGATGGCCTGCCCCTCTTTTGAAAGGTTTTTGGACTACGCTCCTCACGATCCCAGTCGCGGGCCGCGGCCTTTTCAGGGACATTTTCAAGTAGCAGCGGGCGATCCCCTTGCAGGAGTTTGGCCAGTGCGGCAGCGATATCAATGGCGGGCGTGTCATGCTCCTGCCGGTATTGCTCCATTAACTCGGTGTAAAAATGAAGTCCCTCCTCCAGGGCAAGCGTGTCGGTGATTTGCTGTTTAAAACGTGCGACACGAATGTCGTTGATAACCTCTGTGGAGGGCAACTCCATCATTTCGATCTTTTGTTTCGTGGCCCGTTCAATATCCCGCAAGAGCCGCCGCTCGCGCGGTGAGGCGAACAGGATGGCCTCGCCGGTGCGCCCTGCCCGTCCCGTCCGGCCGATGCGGTGAACATAGGCCTCGGTGTCATAGGGGATGTCGTAATTGATGACGTGGCTGATGCGCTCCACATCCAGCCCTCGCGCGGCGACATCCGTGGCAACCAGAATATCAATCTTTCCTTTTTTGAGTCGATCAACTGTTTTTTCACGTCTTGCCTGCGGAATGTCTCCGTTGAGCGCGGCGGCGCTGTATCCGCGTGCTTCGAGGCGGTCGGCCAGCTCAACGGTCGCGGTTTTCGTGCGGACGAACACCAGCATGCCGTCAAATTTTTCGGCCTCCAGAATCCGGGTCAGGGCGTCCAGCTTGTGAAGCCCGCTCACCATCCAGTAACGCTGTCGAATCGTCGTGGCTGTCGTGGTCGGCATTTTGATCGTGACTTCAACCGGGGTTTTCAGATGCTTTTTGGCAATCGTGCGGATACGCGGCGGAATCGTCGCGGAGAAAAGCGCGATTTGCCGTTCGGCGGGGGTCTGCGTCAAAATCCACTCGACATCGTCGATGAATCCCATACGCAGCATTTCGTCCGCTTCGTCCAAGACGAGACAACGCAGATTTGTTAAATCCAGGGTTTCACGCCGAAGATGATCCATGACGCGCCCCGGCGTACCGACAACCACATGTACGCCCCGCTTCAATTGCCGAAGCTGGCCATGATACTCCTGCCCGCCGTAGATGGGGAGGATGTGAAAATTCTTCAAGTGAGCGGCATAGCTTTGAAAGGCCTCCGCCACCTGAATGGCCAATTCCCGGGTAGGGGCTAAAACCAAGACCTGCGGCCGCCGGTCTTTCAGGTCAATAACCGACAACAGCGGCAAGGCGAAGGCCGCCGTTTTTCCGGTCCCTGTGTGGGCCTGTCCGACGACATCTTTCCCGGCCAAAACGTGCGGGATCATCGCCGCTTGAATGGGGGAAGGCGTTTCATAGCCCACATCATTCAAGGCCTTAAGGACGGGTGGAATCAGGTTAAAATCTTGAAAACGGACTGGTGAATCAGATAATACAGATTGCTCTAAAGACATTGCTTGTTCCTATTTGTGAAAAAGGGGCCGCCGAATGCGTCCCTGAAAATGGCATCAATTCTCTAACTTCAAGTGAAGTCGCTCAAATCTCTCATCATACAGGCAGGGTTGCCGGGTGTCCATTATAAATATTCAAAGGGGCTGCAGTGGGTTTTTCTTAATTATGGTTTTTCGAGGATTTTTCTTATTCGGTTCGGCGAATCTCGGAAGGCAAAAAAACGCCTTTTTCCGTGATGATTCGGGTAATCAGCGTCGCCGGGGTGACATCAAAGGCGGGATTGGCGATATGGATGCCCTTGGGCGCCACCTCCTTTTCACCGATGGTGCTGACCTCGGAGGGGGGACGCGTTTCAATCGGAATTTCATCCCCCGAGTCGATTTTAAAATCGATGGTCGAACTGGGCGCGGCGACATAAAACGGAATACCATGGGCCTTGGCCAGCACGGCCACACCGTAGGTGCCGATTTTGTTGGCGGCGTCTCCATTGCCCGCGATCCGGTCGGCACCCACGACGCAGGCCTGAATCTCTCCCTTTTTCATAAAGTACCCTGACATGTTGTCCGTGATCAGCGTGACGGGAATGTTGTCCTGATCGAGCTCCCACGCGGTGAGCCGGGCACCTTGAAGCACGGGGCGTGTTTCATCGGCGAAGATTTTGAGATTTTGATGTTTTTCCCACGCCGAGCGAATCACACCCAGGGCCGTGCCGTATCCGCCCGTGGCCAGAGCGCCCGCGTTGCAGTGCGTCAAAACACCCGCGCCTGACGGAATCAGCGCCGCACCGAAGGCCCCGATTTTGCGGTTCATCTCGACATCTTCTTTTAATATCAGATCCGCTTCGGCCAGGAGCGCTTCACAGATGGCGGGCAGGGGTTCATCTCGAAGGGCTGCAACGGCGCGCTTCATACGTTCAATCGCCCAAAAAAGATTCACCGCCGTCGGCCGCGTCGCGGCAAGCCGCTCACAGGCTTGAAGCAGGGCGAGATAAAAATCCTCAAACGACCGGGCGGAAATTTTTCGGGCCGCCAGCGCGACACCGTAGGCCGCCGTGATACCGATGGCGGGCGCGCCGCGTACCCTCAGCGAGGTGATGGCCTCCGCGACGGCCCCCACATCCCGGCAGTCAATATAGGTCACTTCCGAGGGGAGTTTGGTCTGGTCAATCAGGCGAACTGCGCCATCATGCCATGCAACGGTTTTAAACATGGGCGGATTGTAGTCGAGCGAGAAAAAGGTGTCAATCGGTGTTGCGCCGAGGGTTAAATGGAAAGAATACGCCCCATTTCAAGAATTTGAAGGTCGAGCGGTTTTTCCGTGTGGGCAATTTCAGAAAGGGGGGTGGTGGTAATCTTCCCTTTTTGAATACCCACCAGGACGTTTTTTTCACCCCGGAGCAGGGCATTGACCGCTTCATGACCGAAGCGGGCGGCCAGAATGCGATCGAAGGCACCGGGTGTGCCGCCGCGCTGCACGTGACCGAGAGTGGTCACGCGTAGCTCGAAGCCGATCCGTCCGTGATGGGTTTTGAAATAGGCCGCGATATCGGTGGCCCTGGACTTCGCGCCTTCGGCAATGACGCCGATGGCGTGGGCCTTTCCCCGCTTGTATGAGGCGCGGAAGACCTGGGCGATGGATTCCGGGTCGCAGGGCGATTCCGGAATCGCCACGACTTCAGCCCCACCCGCGATGCCGGACATCATGGCGAGATAGCCGCAGTCCCGCCCCATGACCTCGACCAGGAAAGCCCGGCTATGTGACGAGGCCGTTGTTTTTAGACGGTCAATCGCTTCCAGCGCGATATTCAGGGCCGTGTCCACGCCGATGGTGACCTCCGTTCCGGCCAGATCATTGTCAATGGTGGAGGCGACGCCGACTACGGGCACACCAAGCTCCGAAAGATGAAAAGCGCCGGTCTGTGAACCATTGCCCCCGATAATGACAACGGCATCAATCCCGCGCTGCTTGAGATTCTGAAGGGCCTGCTGCTGCCCGGCCTGGGTTTTGAATTCAGGACAGCGCGCGCTCCTTAAAAAGGTCCCGCCCCGGCTGATGATGCCGCCGACATCGCGGACGTCCAAGGGCATCATGTTGTTTGAAATAAGACCGGCATAACCGTAGCGGATGCCCGTGACCTTGAGGCCCGCATGGATCGCTGTCCGCGTCACCGCACGGATCGCGGCATTCATTCCGGGGGCATCCCCGCCGCTGGTCAGTACCCCAATATGTCTAATCATGTGAAGAAATGATACAAACGTGTAAGCGAATTATACAAACGTGAGCCAGTCGTGCCGGTCTTCCACTTTGTTTCGGACAATATCAAAAAAAGATTTTTGTAACTGCCGGGTGATGGGGCCGGGGGATCCGTTCCCGATAGTCCGGCCGTTGACCTCCCGGATGGGGGTGACTTCCGCCGCCGTGCCCGTAAAAAAAGCCTCGTCGGCCACATACAAGTCATCGCGTGTAAAACGGGCTTCAACAACCTCGATCCCTCGTTCACGCGCAAGCTGCATCATGGCGTCCCGCGTGATGCCTTCGAGAATGGATGAGGTCATCGGCGTAGTTTTCAGCACACCATTTCGGACGATGAAGATGTTTTCCCCGGGCCCCTCTGTGATAAATCCGTCGGTGTCCAGCAAAACGGCTTCATCAAAACCGGCCTCCTTGGCCTCTCGTTTGGCAAATTGAGAATTCGTGTAGTTGCCTGTAATTTTTGCCCGCGTCAAACTAATATTGACATGGTGCCGGGCAAACGAGGACACCATGACCCGGATGCCTTTTCGGAGTCCCTCATCTCCAAGATAAGTCCCCCAGGGCCATACCGCTATGGAGAGATTGATCGGGGCGTCTTTTGCATAAAGCCCCATCTCCCCATAGCCGATATAGGCCAGCGGTCGGATATATCCTTCCTCCAATTGGTTTGCGCGAACCGTTTCAAGAATCGCCTCTTCTATCTCTTTCCGGGAAAAAGGAATACTCATCTGAACGATTTTGGCTGAGGAAAGCAGCCGCTCGACGTGTTCCTTCAGCCGAAAAACCGCTGTTTTTCCCCCGCCCTGATAACAACGGATGCCTTCGAAAACCCCCAAGCCGTAATGCAGGGTATGGGTCAAAACATGAATTTTCGCATCTTCCCATGGGACGAGTTTCCCGTCCATCCAGATAAACGATGTCGCGTTAATCAATTGAACTCCTTACTTTCCGGCGCGCGCCTTTACCTTCCTTGCTGGTTTTGCGGCGGCCTTCTTTTTTGCCTTCGGCTTTGAGGCGATTTTCGTTTTGGCTTTGGACTTGGGTTTTGCGGCGACTTTTTCAGGTTGCTTTTTTTTGATGGGTTTACTTTTTTGCGCAAGCGCGGCCCCCCTTGCGCCGCCTCGCTGCCCGGTCAGGAGCCAGTCCGTTGTCACACGGCCCACCTCCGCAATGCGAACAAGCAGGTCGGGGGAGGGGATGCGGCCTCGCTCATATCGGCTAATATAGTTTTGCTTTTTTACGCCAAGCACATTCGCAAATTCGGTTTGAGTTTGTTTGCCGCGTACTGCGCGGATTCTTTCACCCACTTTATCTGGAGAAACTTTTTCCATTTCGAGTCCCTTCCTTACATTTGGTTCAAATTCTGAAAATCACATCGCTTAATAGCACAGATCCGCATATCCTTCCTGGGACTCTGTCTATCTCAGGAAAGTATACTTTATAGCTTAAAAAAAAACAAGATAATGGCCTCGCCAGCCCTCATCCGGCAACGGAGTGCACCTTTTTGGGATACAAGAATACTTCTCTATTTGCTTACTTGATTGATTGACTGACGGCAACACCGCCTTACGATCAGCAAGGATGCGCGGGGATTTTTCTGAGGCTCGAGATACCGGGATACAAGTGAGACCCAGTTCAACCTTGAAGGCAAACGATCCGTGCGCTTTGTTTGACAACCTCCTGGTTTTAAAATAAAATCAATCACTTCGTTTTTCTCTGTTTTTTCGGAGCAGATGGTGCACGAATTTTCTCGAATCAAACGGCTTCCGCCCTATGTTTTCAACGGGGTCAATGCCTTGAAGATCGCGGCGCGGCGGCGCGGGGAAGACATCATCGATTTTGGCATGGGGAACCCCGACCAGCCCACCCCCCCCCATGTCGTGGCGAAGGCGATCGAGGCTCTGAACAACTCGCGTAATCATCGTTATTCCGCTTCGAAAGGGATCACAAAACTCAGGCTTGCGATTACGAATTGGTACAAGCGGCGCTATCAAATCGAACTGGATCCGGAATCCGAAGCCATTGTGACCATCGGCTCGAAAGAAGGCATCGCCCATTTGGCGCTCGCCCTGGTTGGGCCGGGCGATATTGTGATGGCCCCGAGTCCGACCTATCCCATTCATACCTATAGCGTGATCATCGCGGGCGCGGAGCTGCGCTCGATTCCGCTTCGCTCCGACCGTAACTTTTTTGAGGATATGGCGACGGCCACGAAGCAGTTGTGGCCGCGTCCTAAAATGCTCATCATCAATTTTCCGCACAACCCCACAACCCAGGTCGTCGAAATTGACTTCTTTGAAAAAATCGTGGCCTTTGCGAAAGAGCACAACCTGATCGTGGTACATGACCTGGCTTATGCCGACCTGGTTTTCGACGGCTATCAGGCCCCGAGCCTTTTGCAGGTGCCGGGCGGCAAAGAGGTCGGTGTCGAGCTGCTTTCCTTGTCGAAAAGTTACAACATGCCCGGCTGGCGCGTCGGCTTTTGCGTGGGCAATCCCGAGATCATCGCGGCGCTGACGAAGCTTAAAAGTTATCTCGATTACGGGATTTTTCAGCCCATCCAGATCGCGTCCATCATTGCTTTGAACGGGCCGCAAAACTGCGTCGATGAGATGGTCACGCTTTACCGTAATCGTCGCAATGTCCTGGTGGAAGGCTTAAACCGCGTGGGGTGGAAAATCGAAAAGCCGAAGGCCACGATGTTTGTCTGGGGGGAAATCCCGGAGCCTTTTCAAAAGAACGGATCGCTGGCCTTTACCGAACTGTTGTTGAAGGAAGCCAAGGTCGCGGTTTCGCCGGGGGTCGGCTTCGGGGAATATGGTGATCGTCATGTCCGCTTTGCGCTCGTCGAAAATGAGCACCGCACGCGTCAGGCCATTCAGGGAATCAAAAAAGTCCTTAAAGGAATTTAAGCCTCTATGAAAAGAACAATCAAGATCGGATTCATCGGCTACGGCACAGTCGCGTCCGGCGCTGTAAAAATCCTGCTGGATCAACAAACGCTGCTGGCGCGGCGGATTGGCGCGAAACTCGAAATCGTAAAAATCGCCGATCGTGATATTGAGCGGGACCGGGGGCTGACGCTGCCGGAGGGCCTGCTGACGACAGACCCGGCGGAGGTGCTGCAAAACCCGGAGATTGATATCGTTGTGGAATTGATCGGGGGCGTCGATCATGCCAAAAAGTTCATTCTGGACGCCATCGGCAGAAAAAAACATGTCGTGACGGCAAACAAGGCGCTGATCGCCTTGTGCGGAGAAGAGATTTTTGAAGCGGCCCGGAAAGAGGGTGTGGCGGTCGGCTTTGAGGCGGCGGTCTGCGGCGGCATCCCCATTGTGCGGGAAATGAAGGAAGGCCTGTCCGCTGAGCAAATCAAAGCCCTTCACGGCATCATGAACGGCACCTGTAATTATATCTTGAGCAAGATGCGGGATGAGGGGCGCGATTTTTCATCGGTGCTCAAGGAGGCGCAGGCCCTTGGCTTTGCCGAGGCTGACCCGACGCTGGATGTCGGCGGAGGGGATTCCGCGCACAAACTGGCGATTTTGACGAATCTGGCCTTTGGCACGCCGGTGGAGTTGAAAGCGATCTACACAGAAGGTATTGAAAAAATCAAACCCATCGACATCGCCTTCGCCGGGGAATTCGGATACGACATTAAATTGCTGGCCATCACAAAACAGGTCGGGGATGAAATCGAAGCCCGCGTGCATCCGACGATGATCTCCAAGGAAACCCTCCTTTCAAAAATCAGCGGGGTGTTTAACGCCGTGGCGGTTGAAGGGGAAACTGTGGGCGAGCTCTTGTTTTACGGACAGGGCGCGGGAAGCCTGCCCACTGGCAGCGCCGTCGTGAGCGACCTGGTGGATATCGCGCGGAATATTTTAAGCGCGTCCGTCGGCCGTGTGCCCGCCGCCGCGTTTATACCTGCCGCGCGGACGCCGCTTCGAATCCGCCCGATGTCCGAGATCCAGTCGCTCTACTATCTTCGCTTCATGGTGCGGGATCACCCTGGAGTGCTGGCCCGGATTTCCGGGATTTTGGGAAAAAACAACATCAGCATTTCCTCTGTGATCCAGCAGGGACGAAAAATCGAAGGCAGTGTACCGCTCGTTATGATGACCCACCTGGCGAAGGAAGCCCATCTGCAAAACGCCTTAAACGAAATCGACCGGCTGGACTGCATTCTTGGCGCGACCCTGCTTATTCGCGTGGAAGGGGAGGAGCCGTCGTGAGCTGGCCAGGCATCATCGAGGCCTATCGCCCTTTTCTTCCGGTCAACGATAAAACCCCGGTCGTCACGCTGGAGGAAGGCGGAACGCCTCTGCTCCCCGCACCGCGTCTGGCTGCGGAAATCGGCGCGAAAATCGACCTTTATCTGAAATACGAGGGGATTAACCCGACAGGTTCATTTAAAGACCGGGGGATGACACTGGCTATTACGAAGGCCAAGGAGGAGGGCGCGGAAAAGGTGATTTGTGCCTCGACGGGCAATACCTCCGCATCCGCCGCCGCCTACAGCGCCCGGGGAGGCATGAAGGCCTATGTGCTGATCCCGAAAGGCAAGATCGCCCTGGGCAAGCTGGCCCAGGCCATGATGCATCACGCCACCATTCTTCAGGTGCACGGGAATTTCGACGAGGCCCTTTCTCTGGTCACCGAAGTCTCGAAAACCTATCCCGTCACCCTGGTCAACTCCATCAATCCTTATCGACTGGCCGGACAGAAAACCGCGGCTTTCGAAGTGTGCGACCACTTGGGCAACGCCCCGGATTACCATTTTCTCCCGGTCGGCAATGCGGGCAATATCACGGCCTACTGGATGGGATATACGGAATACCTGAAAAAGGGAAGATGTGCCCGTCTTCCCAAAATGATGGGTTTTCAGGCGGCAGGGGCCGCACCCATCGTCCTCGGGAAAATCGTCCCGCACCCCAGGACCATTGCAACGGCAATTCGCATCGGAAACCCCGCAAGCTGGAAGAGCGCGGAGCAGGCGGCCCTGGAATCAAAGGGTGGAATCGACAGTGTCACGGATGATGAGATTATCGCGGCCTATCGTCTGATCGCCGGACTGGAGGGCATTTTTTGCGAGCCGGCCTCGGCGGCGGGTGTCGCCGGTGTCATCAAACTTCACCAGCAAGGCTATTTCAAAAAAGGTGACCGGGTCGTCTGCACCCTGACCGGACACGGATTGAAGGACGCCGATTTCTCGCTTCAAACCTCCATCAAGCCCGCCACCATGATCGAAAATAAGGA
>JBHHXB010000031.1:0-17384 GCA_046756825.1 Nitrospiria bacterium | reverse complement strand
CAAAGTACGCCGCGTTTAAAACAGTGCTGGAAAGCAGGACAAATAGAATCGGAATCTGATGGGCCTCAATCGAGCCCAGCGCCAAATACCACTTGGTTACGAACCCTGCGGCGGGCGGCACGCCGATCATGCTTAAAGTGCCGATGGCGAAGGCCGTCATCGTCCAGGGCATTTTGCGGCCGATACCGTTGAGTTCGCTGATCTTGATTTTATGCGTTGCGACGTAAATTGAACCCGCGCAAAAAAACAGGGTGATTTTCGAAAAGGCGTGATTGGCAATGTGCATGACGCTGCCCGTCATGCTGTTTGGCGTGAGCAGTGCCGCTCCCAATATGATGTAGGAAAGCTGGCTGACCGTCGAGTAAGCCAGCCGCGCCTTGAGGTTGTCGCGGGTCAGGGCATAGATAGACGCCATGATAATGGTGAACGAAACAAAGAAGGCCGTCGGCATGCCTAAATTCAAAGTGCTCATGAGATCCACGCCGAAGACGTGAAAAATCACACGCAGCACGGAAAAGACACCGACTTTGACGACGGCCACGGCATGCAAAAGCGCGCTGACGGGTGTTGGCGCGACCATGGCAGCCGGCAGCCAGGCGTGAAAGGGCATGATGCCGGCCTTGGCGATACCGGCGATAAACAAAATGTAGATGACGATCAGCATTAGAGGCGAGCCCTGACCGCCGAAGAGACCGCCTTTGGCAAAATCCAGCGTGCCCGCGACATTATAAGTCAGAATGACTGCCGCCAAAAAGAAGGTCTTGGAGGTGCCGAAGAGGTAGATCATGTATTTCTTCGCCCCTTCAAAAGCCGTCTGATTGCCTTTGTGCGCGACAAGCGGGAAGGTCGAAAAGCTTAAAATCTCATAAAAGATGAATAAGGTCAGCAGGTTGGCCGAAAAGGCGATGGCCAGAGCCGAGGAGACCGAAATGGCAAAGCAGGAGAAGTAGCGGGTCTGGTTTTTCTCACCGGCCGTCCGCATGTAGCCGATGGAATAGCAGGAGGTGACGATCCAAAGAAAAGACGCCACCGTGGCGAAAAACAGCCCCAAGGGATCGACCCGGAAGGCGATATCCAGGCCCGGCACGAAGGTAAACAGGGTGTAATGAAAGACCTCGCCCGCGAGGACGGCGGGGGCCATCGAAATGACGATGAGAAATTTAATGATACCCGCGCAAATCGAAACGGCCTCCCGCTGGTTGGGGTCGTGGTCAAATTTTAAGACCGCGCCCGCGGCAATCAAGGAAACCAGGACGGCTAAAAAGGGTCGAATGGACTCGATGGCTTCCACGTTATATTTTTCCTGCGGTTTGTTTCAATATCACCACTTCATTAAGTTGAGCTCGTCCACATTCGTTGTCGCTTTGCGGCGGAAGAGGACGATGATAATCGCCAGGCCCACGGCGGCTTCCGCCGCCGCAACCGTAATGATAAAAAGAGAAATGACTTGCCCGTCCACCTCGCCGAAATGTTTTGAAAAGGCGACCAGGTTGATGTTGGCCGCGTTCAGCATTAGCTCGATGGAAAAGAGGATAATTAAAAAGTTTTTCCGGATTAAAATACCGGTCAGCCCGATCACAAACATGAGGGTCGAAACGGTGACATAGTAGGACAAAGGAATCATGAGTGAATGTTTTCTCGTTTACGCATTGGCCTGCTGGTATTTTTTCGCCAGGACCAGCGCGCCGATGACGGCGCCCAGCAGGATGACACCCACGACCTCGAATGGGAGCAGGTATTTGTTAAACAGGGAAAGCCCGATTTGCGCTGTGTTGCCCAATGCGACAGCGTCTTCTGAAGGGGCCACGGCCGTCTTCGAGAAAAAAGGCGTTTTGAAAAGACCGATTAAAATTTCGATGACGAGCACCACGCCGAAAAACAGCGCGATCCATACCTGTTTGTGCACGAAGTCCTCGGCCTTCTTCAGGTTCAGGAGCATCAAAACAAAGAGATAAAGTACGAGCACGGCCCCGGCGTAGACGATGATTTGAATCGCGGCGATAAATTCGGCATTTAAAAGCACAAACAAGCCGGCCACATGCAAGAGTGTCGAAAGCAGGCCCAGCGTGCAGTAGATGGGACTTCTAAACCCTATTGTCATGATGGAGGAAAAAATTGTGAGTGTTGCAAAATAGATAAAAAAGGCGGTTTCAACCATTATTTATGCTTCAACCTCTTCTTCTTTTCTCGAAGAGGGGAAGCGGTAGCGGTATTCACTAACCGTTTCATCCTCGCCTTCCTGGTTGTGGGCGATCAGGTATCCCTTGGCCTGGCCATACCATGTTTCGCCGATTTCATAGAGTTTAGCCTTGTTAAAGACAAGCTCCCTTTTGTTGCTTGTGGAGAATTCATACATTTTGGTCATGCCGAGCGCGTTCACCGGACAGGCCTCCACGCAAAACCCGCAGAAGACGCACTTTGTTATGTCAATGTCAAAGGATTTCGCATAGCGCCGCATGACGTGGTCTTTCTCTTCCACGGCGCTGTCCACGGTGATACAGTAGGAAGGACAGGCCGCGTTACACAGGTCGCAGCCGACGCAACGCTCCTCACCGCTTTCGTAGCGGAGCAGGCAGAGCGCACCCCGGTGCGTATCCGGAAAGGTGTTTTTCTCATGGGGGTATTGGAGGGTGACCTCTTTCACAAAGTAGTGGCCGAAGACCTTTTTCAAGGCCTTCACGATTTCTGAAAAAAGCACGAGACGGAGCAGTTTTTTCATGATGCCTCCTCCTCCGGAGACGTGTATGCCGGGTCTTCCGGTGTCTCTTCTGTGACGACCCTCAGATCCAGTGACGCCGGCCGTTCCAGTTTAACCGGTCCCTTTCTGAAATAGATGACTTTCGTGACCGGGTCGATTTCTGCTTTGAGCAGGTCTTTGAGCGGCGGATCGTTAAAGTGGATCGGAAACTGAACCAGGCCCTTCGGAAGATCAGGGGAAAGCTCCACTTTGACTTCCAATTGCCCCAAATCCGATTTGATGTGAACGGGATCCCCCGTGACCAATCCGCCCAGCGCCTCGGCATCCGCTTCGCTCAACAATAAAACCGCTTTGTCATAAATCTTCATCAAGCCGGCGTCCCGGGTGGTGAGTTTTCCGGAGTGATAGAGAATCTGCTCCAGCGACAACGTGTGATTTGATTTGTTCGGCTCGGCTGTGGGCACGGAATAGCGTTCCGAAATTGTTTCGATAAATTGCGCATCGCGATAGGCATCGGGTCGCGCTTCGGATTTTTCCGCCCGGTAATAGCCGGGGACCATTTTCGCGATGTCGTCGTGAATTTCCTCGACGGAGCGGTATTGAATGGGATGGCCCAGGTGTTTTGAAAGATCGGTGAAAATCCTCCAGTCCGGTCGGATTTCTCCGCGTGGATCAAAGGCCGCCGCCACCCGGTTGACCTTGCCCGCTGTATTTGTATAGGTCCCCTCATTTTCCGCGAAAACGGCGGCGGGGAGCACGTAGTCCGCCATTTCCCCGGTTTCGGTGAGGAAGGGATCCTGGCAAATAATCAGGTCGATCTTTTCCAATGCCTCCCGTACCTTCATTTCGGCTGGAAGCGTGCCCAGCGGATTTTCGCCCACGATGTACAAGGCCTTGATTTCGCCGCGATGGGCCGCTTCGATGATTTCCGGCAGTGTCCGCCCCGGCGTTTCGGGCAGTTCGGCATGCCAGGCATTCGAGAAGCGTTGTCGATCCGTTTTGGACAAAAAGTCCGTTTGTCCCGGTAAAAACTCCGGTACGCCGCCCATGTCCACCGCGCCCTGTTCGTTGTTTTCCTCGCAGATGGGCAAAAGACCTGCGCCCTCTTTTCGGGTCAGGCCGCACAAGAACGCGAGATCCGCTAAGCGCAGGACGTTTTCATAGGCCCCCGGGCTGGAAACGATGCCTTCGCCCCAAAGCAGCACGCCGCGTTTTGAGCGGGCCAAGGCCTCGGCGGCCTCTTCGATTTTCTCCCAGTCCAGTCCGGTCTTTTCCGTAATCAATGTTTCGGAGAGGTTTTCGGCGGCGTGCTTGAGCGCGGCGTAGGCCGCCGGGTAGTTTTCGACAAAATCAGGGTCGGCCACCTCTTTTGAAATGACTGCTTTGATCAGTCCCTGAAGAAAAAAGGACTCCGAATCCACCGCGATTTGGAGCGGATGGGTCGCCAGATTCAAAATCTTGGTCTTGCTGGTGTCGGCCACAAACAGCTTTCCGCCGAACTCCGTCATCGAGGCCTTGGGGCGCAGTGCGGTGATGGGATTGGTTTCGGTCAGGTTTGAGCCAACCATGAGGATAGCGTCGGACAGCGCAAGCTGCTCGTAGGTGATGGTTGCCTTACCGATTTTCAAGGCTTTTTGCAGGGCGTGGATGGAATTCATGTGACCGTAGCGCGCGGCGGTGTCGATGTTGTTGGTGCTTAAAACCGAGCGCATGAGCCTTTGAAAGAGATACACGGCTTCGTTGGTGCAGCGGCCGCTCACGAGCCCGGCGATGGCCTCTCCGCCGTGGGTCTCCTTGATGTTGTTCAGTCGTTTTCCGATTTGCATCAAGGCGTTAAACCAGGCGGTCGGCTGAAGACCGTTTTCGGTTTTTACGAGCGGTTTTTCGAGCCGGTCGCCGCTCATGACATAGGCGAAGCCGAAACGCCCGCGCACGCACATGCCGCCATGCCCCTCGCCGGGTTCGACGTCATAGCCGAACTTGGAGGTGTAGGAGAGCTTCGAGGTGACGACTTGAATGTCGCGGTCCTTGGTTTCCAGGGTGATGGCGCAGCCGTCCGAGCAGTAGCCGCAGGTCGTGTCCGTCTTTTTAAGCTGCCAGGGTTTGAAGGTGTATTTTGAAAATTTGCTGACAATGGCGCCGACGGGACAAACGGCCAGGCAGTCGCCGCAAAACTCGCAATAAAGCGTTTCCCCGCCGTGCGCGCCGACGTGCTTTTGTTTGTCTTTTTTATAGAAGCAAAGCGCATCGACCAATTGCACTTCTTTGCAGACGTTGATGCACTGACCGCAGAGAATGCAGCGCTCCATGTTGAAGTCGAGGACAAGGCTTCGGGTATCCTCCGGGATGGTCTTCCTTTTCGGGGTTTTAATGTCGTAAACCCCGAGATCGTAGGTCATGTCCTGCAGTTCGCACTGGCCGTCCTTGTCGCAGACGGGGCAGTCCAGCGGATGCGTGGTGAGGTGTTTTTCAACCGCCCCTTTCCTGGCTTGGACCATCTTGTCGGTGCCAGTACTCACGACCATGCCTTCAACCACTTTGGCCGTGCAGGCGCGCACGTTGTTTTTCTTTCCTTCGACCTCGACCAGGCAGAGGCCGCAGGAGCCGAAAGGCGAAAAACTGTAGTGATAGCACATGGCGGGGAGTTCAACGCCTGTCCATTTCACGGCGTTAAAAAGAGAGGAGCCTTCCTCCGCCGTGACGACCTTGCCGTCGATGGTGATTTCAACCATTTTTTTGATTGCGTCCGGCGCGGCGCTTTGTTTTCCGACACTGCTCATTTAACGGTCACACTCTCCCATGACAATATCGTAGGTTCCGAAAATAGTGATAATGTCCGCGATCATATATCCCTTGGCCATGTGGTCGAAGGCCCCCATGTGAATAAAGGAAGGGGCGCGGATTTTCAGACGGTAGGGTTTGCCGCCGCCCTGGCTCACGATGTAAAAACCCAGCTCGCCTTTGTGAGCCTCTGTGCCGCAGTAAATGTCGCCTTCGGGGACATTGAAGCCATCCGTGAAGAGTTTGAACTGATAGATCATGCTCTCCATGTCGGTAAATACCCGCTCCTTTGGCGGGGTGACGACCTGGGGAAGGTAGGCCTTGTAGTCGCCTTCCGGGAGCTGGTCAAGGCACTGTTTGATAATTTTCGTGCTTTCCTTCATCTCTTCCATGCGCACCCAGTAGCGGTCATAGGTATCGCCCTTGGTGCCGAGCGGCACTGTCCATTCCACCTTGTCGTAGGCGCCGTAGGGACTGACTTTACGCAGGTCGTAATCCACGCCCGATCCCCGCAGCACCGATCCGGAGAGCCCGTAGGCGACGGCATCCTCTCCTGAAATGACGGCGATGTCCTTTGTCCGGGCCAGCCAAATCCGGTTGTTGATGAGGAGGGTGTCGTACTCCTCGATTTTGGCATGGAAACCCTCGATAAAGCTGTGAAGGCCGTCGATGAACTTCTGCGTAAAGTCGCGTTCCACGCCCCCGACGCGATACCAGCTGGTCGTCAGCCGCGCGCCGCAGAGCTCCACAAAAAGATCCAGCAAGTATTCCCGATCTCTGAAGGTAAAGAAAAAGACGGTCATGGCACCGATATCGAGTGCCTGCGTACCCAGCCAGAAAAGGTGGCCGATAATGCGCTGGACTTCTGCGACGATGGTTCTTAAATATTCCGCGCGTTCGGGGACGGAAATATCGAGTATTTTTTCAACGGCCCGGACGAAGGCGAAGTTGTTGTACATCGCGCAAATATAGTCGAGGCGGTCCGTGTGCGGGATGAACTGGTTATAGGTAACCGATTCGGCGATTTTTTCGACACCGCGATGCAGAAAGCCCATGACCGGTTCGGACTTGACGACCTTTTCGCCCTCCAGGGTAAGAATGACTTTTAAAACACCGTGCGTCGAAGGGTGTTGCGGCCCCAGGTTGAGCAGAAGCTCTTCTGTCCTCAGTAAGGGGAGCGTCTTTTTTTCTTGGGTTGTATCGGGCGTTTCTACGGCCATTAAATCCAGTTTCCTTTAAAGTGGAAAATCAAAGTTGTCGCGCCAGCCTCGGCCTTGTATCGGGAAATTCTTCCGGAGCGGATAACCCTCGTCGTAATCATCCGGAAGCAGAATCCGCTTGAGCTCGGGATGATTCTTAAAACGGATGCCCATCATGTCGTAAACCTCCCGCTCCAGATAGTTGGCACCAGGCCAAAGCGCGGTGAGGGATTCCACGGTGCAGTCGTCTTCCGGCACCCGTGTTTTAAGACGGATGCGGTGTTTTTTCCGGATTGAAAAAAATTCATAGACGACTTCAAAGCGATCCGCGTCGTTCGGGTAATCGACCGAAGTAATGTGGACCGGATAATCGAAGTCAAGCGCGGGATCGTCCCTTAAAAGCCGACAGACGGGAAGCAGGCCGTCCCGAACAATGTGGACGGAGAGGTCTCCCCTGAAAATTGCCGCGCCCACATAGGCCGAGGGCGCGGCCGCCCGGATCTTTTGCGCGAGATCGTGCTCCGCGCCGTTGTCCATACCCCGTGGCACTCTGAAAGGCCGCATGTTTCTCATGCTTTGACAAAGACCTTTTTCTTCATAATCTGATCCTGAAGCCGCATCAGTCCCTCAAGCAGGGCCTCCGGCGTCGGCGGACAGCCCGGCACATAGATATCGACGGGCACGAAGCGGTCCACCCCTTGAACGACGCTGTAGGTGTCGTAAAAATTGCCTGAGGTGGCGCAGGATCCCATGGCGATGACGTATCTCGGCTCCGGCATTTGGTCGTATACCTTGCGGATGACCGGAGCCATGCGGCGGCAGACGGTGCCCGACACAATCATCAAGTCGGACTGTCGGGGCGAGCCCCGGAAGATGCCTGCGCCGAAGCGGTCCATGTCGTAACGCGAGGCGACGGCCGCGATCATTTCGATGGCGCAGCAGGCCAGGCCGAAGACCATCGGCCAAAGCGAGCCCTTCCGCGCCCAGTTGACCGCCTGATCCAATTTCAAGGTGACGTAATTGGCTTCGAATTTCCCCGTCAATCCCACTCCAGACCTCCTTTCTTCCAGGCATATACATAGGCAACCAGGAAGAGGGCGATAAAGATAATCATTTCGATGAGGCCAAAGAGGCCGATTTTGTCAAAGACAACCGCCCAGGGATAGAGAAAGGCCACTTCCACATCGAAAATCACAAAGAGCATGGCGATGATGTAGTAACGCGCGGGAAAGGGGCTTCGCGCATCGGAAAAGGGTTCGCTGCCGCATTCATAGGTGGAAAGCTTTTCCGGGTCGTTGATGCGGACCTGAACAAAATAACTGATGACGAGCGTACCGATGCCGAAGACGAGGGAAATGACAATAAAGATAAAGATGGGGACGTAGTTAACTGGGGTTGCGCTGCCAATCATCCGAATAAAACCCGGTTCGCCATAAAATAATAAATGCTTTAAGAAAATTTCCGCATTCTAGCGTGTTGAATACGGGATCTTCAATAAAGAAAAAGACCTAGTTGTCAGGAAAAATAGATGGGTCTTTTGGACTAATGGGTGCAGGATGTGGTGTTTCGAGGTCCCTTCCCAAGGGTGGAGGTGGAAGGGACCTCAAAACAGTTGTTACAAATTGAGGTGCTTCTTTAAAATGGTGCTGTCGACGATTTTTTGATTCTCTCCGCCAAATTCTTTTGCCTTTTTAAATGCGGCGGTGGCCTCCGTGTGTTTTCCCATGCCATCCAGGGAAATCGCCATATTAAAATGGGCTTCCGCGAAATTGGGTTTCATTGCGAGCGCTTCCTTAAAATATTTCAGCGCCACGTCGTAGTGTCCTTGAACCAGGTGATCAACGCCTTCATTGTTTTTTCTTGCCGCGTCCCCGGTGACGGCGCTCGGAGACATGAGCGATGGAATCTGCACCCGGGAACTGCTAGAGCCGCCCCCGGAACAGGCGGATAAAAGAAAAATCGATGCGATCCCTAAAACAGAGTATTTTAAATACATAAGACGGTTCTGTTTCATCGTGAGACCTCCCGTTATGTGTGATATTACAAGCTATGAGAGGAATATATCGCTTTAGGGAGACCCGGACAATACCACGAAGGGAGTATTTTAAGGGGAGCATTCACGGGTGTGTTCTCCGGGATTTCCCGGAGCGGAAGATTCTCCCAGATATCCTTGATTTTACCGCTACTCCGAGGGGTTGGAGAAATACTCCGCGCGCGTCACGGAGACATCGGAAACGAGCATGATGCCCGTGTGTCGTGGAAAGATGGGTTTTAAGCCCGCGAGAATGGATTCGACTTTTTCCTGAGGGACGACCGTCATAACCATCTGCATGCTGTCCATTTCATTAAACATGGGGTGGGCGGCGTGGTATCCATGGTGCCCTTTCCCCGAAAGGTTGCTAATGACGGTGTATCCTCCCACCTTGATCGTGTCGAGGAGTTCGGTGATGAATTCGACCTGTTCGCCCTGAATAATGATTCGGATTTCCTTCATAGGATAAAGTTTTAATTCAGACATGGATGACCATCCTTCCTTAAAAATGTTGGAAATATGTGCTTGTGAGGCATCATTCGTTTTCCTCTCGCCACGTTCCACCGGGAATGTAGCGATAAATCCGTCCTTTTTCAAGGGCGGCGAGATGGACCCATTGATGATTAAAATGCTCCTGCAAGACCCGATGCCGGGAAATAATGTTTTGAATCCGGTCTCTTGGCGCTTGAATCAAGGTAAACAGGCGCATGGGTTCGTGGTAGGGCGTTTCTCCGGTAAAAAGCGACTGCGCGGGCAGTCCCATGCGAAGATCGCTTGTCGCGCCGTACATGACGCCAATCCGGCCTGCCACATTGTGGTAGATTTTACTGCCGCTGCCGTAGACCTCATTGTCCGTGGTGGAAAAATAGTATTCCATATTGATCCATTGGGCCACAACCTGGGGGCCTGTCATGATGATTTCAAGAAGCTGGCCTGTCGGGTCATCTTCCTGACGATAGGAGTGGAGAAAAACCCGTCCATCCAGATCCACGTCTTTGATCAGCGACCCGCTGGAAATAATCATCGCCGCGTTTCCTGAAAGCCCCCATTCCGGGCGGGTCTGACTCCAGGTGGCACTACGGCCGAGACCTTCGTGGCCTGCGTCTGTTTTGGATGAGTGCGCGGCGTCGGGGAAGCGTTGACTCCGTTCACGGCTGTTGTCCGCGCCGGCCTGCTTTAAGTCGAGGATCAATTGATCCAGCGCATTTTTGTGGGTGGATGGAAGGTCTTCCCGATCATAAATGACCACCTCGTCGGTGGTCGTATCGTGCTGGCCGGCGATAAAGTGCGTGTCGTCCGGGATGATGATATTTTCCTTTTTAAGATGTTCGCGCACATGGGCCTTGTTGGCGAGAGCCGCCAAAACCCTTGCATTGGGGTTGCCGGGGTTGCCGCCGCAGGCGCCGCAGTCGAGTGCGGCCTCGTAAGGGTTGTTTTCCGATGTGCTGCCATGCCCGCAAAAAAGCACCAATTTGGCGAAATTCCTTGTCAATCCCATGACACTGAGCGCGGTTTTCACCGTGATCACCTGTTCGCTTTCCGAAAAGCCGGTTCTTGTAATGCGTTCCATGCGCGCGGAGGCCCAGGCCTCGGTAATGGAATGGACTTCCCGCAGTGCATGGATGAAGGCATCCCGCTTTTCGGGGGTGCTAAACAGCAAGTCGAGCTTTTTTTTCCCGGCTTCGCCCGGCGCTTCCCTGGCGGTGCCGCCGTGCAGGGCGAACTTTCTTAAAAGCTCGACGGCTTCGGTGGAAATGCCTTTTTTCGGGACATCTGTCCGGGCGCGAAGCGCCTCTGTGATAATGGCGCGCTGTTCGGACGCGATCATGTTCATCACCGTTTCGCGTGTGAGTTTGTCGATGGTGAGCGTTGTCGCGACGGGCGGCGCAAGCCGGTTTTTAAGCCATCGCGCCCATTTGAGATAGGCGGCCGGAAAAAGGGTTTTTCCGATTAAGGGGATGCCGAAAAACCAGCCGATGGATTCCACCATGACGTATGGAGTGATGACGTTTTCCTTCAAGTCGTGAAAGAGGGCGTGCGCCGCATGAATAAAATCCGCACCCGCATGAAAGCGGGGAACCTGCTTCTCCTGAAAGGGCCGGGGGATTTCCTTGACGACATTTTTGGCCTTGGCGACTGCGGGATAGAGATCGGTTTCGTGATGACTTCCAAAGGCCTTGTATCGGATGAGGGCTGCAAAAAAACCGGCGAACCCAAATGTTTCATAGTGTCCCGTTTTTTCCAAATGACGGCGAAAGGACTCGGAACGGACATCAATGCAGAAAACCGCCTGCGCTTCGGGCCGCTCGTTTTTTGAAACGTCATTTTTTGATGTTTCTGTGACGTTGATACCGGGTTTGAGTTTTTTGAGCAGCCTTTCCTGAAAACCGGCTTCAAGGGCTTCAAGCCACACGGGGCCGTGGCGGGTTTCGGGTGTCTCGTCCAGCCAGATTGTCAATGACTTTAAATTTTCCAACGGGCTTTGGAGCAGGTGCTCTGGCGCAATATCCAGGGTTTTTGAGAGCGAAACGATCCGCCAGGCCGAGGACAGGGCTTGAAGCCGACGCTGCTTTACCCCGGCGTCTTTCGCGTATTGATTGGCGAGCCTTTCCCATGCGGGATCCTTGGGTTCGAGCGAGCGGTGACAAAGTCGGTCGAAGGTTTCGGCCCGGGAGGCTGGCAGGCGATTTGCCGCGCGTTCACGCCTGAGAAAAAATATCGACGGAGAGGCCGAGACAGCGGACAAAAAGGCATCCAGGGTTCCCGAAATCCCCATTTGCTCACGGGCAATTTTTGAAACCCATTCGCGTTCGTACCAAAGCCGAATCCCCAGATATTGGATGAGTGTGACCGGACAGGCCTCCTGCCACCGGTAATCATGGTGTTCGGAGCGCCATTTCATCAGCGCGGTCCACCCGGTGAGGGCTGAAAGGTGGAGGCCCAGGTAATCTTCCCATAAGGGTTCGGGAATACCGAGGGCTTCCAGACTTTCTATGAGCAGGTCTGTCGGGTGCTCCGGGATTTTTTCGAGTTTTTCCTTGATACCCGCAATGCCGCTGAAGGCCGATTCCCGCGCGGCCAGTTTTTTCCATGACTGAACCAGCCCTTCTTCCCGGAAAGGAAGCGGCCAGGGAGACTGGCCTTCATCCAAAAAGGGGAGGCACCACTTGATCATTTCCTGATTGATCTGCCCGGTGAGGCCTGTCTCAAAAAGAGAGTCCAGCCAACCGGAGAGTGTGAATCGCTGTGCGAGCGCGGAATGCGTGTCCGAAACAAAATGATCGATCGGGTTTTCGGCCTCCGAAGGGGCGGCGGTGCTCAACTTTTTTGCAAGGGTTTCAATGTGCGTTTTCGCCGGATTGTTTTGAACGGCGGCTTCCAGTATTTCGGGCGCGGGCGAAGAAATCCCGTGTATGAAGTGTGCGCGCAAAACCTCGCGATGCGTGATTTTCCGGCCGTTCAACACGATTTCGCTCTCTGAAACGATGGGTTTCAGCGCGGCGTCCAGATGTTTTTCGAGGATCCGGCCTCGTTGATAATACTGCCGATAGAGCTGGTTTTTGAGATAGCCCTCGCCGCCCAGATGTCGCTTGCCCTGGAGGAGTGCCTCCTTAAACTCCAGATATTCGAAGTCATGCAGGGAATTTCTGGAGATGAAGGTGTGCATTGGCCAGGATGTCGCGGCGCGTTCGCTCACCAGCTTGACCCGTGCGAGCATGCTCATTCGGGACGCGTCGCTAAACTGCTTTTTTTGCATTAAATCCATCATTTCGTCTTCATTGCGATTTCGGATGCGGTGTTCAGGTGATCGAGACCCGGCAGGGCATAGGGGGCGAGGCCTAAAATCACTAATGTGATTACAATGAGCGCCAGTGCGGCCGCTTCGCGCGGCGTGTAATCGTGATACATCCAATTCGGGTTTGATTTTCTAAAAAGCGTTTGCTGCATGAGGAGCGGGAGCCGCCACGACATGAAAAACCAAGCGGTCAGAATCAGGACAAATCCCCAGGAGAATGTCATTGAAGGCGAAAACGCGAGTTCGATCAACCCGGAAAAAACACCCAAAAAGGGCAGACCCGTTGCCGCCATAATCAGCAAGGCGAACAGGATTGAAAAACGCGGCATCACAGAAGCGAGCCCGCTGAAGTGATCAAGTAAAAGATCCCCGTAGCGGGCTTTAAGTCCGTGCCAGCTTAAAAACAATCCACACAAAGTCAGGCCCGCAGCGCTTAAAAAAAGAGTACCCGCGGCTGGACTGACAGCCGGGAGGCAGAGCGCCAACCACAAAATTGACCAAAAAACCAGGGCGCATTGCGCCAAAAGATGCGGGATGCGGATTTGGGCGAGGGCACGCAGTGCCCCCATCGCCATCCCGAGCGCGGCACACACTTGGATGATTCCCTTGATTCCGTCAGGCAGACCGGGTAGCAGGGGAAGAAGCCCGTAGAGCCCGAGCGCAGGAAGAAAAATCGCCAGAAATGCGGGCAGCACGCCTGACAGGCCTTTAAGCAGCGAGGTATAGGCCCCGTGAAATGGAAACAGCGGAAGCAATGTGAGACAGGCCAGGAACAAGGCCCCTTGTTTTGCCGCGCCGGAAAGAGAGAAAGCGACCATAATCCACAAAATACCCATGCCATAAAGCCCGATGACCCACCGCGTGCCGGGGTTGCTCAGTCCAGCCGTTCTGAGTTGAATGGCGATGAGCAGGGCGAAGACGCCGATAAGAAAGAGGAGGCTTAAGGTATGGGGTGTTAATAAAAAGCCGAGCCCGAGTCCGCACAGTCCCCCGATTTCAAAAAGGTCAACCGCCGGTGTGGATTTCAGCCGCCGCCCCAGCACGGCGAAAAAAGCGGACAAAGTCACCATAAAGACGAGCGGGACGCTTGCCGGGTCGAAGATGGCGTCTGAGACAAAACAGAGAAAGGCAAGAAGGAGCGCGGACATGCCTTGAAACCACAGGAGAAGCCCCTTGGGGCGCTTCCGAAAAAGAAGACCCGCAAACGCGCCTAAAATAGGGATGAGCACGGCAACCTGGGAAATATTGGGGAAGGTGTTCATTTCAGGGCAGCCATGCGAGATATCGCTTGTCAAGCCGGTTTGCCGCTTGGATCACGCGCCGGGACAGTCTTTGATAGAAATGATCGATGTAAAGACGGTTCATCGACAGGACGTAAAACTTTTCTTTGAACTGGTCCACCCACGCGGGCATCAGGATATGCTGCCCTCTGGCGTTGGCGTAGAGAAAGACCCAGGCCGAAATAATAATAATCGATGTCATAATAACGATGAAGTCAAAGAGTGTTGTGGGTAGCGCGGCGGTTTCAAAATAGAAGGCCGCTTCCCCCTTGGCCGGGTAAAGAAAAATCGTAAAGAGCTCTCCGGCGAAAAGATAAGTAAAGATAATGAGAACCAGCGCGGAAATCATCGCGCCGACGACCTTCCATGACGCGGTGGCGTTTAAACGATAAATACTGAGAATCGCCTGTGAAGCCGTCACCCAGCCGAAAAACAGGAAGATGACCGCCCCGTGGGCCTCGTCGGAGAGGGGGATATGAAACACATCGTGGGCCACGAGCAGCGTCACCAGGGGCAGGATAAGGGTAATCATAAAGCCGGACAACCAGATGAGCCGGGAAAAGGGTGTGGTGGTGGTTGGCTCTGATAAAATGCGGGCTATTTTTGTGGGCTTGGGGGATTTGGGTTCGGTGCGTGCTAAATGAATCGCACTGCCAGCGTTTAAAAACAGGGAGGCCTTGAAGAGGCCGTGGGCGATAAAATGGAAAATGGCGAGCGCGAAGGCACCTAATCCGCATTCCATAATCATGTACCCCATCTGCGCGATCGTCGAGTATCCGAGCATTTTTTTGACATCGTTTTGTGTCAGCATCATGCTTGCGCCTACAAAGGTGGTAAACGCGCCAAGGGCAAAAATAAGGTTGAGACTGGCCGGGGACAGACCATAGAGCGGCGCAAGGCGATTCAGGAGGAAGCCGCCTGAATTAACAATGCCGGCGTGCATCAGGGCCGAAACAGGGGTTGGGCCGAACATCGTGTCGGGCAGCCACACGTGCAATGGAAACTGGGCGGACTTACTCATTGCCCCGACGAAAATCAAGAGCGATACGGCTGTAACACCGTTCATTGTCAGCAGGCCGCCGGGAAGCAGCGGGAGTGTGATATCCGAGGCGGCCGCTTTTTCAAACAGAAGTGGAAATTCGAGTGTGCCGTAAAGATGGTAGGCCAGAAAAACCCCCGCAAGAAAAAAGAGATCGCCCAGTCTGAAAATGATCAGTGTTTTGAAGGCCGCGCGGCAGGTTTCGCCATGCGTGTAATTGAAAGCCAGGAGCAAGTACAGCAGCCAGCTGATGAGTTGCCAAAAGATAAAAAGCATGAGGAGGTTTGGGCTGGTCACGAGACAGAGCAGTGCAAAGGTGATCAAGGAAAGCAGCGAAAAAAACCGCGCATATCCCGGTTCCTGCTGAAGGTAGGTCTTCGAATAAAGATGAACAATACTGCTGACGCCCGTGATCAGTACCATCATGACGGCCGCCAGACGGTCAATGTGCAGCCCGAAGCCAAACAGGGGGTTGAGCGCGCTTAAAGACGGGAACAACGCAATGTTGATCGGCGGGTTTTGAGAGACATCATAAAGAACGATTACAGAAAGGACAAAGGAAGCCGATTGCGCGGTGATCCCGATTTTAGCGGTTTTTTCACCCCAGCGAGACCAAAGCACGGGGATGAGGAGGCCCGCTAGTAAGGGAAACAAAAGAATCAGAATGGGATGCGGCATATCCATGCTCTGCGGTTTGATTCAAGACAGCCTGACGTCAATGATAACGTTGTTTATCAGCGGTCATTAGACAACAAGCGCAAAGCGCTCTTCAAGAAAAATTTGGATTGGATCTTCATCAGTGATTTAGATTTTTTTGAATTGACAAGGCTTTCACCCCTGACTTATCATGGGAAAAAATTTTACGGCCTTTTTTGTTGGGATTGTTCCGAAAAAACATTCAATTTATTCAGTGATTATTAGCGTACTCAGCGTATAAGGAGCAGTGATGATGCAAGGAAATGAAGGCGCTTATGCCGTTGTTCCCGGACCGGAGGGCATTCTTCCCCCGGCGGCGACCGTTATGGGCGTTCCGCTTCCGGAGGAAGGGGAAGGATTGGTCGAAGGGAAAATTGTCAGTGAACAGGAGGCGCTCGAAAAGGCCGCGATCGCACTCTTAACACGAAGGAATCCCACACTTTTTCCCGGCCCCTTGGTGCTTTGGGGGTGGAACGACCACACGAACGAAAAGTCGAAATACTTTTTTGATGTTGCGCGTGAGCTTCCGGGTATACGCATTATCCCCATGCCGGATTACCGGCCAATTTATCCCAAGATTGATCCGGAAGCCGTGATCAATCCTTGTCATCCAAATCTGACCATCTGGCACAACAAGATTGAGGCCTGTGTGTTTATCGGGGTGCATTGCCATTTTGCGAATATCACGCTGAAAATGGTACGGGCGGGCACCAACTGCTACACCGTGGCTCTCTGCGCCGAAGCCGGACATGAAGATGCGATGTGTTCCGTTCCGAGTTTTGATATCGAAAAGCTCGTCCGTTTCCGGGATGCGATTATCAAAGTCAAGAAAAACGGGATCAAACCGCTCTATGAAGGAAAAGGAATTATTCCGACCGGTTGGGCCCAGATTTCAAGACTTTCTGATGAAGCCGTGGAAAAACCACAGGATGAGTTGGAGTCGGATGTGCCGGGCTCGTTTTCTCATGAGTTGGAAAGCGGTTTGGATGAGACAGCGGAATAATAATTTTAAGAGTAAGCCAATGGAGGTTATGTCATGTCCGAAGAAGTAAAAGAAGCCGCTGAACCCCATGTCAGGAATGATGATCCGCGGGCGCATGTGATTTCCGGCCCGCCGCCAACGCAGGAGGAAGTCGAAGAAGAAAAGAAAGGCGCTGCGGCACAGCGTGTCGCTGATCCGGATTATCTTCTTGTTGACGCTCCCAGGGAAAAGGAGTTTATAACGGGCAGTGAGGCGGCGAAGGAAGCAGTCCGCCGCGCGAACGTGGATATCGCCATCGCCTATCCGATTACGCCTCAAAGTGAAACCATGCAGCAAGTCGGTTACCTTTACGCGGAAGGCTATCTCAAGGATTATTATCGCGCCGAAGAGGAAATCGGGGCGATGTCGGCCATTGCGGGTGCTTCACGCTCAGGGGTGCGCTGTTTGACGGCGACGGCGGGACCGGGCTTGATGCGGGGCATGGAGGCCATCGTCTCGTGGCCTGGCGCGCGGCTCCCTTCCGTGTTGCTTGTGATGTGCCGCGTGGTGAATACGCCGCTGGCCATTCAGCCCGATAATGTTGAAATCTCCTATCTTTTAAATTCCGGGGGGATTGTCCTTCACGGTGAAAATCAGCAGGATTTTTATGATTTTCCGCTGGTCGGTTTCATGGTCGGGGAAAAGCCCGAGGTCACATTGCCTGTCGCTGTTGCGGTGGATGGTTTTTTTGTGACGCATGCGCGGGGATGGGTGTCCATGCCTTCGGAAAAATTAAAATTACCGCCGCGTGACTGCTACCACGAAGCGGTGCCGATGATGGATAATGAAAACCCTCCGATTCGGATTTCCCGCGACGCGCCGATTCAAAAATCAAACTTTAT
>JBHHXB010000030.1:0-17770 GCA_046756825.1 Nitrospiria bacterium | reverse complement strand
CTCGACTTTAAAATCATGATCCACAAAATTCACCGGGGAGAAAACCTTCCGAGCGTTGTCGGCGGAGGGGAATACGCAATTTGGGGTTTCAGGGACACCAAGCATGATTATTCCAAGGTGAAGTTGCCGCAGGACATTCGGAACTGCCGTACCTGTCACGATGAAAAGGACACGGAAACGCCGGATGCCGGTAAATGGCTCAGCGCACCGAGCAAAGAAGTCTGTGGCTCCTGTCACGATAACATCAACTTCGAAACAGGACAAAACCACAGTCTCGAAAACCTGCCCGTCACGAACGCCGATTGCACGATTTGCCACAAACAGGGTGGGTTCGTCGGGGCAATCGACCGCTCCCATGCCATGCTTGAAGTCGAAGAGGCCGCGAAATTCAAATTCAACATCCTGAACATCACGAACACATCGCCGGGAGAATTCCCTCAAATCACCTTCTCGGTCACCAACCCGGCCAATAATGATGTGGCTTACAACATCGAAGGCGATGCGCCTTTTGTGCAGGGTGGCGGCGCCAGCCGGGTCGCCATCGATATTGGATGGCAAACAAGTGACTACAACAACACCGGCTCAGGCCGCTCGCCCGCATCCATGGTCAGCCTCAATCCCTTGGGCGGCGGTGCGGCCAACAACGGCAACGGCACCTTCACCATGACCTCCACTACGGCCATCCCAACAGGGATGACAGGATCAGGCATGGTTTCGATCGAAGGGCACCCTGCCGTCGATGTGAACGGAGACGGCACCGCCGAACGTATCGCCGTAAAAGGGGCGACGACATTCTTCGCGATCACGGATGCGACTCCCTCCGCCCGGCGCGCCGTGGTCAGCATCGATAAATGCAACGCCTGTCATAAAACCCTGAGTCTGCACGGCGCGAACCGGACGGACAACATCGACCAATGCCTCGGCTGCCATAACGCGAACAACACCGACATCAACCGCCGTCCCACCTCCCCTTCAAGCGCGCTGGATGGGAAAAAGGAAGAATCCATCGACTTTAAACGTCTGATTCATGCTCTTCACGCAGGAGCGGACGGCGTGGGGACAGTGGTGTACGGATTCGGAGGCAGGGCCCACGATTTCCGGGCTGTTGAATTCCCGGGAAATCTGAATAAATGTTCACAGTGCCACATCAACGAGACCTATTACTCCGTCGGAACTGGCGTATTGGCGACCACAATTGATACGGGGACAAACGTCGCGGATCCGCTCGACGACACCAGGATTACACCGACGACCTCTGCCTGCTCCGCCTGTCATAACGCGCCGCTCTCGCTTGAGCACATGAAGCAGAACGGCGGCGCATTCGACGCCACACAAGCGGCCGACGGCACGCTGACCTCCGCAACAGCGGGAGTCGTGGTTGAAACCTGCGGGGTCTGCCACGGGAAAGACAAATTGGCCGACGTGAAAAAGGTCCATCATATCGAATGACAGACGCACCAAAGCGGGAGAGGCCCGGGACAATGCCAGGGATTGTGCACAGCGTCAAGGCGCTACTTTTCTCAATATTCTTTCTTCTATTTACCTTTGCGCCGCCCATCGAAGAACGCGTCCTGGGGCAAACCCCGGACAAGCCCTCCGAAAGCGCCATTTACACTGAAAGTGGCGCGGACACCTGCCTGCTCTGTCACGGCGGGGAAGACACCGTTTATCCCGTGCCCTCGCTCTTCAAAACACCGCATGCCGAAAGGGACGACAAACGCACGCCCTTTGCCAAGCGCCAGTGCGAAGGCTGCCACGGACCGGGAGCCGCGCACGCCGGTGAAATCGAAGGCGGTGCAAACCCGCCCAGGATGCTGGGTTTCGGGCCGGATGCCGAGACACCCGTCGCACTTCAAAATAAGACCTGCCTTCACTGCCACGAACGCAAGCTCAATTTCGGCTGGCATGGAGGCGTCCATCAAAGCAATGATCTTTCGTGCGCGAGCTGCCACACAATCCACGCGGAGCACGACCCGGTTTTAAACTCCAAGGCCCAGCCCAAGGTTTGTTTCAAATGCCATCTTCGGCAGCGCGCGGAGAGCCTGAAACCCTCGGCGCATCCGATTCGCTTCGGATTGATGACCTGCACCACCTGTCATGCGCCCCACGGCGCGGACACGGAATATCAACTGATTCGGCCGACAATCAATGAAACCTGCTACGACTGCCACGCCGAAAAGCGGGGGCCCTTCCTTTGGGAACATGCGCCGGTCTCGGAGGACTGTACGCTGTGCCACCGGCCCCACGGCTCGAATCACCCAGCACTGTTGAACAAACGGCCGCCCTTTCTTTGTCAGCAGTGTCATGCCCGGGCGGGGCATCCAAGTTTGCCGAATAGGCCCGGCGGGCTTCCGCCTGCCGGCGCTTCGGCCTTTCTGCTCGGCAAGAGCTGCTTAAACTGTCACGCACAGGTACATGGATCCAATCATCCTTCTGGAGCGCGGCTGTCGCGGTGACATGAGGACGCCCATGATGAAACGCAAACTTGGGTTCGCACACTTGACCCTGACCGGTGCGCTGTTACTGACTTCGGCTTCGGCCGGACTCAGAGAAAGCCGCGCGGATATGCCGCCACCATGCCAACGCTGCCCCTCAATCCGCGGGCTTTATGGAACCATTGAACTCGGCGCGGCTTATTTTTCAGACAATGTCTTCAATTTCGGCGACTTTCGCGGACTAGAGGACAAAGGCCTCTCGCCGATCGGCCATATCGAATTGAGGTATCGGGGGAAAGCGGCGCGGTACTGGCAAATGACAGGGTTTGACCTGGGACGCGATGGCCATGCGCTTTCAATGAAAGGCGGCCGCCAAGGAAAATATAAAATCTGGCTCGGCTATGATCAAATTCCCCGGAGATTTTTCGATACGGCGGAAACACCGTACCGCGGCACCGGAAGCGAAAACCTGACACTGCCCGCAGGCTGGGCAACCTCGACAATAACGTCCGGGATGAGCGCGCTTTCGGGCGGCCTTCAGCCGTTTTCCATTCAACACGACCGGGAAAATGTTCGCGCCGGCTTCACCGTCTCCCCTTCCGATCAATTTGAATATACGATCCGCTACCGCCACGAAGCACGGGACGGCCTTCGTCTCGGCTCGGGCAATTTTCTCTCTTTCAGCACGGTATTGCCTGAGCCGCTCAACCTCACAACCGATGAAATCGAGGCCTCTTTGCGATACACAACGGATCAGGGACAGCTTCGGCTGGCCTACTACGGTTCTTTCTTCAACAACAATGAGCGGAGTCTTTCCTGGGACAATCCCTTTACCCCCCTTTCGGCGGGAAGCAACCGGGGACAACTTGCGTTGCCGCCCGACAACCAAGCCCATCGGATCGCCCTTTCGGGCGGCTACCAACTTACGGGAAAAACACGTGTCTCCGGCAGTATCTCCGCCGGACAAATGTCGCAGGACGAAACCTTTATCCCGGCAACCGTGAATTCAAATATCGCCCCCGGCCCCCTACCCGGCACGTCGCCTGATGCAAAAGTCAAAACGACACGGATCCATTTCAACCTGTTTTCGATGCCGACCCGGAAATTGAACGTCCGATTGAACTACACCTTCAACGACCGGGACAATAAAACCCCGAGGAAAACCTTTAACGTCGTCGAATCCGATACCTTTGTGAGCGGCCCTCGCACGAACCGGCCATACAGCTATCGCAAGCAAGACCTCGACTTAAAAAGTGCCTATCGGCTTAGGTCCAATTTAAAGCTGTCCGGTGGCGCATCTTTAGACCGGGTTAAACGGGACTTTCAAGAAAGGCCCCAAACGGATGAAGCCACGCTTTGGTTCAAACTCAAGGCTTCCGACAAGTCCGGACGCGGTTTCGGCAGCCTGAAAATATCTCACGCCGACCGGAACGGCAATCGCTATGCCCTCCCCGATGAACTTAAAACGGTGGAAAACCCGCTGCTGAGAAAATATAATCTCGCGGACCGGAAACGGAACCTCGTGACGGTTCATATCGCCGCAACACCCATGGATTGGGTCACGCTGGGATTTACAACGGAGATCACGACGGACAACTATAACAAGTCCGCAGTGGGGCTGACGGACAGCAGCCAGCGGCATCTCGCCGTGGACCTCTCTTTCGCGCTCCCTCGAAATATCCGCTTATATACCCTGCTCAGCCGCGAGCAGATTTCTTCGCGTCAGAACGGAAGCCAAGGGTTCGGCCTCCCCGATTGGTTTGCCGAAAACCGGGATGTTGTGAATACGGCGGGCGCTGGACTCTTCATCCCTCGACTCCTTAACCGCTGTGACCTCGGTTTTGATTTCAACTATGCCGCATCCAATGGACAAAACAAAGTGACACAGGCGGGCGGCACCACGGAATCTTTTCCAAACCTAAAAAACCGCTTGACCCACATGAAGCTTTACTTGAATTACCGCTACAACCCGCGTATCCATATCAATACCTTCTACCAATACGAAAAACAGCGGCAAAACGATTGGACGCATGACGGCGTCGCTGTGGACACGGTGGCAAACGCGCTTGTCTCTGGGGTGTCGAGTCCCAACTATGAAGCCTATCTCACCGGCCTGAGCCTACGTTACTTCTTTTCAAATCCATAAAATTAATGCCGCAACCCTTGCCCGCAGCGGCGCATCCACGCTTCATTGACATTAATTTGACCAAAGTGATAAGTTAATTCACTCGGTTAAAGGTCATCCAAATGTTGGTTCAAATGAAGGTGCGGGGGTTGATGTTCGACCCCTATAATAACGCATATATCATCATTCTCCGGGGAGAGGAAAACACGGACGTACTGCCCATTTGGGTCGGCCGGCCGGAGGCGAACGCCATCAGCCTCGCCCTCGAGGGGATTTTCACACCCCGGCCGATGACCCATGACTTAATCAAGAATGCGCTGGATTCGCTTGAAGCCAAGATTATCAGCGTCGTCGTGACAGAACTGAAAGACAATACCTATCTATCCAAAACACATCTGACCTACCAGGGGTCCGAAATCACGGTGGACTCGAGGCCGAGCGACGCCATCGCCCTGGCCTTGCGTTCGGATGTTCCTGTTTTTGTTGCGGAAGACGCCATTAAAAAACCCAGTTCGGAAGAGCTCGACCGGTGGCTTGAGAATTTACGGCCGGAGGATTTTGGAAAGTACGATACCTAGAATCATCAGCGCTTTAATCGGGCTACAACACACTGAAACATCAAAGACTATAAATTAGAAAGCAAAGTACAGCGTGAACATTCCTCTGAAAGTCGATGCAATCATCGCGGATCCAAACGCGGAAGCGCAAATTGTTATTCTTAAAGATGAGCAGAACCTTGAGCTCCTGCCCATCTGGGTCGGAATGGCGGAAGGGAACGCCATTCGCTTTGCCCTGGAAGGGATTACTTCTCCAAGACCACTTACCCATGATCTGTTAAAAAATTTTCTGGATCACCTGAAGGTCCCACTGGAAAAAATACTCATTCATAGTATGAGTGGCAGCACATACTATGCTTCTCTTCATCTGCGTCAGACAAAAACCCCTCCAGCGGATAAAGCGGAAAATCAGGAAACGGACACACAGACTCAGGTTCAATCCAGTGAGGAACCCGAAGAAGTCACCGTGGACGCCCGGCCCAGCGATGCGATTGCACTGGCCTTGCGCATGGGCGTGCCGATTTATGTCACAGAAGAAGTCCTTCACAAAAAAGGCCCGGAAAATCTCGATGCCTGGCTTGAAAAATTAAAGCCGACGGATTTTGGTCCTTACGACGCCTAATTTTATTATTGACATTGACATCTTTTTATATCAGAATTTGCCGCTATTGAGTTTTTAACGTTTACTCGAAAGGTTTAAATGAAAACAACTGCTTTTAAAAAAACCGACCTCAAGGAAAAATGGTATGTCGTGGACGCTGAAGGGAAGACGCTCGGTCGAATGGCGACCCAAATCGCGGATATCCTTCGAGGAAAAAACAAACCCATTTTCACGCCCAACCAGGATCTTGGCGATCATGTCATTGTGATTAACGCCGAGAAGGTTGCCGTCACAGGAAAAAAAGAAACGGACAAAACCTATTATCACCACACCGGGTATGTTGGCGGAATAAAGTCGACAACCCTCAAAACATTACGGGCGGAAAAACCGGAGCGTGTTGTTCAATACGCGATTAAAGGCATGCTTCCGAAAACAAAACTTGGAAATGCCATCGCTAAAAAGTTGAAAGTCTACGCAGGGAGCGCGCATCCTCATCAGGCCCAAAAACCGGAAGCGTTGTCACTTTAAAAAATAAGAATAGAGAAAGGTTCCATACGCATGGCTTCAACACACAACATTATCACCGGAAAACGTAAAAACGCCATTGCGCGTGTGTATCTTACCCCCGGAGAAGGAAGTACGATTGTCAACGGGAGGGCTTCCGATACCTATTTTCCGCGTGAAACGTGGCGCTTTATTATTCGTCAGCCTTTCAGTGTGACCGAGACGCAAGGAAAATATAATGTTGTCGCAAACATCTCGGGCGGCGGCTTAACCGGACAAGCCGGCGCGCTAAGACATGGCATTTCAAAAGCATTACTTGAGATTGAACCTCATTTGAGAGATCAACTCAAAAAAGCCGGTTTCCTCACGCGGGACGCCAGGAAAAAAGAACGTAAAAAGTTTGGGCAAAAAGGCGCCAGGGCCAAGTTTCAATTTTCAAAACGCTGAGGATCTTCAATTTGTGTTGTTTTCAAGGAAGGTCGAAAGGCCTTCCTTTTTTTTTATCGAAACCCTGTTTATAAAAGAAATTAAAAACCCACTTCAAAGCATAGAGGCAGCTTCATGATTAAAATTGCGGTAGTCGGTGCGACAGGATACACGGGCGGAGAACTATTGCGTCTTTTATCACAACACCCCAAAGTTGAGGTACGCTGTGTCACCTCGCATCAATCCGCGGGAAAACCGCTTGTTTCCCGTCTTCCTTTTTTAAACGGTCATTATGATCTCATTCTTGAATCGCTCGATGTTGAAAAAATCGCGGGTCAATCCGACTTGATTTTTATAGCCCTTTCCCATACTCAGGCGATGGGGCCAGTCAATCAATTTTTGGATCTTGGGAAAAAAGTCATTGATCTTTCAGCAGATTTCCGCCTTCAATCCACAACGACCTATGAAACGTGGTACGGCGTTTCTCACACGGCACCAGAGCTTTTAAATCAACGGGTTTACGGCCTGTCTGAAATCTATAGAAATCAAATCAAAAAAACGAACTTAGTGGCGAACCCCGGATGCTATCCCACAGGGACACTGCTTCCAATTTTTCCTTTTTTAAAAAAAGGACTTGTTGATTTTGACCGTGAGATTATTATTGATGCGAAGTCCGGCGTATCCGGCGCGGGCCGCGCGGCCTCTTCAAAAACACATTTTCCAGAAGTCAATGAAGGTTTGCTCCCCTACAATATCGGCTCGCACCGTCATCTTCCGGAAATCAATCAAGAAATCACACACTTTGGCGGAAAAACGCCTCAAACTTTGTTCACGCCCTATTTGTTACCCGTCAACCGGGGAATTTTGACGACGATTTATCTTCCGCTGAATCAAGCGCTTAACCAACAGGATATTCATTCTGTACTCGAAGTCTACAAAAATGAACCTTTTATTCGTCTTTACAGTCAAGCCCCTAATATTTCCGCCATTCGCGGGACAAATTATTGCGATATCGCGGCCTTTGAAACCCCGGCGCAAAAAACCGTTATTCTGATTTCAACCATAGATAATTTAGTCAAAGGCGCTGCGGGCCAGGCCATACAAAATATGAACTTGATAATGGGATGGGAAGAATCATTAGGCCTTTCGGCACCGGGACTTTTTCCATAAATTCAATTAAACAGGATAAATAGAATGAAAGCACAGAAAAACATAAAAAAAATTCAAGGCGGTATTACCGCTGTTAACGGGTTTCAGGCGGCGGGACTTTCGGCGGGCATCAAAAAAAATAAGACACTGGACATGGCCCTCATTACATCCGATGTCTCCTGCACCGTTGCCGGGCTTTTTACTAAAAACCGGTTTCCAGCGCCACCCATTCTTTTAAATAAACGTCACATGAAAAAAGGAGAAGGCCGGGCGATTATCGTTAACAGCGGCAACGCAAATGCCTTTACGGGTCAATCAGGGTACCTGGATGCAAAGATAATGGCTTCAGAGACTGCATCATCCCTGAATATCCCGGCAGAATCGGTTTTCGTCGCTTCCACGGGAGTGATTAGCGTTAAGCTTCCCATGAAAAAAATCATCCCTGCCATTCCCTTGCTTTCAAAAAAACTTTCAAAAAGTGGAAGTCAAGACGCGGCAACAGCCATCATGACAACAGATACCTGTCCAAAAGAAGTCGCCTTCAAGGGCCGGATTGGAGAAAATGTGATTTATATTGGCGGCATTGCGAAAGGCGCGGGGATGATTCATCCCAATATGGCGACGATGCTGGCCTTTTTATCCACAGATATTTCCATAACACAAGCCCTTCTTCAATCAGCGCTTCGAGAAGCTGTGGATCACTCTTTTCACCGGATCAGTATTGACCGGGATACAAGCACAAATGACATGGTTCTTCTTTTTGCCAATAGAAAAAAAGGTCCTGAAATCACCGAAAAAGGGGAATATTATCATCAGTTCACGGCCTTATTAAAATCCGCCTGTTTGTCTTTAGCCAAAATGCTGGTACAAGACGCAGAGGGTGCGACAAAACTCATTGAAGTTAAGGTTGCCGGGGCAAAGAACAATTTGGCCGCAAACAAGATCGCATTTGCAATCGCGAATTCTTTGCTTGTTAAAACTGCTTTTTATGGAGAGGACGCAAATTGGGGAAGAATTATTGCCGCAATCGGGAATGCCGGAATTCGTGTCGATCCTGAAGAAATCAGTTTATTTTTCGGGAAAACCCAGCTTGTTTCCAACGGGCATTATCTTGGAAGCCGTGCGGAAAAAAAGATTTCAACTTATTTAAAAAACAAGGAAATTTCACTTTGTCTTTTGCTTCAATCCGGTACGGGAGAGTTTACCGTTTGGACAAGTGATTTGAGTTTTGACTACGTTAGAATAAATGCTTTGTACCGTTCCTGATATAATTATTATTTTATGTGTTAAAGAAACAATTAAACATAAAGTAATAGTAATAGAAGGACTTGTTTTCTCCGGATAATTTCTCTAATGGGTTGAAAATAAGAAACTAATCGTGATGATATGGATGTTGATAAAGAGAGGAAAGCCCTGTCTGTTTTCGATGCTTGATCTTGATTCATTTTAGTTGAGCTTGTATAATCCCCCTGTTTAAACAAGACCGATATCTTGAAGTTGTTTCTAAGAAATCGAAACCACTCTAAGATATTGAAAAATTAAGAAATCCGTAATCCACAGCTGTTTATAACCTTGTGAATAATCGTTGGTTTTCTCGTGCAGCTTAATTTAATTTGGGAAGATATTTTAACGCAGATCCGGCCGGAGATTGGTCAACAGGCGTTTGACACCTGGCTTAGACCGACATCCTTGCTTTCTGTTAAAAAACGGGAAATTCAGGTTGCCGTGCCGAATCAATTTTTTGGTGAATGGATTAAGGAACATTATCATCAAAAAATGAAGGAAGCGCTTGAAAAGGAGTTTTCTCAGGAAAACGTGTCGATTCAGTTCCTGGTTCAAGATGTTCGGGAGCAACCGGGTATGATCGAAAAAAAGCGTCCTTTGTCTAAAAATAATGTGTCGAAGGAAAAAAGCAGAGCGGGCCTGAATCCAAGATATAATTTTGATTCCTTCGTCGTGGGATCGAGTAACCAATTCGCTCATGCGGCGTCCCTGAAGGTTTCGGAGAAACCAGGGGTCACCTATAATCCGCTTTTTCTTTATGGCGGTGTGGGTTTGGGAAAAACACATCTTTTAAGTGCGATCGGGAACTATCTCTATTCAAAGGATCCCCATTTTCGCATTGCCTATCTTTCAACTGAAAAATTTACAAATGACGTCATTCAATCGATCCGCTATGACAAAATGGCTGAGTTTAGAAACAGGTATCGAAATGTGGACGCGCTTTTAATTGACGATATTCAGTTTATCGGTGGGAAGGAGCGCACCCAGGAAGAATTTTTTCATACGTTTAATACCTTGTACGAGTCGAACAAGCAGGTCGTAATTTCGAGCGACCGCTCTGTGAAGGAAATATCCGATATCGAGGAGCGGCTTCGCTCACGTTTTGAGATGGGTCTGATCGCGGATATACAACCGCCGGACCTTGAAACAAAAATTGTGATTTTGAGGAAAAAAGCGGAAACGGAAAATATCGATCTTCCGAATGATGTGGCCCTTCTTTTGGCGACAAATATCAAAACGAATATTCGGGAGCTGGAAGGCTCTTTGATCCGATTGGGCGCTTTTAGTTCTCTTATTGGTCAGGGCATTACCCTTGAAATGGCGAAGCGGGTTTTACGGGACACGATACAAGAACGACAACGCGTGGTCACGGTGGAAGATGTCCAGCGCGCTGTATCGGAGCGGTATCAGGTAAAAATCGTCGAGTTAAAATCCAGAAAAAGAACAAAAAACCTGGTGATTCCAAGGCAGATCGGCATGTATCTCACGCGGGAGTTGACAAATCTTTCCTTTCCGGAAATCGGGAAGGCCTTTGGTGGAAAGGATCATTCCACGGTGATCCATGCGTGTAAACAAATTCAAAAAGAAAAGGTGGATGATTTCAATCTTAAAATGACACTGGAAAGTTTAGCGGAGCATTTGAGGGAGGGGTGACGTGAAGGTTAAGATTCATCGTAAAGATCTTTTATCCGGAATCCAGCGTGTTCAGGGTGTCGTCGAACGAAGAAACACGATGCCGATACTCACCCACATCCTGATGGAAGCCGAGGAAAAAAATATCGCCCTGTTTGCGACAGACCTTGAAGTAGGGATCCAGGGGGCTTACCCCGCAGAAGTTTTGGAGCCGGGCCGGGTCACGGTGTCAGCCAGAAAACTCCACGAAATTATCCGTGAATTTCCGGAAGGCCCTGTGATGATCACAGCCCAGCCGAATCATTGGGTCGTGCTGGAATCCGGTAAAAGTTATTTTCGCATTGTCGGTCTACCGCCCGAGGAGTTTCCTGTATCCCCTTCCGTTCAAAGCGAAGAGCAGATCCGGATTAATCCCACGCTCTTATCAGGTTTAATTCGCCGGACCCTCTTTGCGACGGGTGAGAACAATCCGCAATACATTTTAAACGGGGTTCTCATTCAACTGGAAAAGAATAACACCGGGGAAGGATTGATCCGCTTCATCGCCACGGACGGCCATCGTCTGGCCATCGCCGAAGGAAAGGTTTCAGGAGATTGGAAGCCGCGTGACACGGGGATTATCCTCCCTAAAAAAGCCATTCTTGAAATAAAGCGCGCACTTGATGATGGAGATGAGCCGGGCGAACCGCAGCTTTTAATGGGCGAAAACCAGCTTATTTACCGCTGGGGAACGTTGATCATTACTTCACGGTTGATGGAAGGTGAATTTCCAAATTATAAACAGGCCATTCCGGCCAGTAACACGAAAAAAGTGTCCACACAAAAAGAAGATTTTGAAGGCGGTCTGCGGCGAGTGTCGATCTTGGCGCGTGAGAAAACGAGTGCGATCAAATTCAGCATCGAGGCCGGGCGGATTATTTTAAACGCCAATAATCCGGAGATGGGGGAAGCAAGCGAGGAAATTGAAACGCCCTACGAGGAAGAAGGCTTTTCAACCGGATTCAATGCCCGGTACTTGCTTGATGCCCTGTCCGCGCTTCAACATGACGAAGCAACGCTCGAATTTAAAGACGCCCTTTCCCCTTGTTTGATCCGGGAAGAATCGGAAGGATTTTTGACCGTGATCATGCCGATGCGTGTTTAAAAACCGCGTTTATAATGCGGCGTCTTTTCTGAATGCCTCTGCTTTATTTTTCATGTGTTTTCCCATTCATCGAAAAGCGTTTGGATAAGTGGCATATTCTGAATAAGGAGTAAGATGGCTTCTGAAGAGCATACAAGCGAATACAGCGCGGATAAAATCAAGATTCTCGAAGGCTTGGAAGGCGTCCGGAAACGGCCCGCCATGTACATCGGAAGCACCGGAGTCGCGGGTCTTCATCATCTGGTTTATGAGGTCGTGGACAACTCGGTTGATGAGGCTATGGCCGGGTTTAGTACTGAAATTAAGGTCATTATTCATGTGGATAATTCAGTCACGGGCATCGACAATGGCCGGGGTATTCCAACAAAATTCCACCCCACAAAAAAGATCTCCGCCGCGGAGGTCGCGCTCACCTATTTGCATGCGGGCAGCAAGTTTGACAGCGATACCTACAAAGTTTCCGGCGGCTTGCACGGTGTCGGCATCTCCGTGGTGAATGCCCTTTCCGAATCCCTCGAACTTGAAATTAAACAGGACGGCCGTGTTTTTCAACAGCACTACGCATACGGAAAACCGCAGGGCCCCTTGGAAGTCATCGGGAAAACGGAAAAAACAGGAACCCGGATTACTTTTAAGCCCGATGCCGGTATCTTCGAACAGACCGAGTTTTCTTACGACACCTTGTGCGAGCGATTACGTGAGTTGGCCTTTTTAAACAGAGGACTGACCATTATCGTGGAAGACGAGCGGACAGAGAAGAAGCAGGAATTTTGCTATGCCGGAGGCATTGTCTCCTTTATTGAAATGCTCAACGAAAGCAAGAACGCCCTGCACAAACCGATCTATATTGAAAAAGAAAAAAGCGGCACCATGCTTGAGGTCGCCCTTCAATATAACGACAGCTTCGCCGAGCATATATTTTCGTTTGCTAATAATATCAACACGCGCGAAGGGGGAACCCATTTGGCCGGATTCAAGGGCGCCCTGACGCGGACAGCCAATACTTACGGTCAAGCGAATAAAATTCTCAAAGAAGGAGAAAGTCTTTCCGGAGATGACGTTCGCGAGGGCTTGACAGCCGTTGTGTCCGTTAAAATTCCCGACCCGCAGTTCGAAGGTCAGACCAAGACCAAACTTGGTAATTCCGAAGTCAAAGGTGTTGTGGAGACGACAGTTAACGCGGCCTTGGCGGAGTATTTTGAGGAAAATCCAGCCGTGGCGAAAAAAATCATCGAGAAGGCCATCAGCGCCGCGCGGGCCCGTGAGGCGGCGCGGAAGGCTCGGGAATTGATCCGCCGCAAGAATGTGATGGAGGGCGGTGGCTTGCCCGGAAAACTAGCGGACTGCTCCGAAAAAGACCCCGCCCGAAGTGAAATGTACCTGGTTGAGGGCGATTCGGCGGGCGGGTCGGCGAAGCAGGGCCGCGACCGGCGTTTTCAGGCCATTCTGCCCTTGAAGGGGAAGATCCTGAATGTCGAACGGGCGCGCTTCGACAAAATGATTTCCTCGGAGGAAATCCGCGTGTTGATCACGGCCCTTGGAACCGGCATTGGCCCCGAGGACTTTGATATCTCCAAGGCGCGGTATCATCGCATCATCATTATGACGGACGCCGATGTGGACGGCGCGCACATCCGCACCCTGTTACTGACCTTTTTTTACCGGCAGATGTCCGAGCTGATTGAAAAAGGCTATGTCTACATCGCGCAGCCGCCGCTGTTCCGGGTCAAAAAAGGCAAGAAGGAGCAATATGTCAAAAACGAAGCGGCCTTGCGGGAGCATCTCATGGGGCTCGCCGGGGACGAAATGTTTCTGTATCTCGACCGGGAAAAAACGGAAATCACCGGTGGGCGCTTCAAGGCCGTCTTGAAAAAACTGATCGCCTACGAATCCGTCATCGAGCATTTTTCGCGGCGAAACGTCGATCCGGACTTGCTCCGGGGTCTGACGCAGGAGGTTTTTCCCGACCGCGAACTGCTTCGGGATCGCGGCCGTCTTGACGCCTTTGTCGCGGATGTCTCCGCCGCCTGGCGGATGGCTTTCCCGACCGACACCCTCCAATACGAGATTGAAGGCGACGAGGAGCATGCCTCTTACCGTGTTCGCTTCGATTTGCAAAAAAACGGGCTTTCGCAATCCTTCCACATTGACGAGGCCCTCGTGAGCTCTCCGGAGTTCAGGGAGTTGAAACAGGTCTCGCCTTTTAAACTGGGTTTGGGGCGTCCTCCCTACCGGATGCGAGACGGCGAAGGGGAAAAATCCTATGCAAATCCGGACGCTCTGATTCAGCGGGTGCTGGAGCGCGGAAAGAAGGGCCTGTCGATCCAGCGCTACAAAGGCCTGGGTGAGATGAATCCCGACCAGCTTTGGGAGACAACAATGGATCCCGAAAAACGGACCCTTCTGAAAGTGACGCTGGAAAATGCCTACGAAACAGACGACATCTTTTCAGTCTTGATGGGGGACGCCGTGGAGCCCCGCCGGAAATTCATACAACAACACGCCTCGGAAGTAAGAAATCTGGACATTTAGCGGGGGCCATGCCGAGCACCCGATAACGATGTAAAACGCCTCGATTGGAGGAAGAATGCCTGAGATTGAACACAGAACCACCGTAAATCTCGATGCCGAAATGAAGTCGGCCTATATTGATTACGCCATGAGCGTCATCGTCGGCCGCGCGCTTCCCGATGTGCGGGACGGCTTGAAGCCCGTGCACCGGCGTATTCTCTACGCCATGTTCCGGGAAGGTCTGCTTTCAAACCGCCGTTATTCAAAATCCGCTGGCGTGGTGGGCGAGGTCTTGAAAAAATACCACCCTCACGGGGACACAGCGATTTACGACACGATGGTTCGGATGGCGCAGGATTTCAACATGCGCTATCCCCTGGTGGACGGCCAGGGCAATTTCGGCTCTGTGGACGGCGACCGTGCCGCGGCCTATCGCTATACGGAGGCCAGGATGACCCGGCTGGCCGAGGAAATTCTGGCCGACATCGACATGAATACCGTTGATTTCACACCGAATTTCGACGAGACGGTCGAGGAACCCCTAGTTCTCCCCTCCCGTATCCCCAATCTGCTGATGAACGGCTCCACGGGGATCGCGGTCGGCATGGCGACCAACATCCCGCCCCACAACCTGAGCGAGCTTTTAGGCGGATTGATTTTACTTTTGAATGATCGGACGGCTTCTGTCGAAGACTTAATGGAAAAAATCAAAGGCCCCGATTTTCCGACGGCGGGTTTTATCTACGGTACGCAAGGGATTCAATCCGCCTTTCAAACCGGCCGGGGCTCCATTATGCTGCGCGCGCGGGCCGCGATCGAAGTGCATCCGCGGACGGAGCGGGAGACGATCATCGTGACCGAGCTGCCTTATCAGGTGAACAAGGCGCGGCTCCTGGAAAAAATCGGTGTGCTGGTGCGTGACAAAAAACTTGAGGGCATTTCAGAGCTTCGCGACGAGTCGGACAGAGACGGCATGCGGATCGTCATCGAATTGAAAAGAGGCGAGATGGGTTCCGTCGTTTTGAATAATCTCTACAAACAAACCCAGATGCAGAATTCCTTCGGCATCATCATGCTGGCCCTGGTGAACAATCAGCCCAAAGTGATGAACCTTAAGGAAATATTGGAGCACTTTCTCGATTTCAGGCGGGAAGTCGTTATCCGCCGGACGCGGTATGAGCTGGCCCAGGCCGAGGCCCGCGCCCACATTCTGGAGGGTTTAAAGATCGCGCTGGACCACCTCGACGATATCATTGCCCTCATTCGGGGAGCGGCTTCTCCAGATGCCGCCAAGCAGGGTTTGATCAGCCAATTCGAACTCTCGGCGATACAGGCGCAGGCCGTGCTGGACATGCGTCTCCAAAGGCTGACTGCCCTCGAACGTGAAAAGCTGCTCGCGGAGTTGTCCGCCCTGTTGGAAAAAATCACGGCCTTGAAGGAGCTCCTCGGGAGCGAGGCCCTGATTTCAAAGGTCATCGAAGACGAGCTGCGGGAGATTCAGCGAAAATACGGGGATGATCGGCGGACGGAAATTATCCCGGAAACCGGTGAAATCCGCATTGAGGATTTGATCGCCGAAGAGGAAATGGTGATCACCGTGTCCAACACAGGCTACATCAAGCGCAATGCCGTGACCCTCTATCGCAGCCAGCGGCGCGGCGGCAAGGGAAAGATCGGAACGGGTTTAAAAGAGGCGGATTTCGTCAGCCACCTCTTTATCGCGTCCACCCATAATTACCTGCTCTTTTTCACCGATACGGGACAGGTGCATTGGCTGAAGGTGCATCAGATTCCGGAGGGCGGCCGCGCCTCCCGTGGAAAGGCCATCGTGAACCTGCTCCAGATCCCGCAGAAAGAAACCATTACCGCCATCCTGTCGGTCGATCAATTTGACGAGGACCGCTATGCGGTAATGGCAACGGCGCGGGGGCTGGTGAAAAAGACCGCGCTCAGCGCCTATGGCCATCCGCGCGCGGGTGGCATCCGCTCGATTAACCTCAATGACGGTGACCGGCTGATTTCCGTCGGCCTGACGTCCGGAAATCATGATATTCTATTAGGAACAACACAGGGACTTTCGATTCGTTTTTCGGAAAGCGATGTACGGCCCATGGGCCGCGTGGCGGCGGGGGTGATGGGTATCCGCCTTCGCCGGGGAGATCAAGTGATCAGCATGGAGACGATCAGTCCGGATCAACGGACCTCCATTTTGACGACGACGGAAAACGGTTTCGGCAAGCGGACGGAGCTTTCGGAATACCGGCGGCAGGGCCGCGGCGGTCAAGGGATCATCACCATCCAAACCAGCCACCGGAACGGGCCCGTTGTCGATGCCTTCCAGGTTGAGGAGGAAGACGAAGTCATGTTGATTACCGCCGGCGGGAAGATTGTCCGCCAAAAGGTTGAGGGCGTGCGTGTCATCGGCCGGAACACCCAGGGGGTGCGTTTAATCGACATGGCGGAGGGTGACCGGGTGGTGCGCGTGGCCAGACTCGTGGACAAGGGAGACCGGGAATCGCCGGAAGTGGACGAATGACGCCACATGAACCGGATCAATCAACACGGCCGCCGCACCGTGTCGGTCGTTTTTTCAAGATTCTGACTTGGTCGGCCTTGCTTGCCGGATTGGCATCCCTGGCGATTTGGGGGGTGTGGTCGCGGGAGGAATGGCTGTCCCGGCGGCTCATGTTGGTCGCCGAGGCCAAGTGGCGGCAGGATGATTTCCTGGGCGCCATGCGTGACTACGAAAAAATTATCGATGCCTATCCGAAGAGCAATGTGGTCCCCGAGGCCTATTATTGGAAGGGGGTCGGCTCCTTTCTATATTTTGACGACCCGAAAACGGCAGTCGCCGCGCTCCAAAAAGTCATACAGCTCGAATCAGCCCGTGGGATTTCCGTCCATGATATTTCCGCGCAGGGCTATCTCGCCGAAATTTACGAAAAGGCCCTCAAGCAGCCCACCAAGGCCATCATCGCCCACGAAGAGATTCTTTATAAAAGCCACGACGCAGACCTGATTTTAAAAAGCCGGTATAAAATCGGAGAGCTCTACTATGCGCTGGGAGACTTGTCTCAAGCCCGGATCGAGTGGGACGTGCTTGTTGAAAAGGCGCCGAACAGCCGCTGGGCGCCGGCGGCCCTCTACCGGAAGGCCGGGACGTATTTTGTGACCGGCGCGTGTGAAAAAGCCGTCCCCGTGTATCAGACCCTCTACACGGAATACCCGGAAGATGAAAACAGTCTGCACGCGAAATTCAGGGCGGCGAATTGCTTTGAAATGCAAAATCAGTTCACGGAGGCGCGATCACTTTATCAGTCATTAAAAGACGCCTATCCGGACCCAAAATTGATTGAGCAAAAAGTCGAACGGCTTGACCGGAAGATTCGCAAGGCCTCTTAA
>JBHHXB010000029.1:0-18130 GCA_046756825.1 Nitrospiria bacterium | reverse complement strand
TTTAAGGACGGCTTATTATTTCCGCCCGTCTGTTTTACAGTTTATCCAACACCATTGCCAAGTTTGAGTTGCTTCGCCTGAACAGCTAAAGAATTCTCTGCCAAGCAAAACTTTATTCAAGCCAGGATTTTTCTGTCGAGGCTGCGATACTGGATGGCTTCGGAGATGTCGGCGCTTAAAATGTGCTCGCGTTGTTCTAAATCGGCGATGGAGCGCGCGACCTTTAAAATCCGGTTGTAAGCCCGGGCGGAAAGACCCAAGCGCGACATCGCCGTCTCAAGCAGGCGTTTGGAGGCTTCGTCGATCCGGCAATATTCTTTGAGCTGCTTGGGGCGCATCTGCGCATTGCAGTACATCTCTTCTTTGCGGTAGCGCGCAGCCTGAAACTCCCGGGCCACCTGCACCCGTTTCTGAATTGCGGCGGAGGACTCGTCCTGCGTCTCAACTGTGAGATCCCGGAACGGTACAGCGGGTACTTCAATGTGCAAATCAATCCGGTCAAGCAAAGGCCCCGATACCTTGGATCGGTAGCGCTGAATGGCCGTCGGCGTGCAAACGCAGTTGCGCTGCGGGTCAGTAAAATAGCCGCAGGGGCAGGGGTTCATCGCGGTGACAAGCATAATGCGGGCGGGATAGGTTAAAGAGGCGCTCGCGCGGGCGATCGTGACCCTGCCTTCTTCCAGCGGCTGGCGCAGAACCTCCAGAACGTTCCGTTTAAACTCGGGCAATTCATCCAAAAAGAGCACGCCGTTGTGCGCCAGGCTCACTTCTCCGGGCCGGGGGATCTGCCCGCCTCCGATAAGGCCGGCGTCCGAAATAGTGTGATGCGGCGAGCGAAAGGGCCGGGTGAGCAACAGGGGCGACACATCCGATAGCAGCCCGACGACGCTGTGGACTTGCGTGACTTCAAGTGATTCTTCAAGATCCATCCGAGGTAAAATGGAAGGAAAACGCTTGGCGAGCATGGTCTTCCCGGAACCAGGCGGACCGACCATCAACATATTGTGTCCGCCCGCCGCCGCAATCTCCAGGGCCCGCTTCGCATGGGTCTGTCCTTTGACTTCGGAGTAGTCTTCGCTGTGGCGCTGGGTCTCGGAAAACAGGCGCGGGATATCCACAGAGGTTGGCGTAACCTCTAAACTTCCATTCACAAATTCGACGACCTGAGGGAGCGTTTCCATGCCCAACACCCTGATACCGGACACCACGGCGGCCTCCGAGGCATTTGCCGCAGGCAAGATGACACCTTCCTTGCCCAGTTTCTTGGCCAGAATCCCGATGGGCAACACTCCTTTAATTGGTTTAATTCGGCCATCCAGGGACAATTCACCCGCGATCAAGTATTGATTCAGACGCTCTTTCCGAACGACGTCCTCCGCCGCCAAAATACCCAAGGCCATGGGGAGATCGAAGGCCGCGCCTTCTTTTTTGAGATCCGCGGGGGCCAGGTTCACCGTGATTTTTTTTACTGGAAAATGAAAGCCCGTGTTTTTAATCGCCGAGCGTAGGCGGTCCTTGCTTTCCTTCACCGCCAAGTCCGGAAGCCCAACGATGGAGAGGAGGGGCAGGCCTTGAGAGAGATCAACTTCGACATCAATCAGGTGCGCCTCAACGCCAAACAGTGCGGCGCTGTTGATTTTTGCAAGCACAGGGATCCCTATGTTGTGCGGAGAACAGTCTGAAAAATACTAAAAACGGAGTCTGGCGCGCAAGCGGTCTTTGATTTCAAAAAGCCGTTTTTGATCGGGGGGATCGGAGACCCATCGGCCGAGCTCCATCGAAAACGCTTCCTGCTCCATATCCAGATTCAGGCGAAAAGGCTTTTGACTTGCGACACGACCGATCAAACGGCTTCTTTTCACCGGTGTGCCGATCAGCACGCCGACCTGGTGCGTCTGCCAGCTGGTTTGAAAAAAACCCGTTTTTTTATCCTCAATCACGATTCGGTCGTAGTAAAGCAGGCTGGCTTCCAATGAAGAAGCCCAAGCCTGGTCATAAGAAACGGGCGACTCCGGAAGAGCCAGACGCAGCGCGCGCGTCCGCACACATCCCAAGACCGAGACGCATACGAACACAATAACCCCGGCCTGAAATAATCGGCCCATCCTCCCCCAAACTGCTTTTTTATCTGTAAGATATATGCGCGGCACAGGTTTAATCCCCTCCCATACTGCTTCTTAAAAATGACGGAATCGGCTTCCCCTCATGGCTATCCACCCAGTCATGCAAGGCGGGTTCTTTTTCAGGTGTCAGATACGTGATAAAACGAATGCCAAAGGAGTTCCCGGCGACACCGCGATGCACGGCGACAATTCTCCCCGTCACGCGCTCTTTAAAGGCATTTTCCTTAAATTTTCCGGAAACATGGATACTCACCATTTTCCCGAGCTCAAAGACAGCGGCGGTGTGAAAAAGAAGACCTCCAAAACTCAGATTGCTGATGGCGACATCGACAGGTTCGGTATCCTCAGCCGAAAGCCGGGCCTTCGCCGAGAACGGCACCCGGATATGCTTCCTCTTATCCACCATGGGTTGACCTTATATCACATCTTTTTTTAAGAAACAAATCGCGCGAGGTCTGGATTTTTTGGTGACGATATCTTGGGGGTAAAACGTGATCTTGTCCACATCTGGTAGATTGACACATATATGGGGAGGCACTCGCGGGACATGCCTCAATACCCTTTGCATGAAAAACACATAACTTATTGATTTTAATCAATAAAAATGTTTTGCCTCATTCTTATGCACCCCGGTAAAAACCTATTAGAATCCAATATTTTAGAAGAATAGCGGGCAAATATCATCAAGTTATCCACACTTTCTGTGGAAAACAAATCAAGTGCTTATTTCCCATAATTTGCGCGGCCGGCGGTCTCTCTTTGGACCCGGTCTCTGCTTGCGGCATGAAAGAGATCGTTGTCGATATACGTCAACGAATAGACCAAGGCGTCACCCGTTTCATCAACTTGCAAAATCATCCGCGTCGCGCCGTCATCCCAGAATAAAAGCCGGACGCCCGTGAGTGAATTGACTCGAGGCGGGCCATACTGCCGCGTATGCTCATCAATCCGCTTTTGAACGACAGAGCTGGATTTTTTGACCTCACGGTAATTCACTTCGATTCGAAAAAGCCGGTCTTTATAAAAATCAGCAAGCACTTGTGAAAATGTTTCCGGATATGCTGAAGGGTCTAACTCATAGCGATGCTCATCGGTAAATTGACCAATGGCTTTGAAGACTTCCTCCCCCTTCACCGTTTGAAGAAATGCCTCCATCGTCATATTGAGTTGGACAGGGCCATGCGTTCTGGGAATCGGCGCGGCTCCTTTAAAAATGGCGTGGATTGCAAACAGATCGACCGGGGAAAAACTGAGAGTAAGGAAGGAGATAACAAACAGCAGTGGCCGCACGAAGGGTATCGAAAATCTTAAAACTGCCACAACCTCAGCATCGCTGCAATAAAAACAACAATCACGCCCACGGCAAGACCCATTTTAGCGTATGCCAGACTCGGGACTTTGGATTTATTTTCTTCATCCGCCGGGCGAACCAGACTAAACAGGGGAAAAACCGCCATGCCGACAATCAAAAACACCTTGATCGCAAGCGCCGAGATATAACCGGGGGGAATCGCTTCATGACCCGCGCGACGAACGCCAAAGTTCATGCCGCCGGTCACCACCAAAACAATCAGAAACATCAGGGACATGCGGGTGAATCGTCTGGAAATTTTCAGCAGTGTTTCGTAGGATGGGTCGCTTTCTTTGATGGACGGGATCAAGACAAACACCTGAAAGGCATTTCCGCCAATCAAAAAAATAACCGCAATAAGATGCAGCCAATGATTGACAACAGCAACGAAATTCATTGTATCTCACTAAAAATCAGGATGCACACCAAGAACAACTTAATCAGCAGACCGCACAGTGCTTCACATTTTCTTTGACGGATCCTTCAAATAATCCTTCATCTGCTGAAGCATCTCTTCATCAATGAGCCCGACTTTCCCCTTGGTTTCCATGTAGGACTTAATATCGTCCAGGCGTTTTGAGGCCTCTGTATTATTTTGAAGACGCCGGATCTTTTCCTTCGCGTCCTCAAAACCGTCAAAAGTCATCTCGTCGTAGCCGAAGGTGCGCAGACGCTTCATCGCCTTCATCATGGCTTCGTTTCTGAATTTGGTCAAGTGTTCTGAATTGATCGTGGTCAGCCCCATCTTCCGGGCGCGTCGCTCCGCCGCTTTCTTGATGCCGCTCCGGACAAAATCCGGGGAGGTCATCAGGCGTTTTTCCGCCTCGACACTCCATTGGATATCGCTCTTCGGGGCATCCCAGATTTTCGTGGCCGCCGCCAAATCAATACGGTTGATACCCATCTCACGCGCCAAATCCTCCGCGTCGTTTTTGAGCATGTCTCGAACAAAGTCCCGCGCCATTTCGGGGGATTCCGCGATTTTCTGCTCAAGCCGGACTGTGGCGGCATCCGTCCACTCTATGTCCGAAGCGGACGGCTCTTCCTGCACATCACCCAAAGCCTCGGCCTTTTTAAGTAATGCCATGTCGACTTCGAGGTGACCGCGCTCCAGAGCCACTTCCTCGGCGATTTTCCGAATCATGCCGCGCATGAATTCCGGGACGGTTTCAAGTCGCTCCTGCGCCTCCCGCGTCCAGGCCAGGGCCTTGGTCTCCACGCCCGCGGACGCGTGCGCCGCGCCGGTGCCTTCGGCCGCCATCGGCGTCATCATTTTATCTTTAAATTGGGCCAGGACTTCGTCCGTAATGACGGTGATGCCCAATTCGGCCGCTTTTTTTTCAGAGAGGTTGCGGACCATTTTCCGCAGGAAAAACGGGGCCTTTTTCAGACGCGCTTCGGCCTCGGGTGTCCACGTAATTTTTGACGCTTCCTTTTTTGATCCAAACATTTTACCACCTCTCATTTCTTGTCACGGGCAACGGCCTCAGGCGCACTACGGTCAAACTCCGTAAAATTAAAACGCCGCCCCATACGCACCTCCGCCTGCTCCCGCACCGTCTGCATGACTTCCGGCGTAATTAATCGGATGCCGTTTTCCTTGGCGTAGCGCTCGACGCCGCTCGAAACCATCCCCCGCGCGAACGAAGGCAAACCCTTGAGCCGCTCAAGCGAAGCGGTCGTCCACTCCAGGGTCATCTTGACTTCCAAACCAAAGGTTTGATCCGCCCCCAGTGTGATTTTTTCACCGCCAAACTGCCCCGGCTGATAATCACAGGCAGGATCCTCGGCCAGATAATCGTCGTGCGCCGCATAGGCCCGGCAGCGGCAGCCGCCGCACATTTCGGAAAACTCGCAGTCGCCGCAACGTCCCCCCAAGGCCGGATCCCTGAGATCATTCAATACAGGGGAAGTCTCCCAGATTTCATTAAATGATTTTTCCCTGAGATTCCCCGCCGTCACGGGCATGTAGGGGCAGGGGGTGATGTCGCCCGACGGCGTAATCCGGCAATAATACTTCCCTGCGGGACAGCTCCCCTGGGCATAATTTTTCAGCAAGGGGGAGTCGGGGTCCAGATCATAAATGACACGGCGGAAATGGGGGGCGCACTTCGCGCGCAGAATCAAACCGTGACTCTCACCCGCTGAGGCGGTCCAAGGGTCGTCGTAAGACTCAAAAAGCGATTTCTCCGCCGCGGCCTCACGCGTCCCGACGCCTTGGGCACGGGCCAGATAGGTTAAAATTTCCCGGTACTGCCTCGGGGTGATGTCCTCGATGCCCTTGCCGCGTCCGGTCTTCACCAGAAAAAAGAAATTGAGTACCTTGGCGCCCAGGTCCCGCGTTAAATCAATCATGCGGGGGATTTCGGAGACATTCCAATCCATGACGCTCATGTGAATCGAAAAATCCAGTCCTTCTTCTTTCAAATGCTGAATACCGCGAATGGCGTTTTCCCAGGCATTGGGCAGCTGACGGAAACGGTCGTGCTTCACGGGATCCACCGAGTCGAGACTGATGGACGCCCCTTGCAAACCGCTCTCACGCATCCTGCGAGCCTCTGTTTTTCCTAAAAGCACACCGTTCGTGCCCAGTACGCAGGTAAAGCCCTTATCAGAGCCGTAGGAGGCGATGTCAAAGATATCCTTCCGAACCAGCGGCTCGCCACCGGTGAGGATGAGAAAGACATTGGGGTTCACCTTTTCAATGTCATCCATGACCGTGAGGCATTCTTCGGTGCTCAAATCGGCGGAGATATCGGCGTTCGGGAAGCCGCTGATATAGCAATGAGTGCAAAAAAGATTGCACCGCTGCGTCAAATTCCATGAAACGGAATAGGCTTGATAGGCCATTAAAATCCCTGGCTGCGCATGGTTTCGACCCAGCGCTCCGTCACTTCATTTAAGACATCCACCGTAATCCGCGCGATTCCTTTTTCGTCCGCACAGGTCTCAATCTCCTGCACAACGGTGCCTCGCACAAAGGAAGGAATGATCGAAATTCGCGCTACAGCCTCGTCATCCCAGGGGAGCCGTCGCTCCACTTTCTTCGAAACTTGCGCCCATTGAGTATATTTATCTTCAACAACCGCAGGATCAATCTCCCGTACCCCTTTTTTACGCGCATCGGCTTCGATCCGCCAGCGGGTCATGTCACGCATGAAACCTTCGGGGATCTCCGCCAAAATCGCGCTCGCCGCCGCCGTCCAAACCATCGGGGCCTCATCCTTCAGAAGGCTTTCCTTTCGCTCAAGCTGTAAGGCGTATTCGCCCCCCGCGCCGCAAAGAGAGCACGACTCCGGCACAACCTGTTCGCTGACCAGGCTGCAAACCATGCAGATAAAATAGTCGATGTCCTCACGCATCAGGACGAAACGGCCTTTGGCCGCCTCGCAGACCGGACAGCGCTCCGGAATCCGCCGAACCACGTGGCCGCACATGCCGCAGAAATGCAGATCCTCTTTTTTTGCGGCGTCCGGTTTTGCGTCCTTGGACATCGAGGCCATCGTTTTTTTGATATCGGACAAGCTGGTTGCGCCCGAGAGCACGGCCTCCATTTCCGAGGTCGCCTTTGCGATGCCCGCCTCGGCGACCTCCAGGGTAATATGGCTGATCTTGTTCGAGTAGGCGTAATTTTCGATGTGCTGACGTGTCGCATCCCGCATAAAACCGACGGGCACACGCTCCAGACGGGCCTTTCCCGCATCGCTCCAGGTAAATTCCGGCGCGGCGGGTTCGATTTTATCCGGGGCCGCCGAAACCGTATTTTCAGACGGCACCTGTCCAACGGCCTTGGAGATCGCCTTGGCACCCATTTCGACGCCTTCCTCCAGGCTTTCATCCAAACCCTTGATCATGCGAACCGCGAACTCATTGGAAATGGTCGTAAAACCCATCTTCCGCGCAGTTTTTTCAACCTTGGCCTTCGCCCGCCGCCGTTCGAATCCGGCCGGGACAGCCCGCAACGTGTTCTTGGCATCCTCCGTCCAGTTTAGGGGCACGCCGTCGTAGCCGACTTCCTGAGAAATCCCCCCCTCAGCCTTGGCCGCCGATTCAAACAAGGTCTTGTCTAAAAATTCAAAGGCCTCGCCTTCCGCGCTGCAAATCGGGCAAGCGACAGGCTTGGCCCCCTTCGCCGTATAGCCGCAGTTGCCGCAGACATGAAAATCCTCCTTCGCCTTTTTCTCATAGCTTTCCGCCCGTTCGGTGTCACGGTCTTTCACGATGTTCGTCATCATGCCCGCAATCCCGCCGGTGCGCAGGCTTTCGGCGACGCCATCATCGGCCTTCATTTTATCCCGGTCAATACCTTTCTCATCCAAAACCTTGCCCATATTCTTCATCATGTCGATGGAGGACTGCGGCAAAATCTCGCCCATCGCCCCATCCACGACCGAATTGGTAATGATGGAGTAACCCTTTTCGACGGCATAGCGATAGACGGCGGTCTTCGCCACGCCCCGCGCGAAAATCGGCACCTTTTCCATCCGCTTGGAGGCCTCTTCCGTCCAGGCAACGGTGTATTCGGCAATGGCGTCAATCGGCGGCATGTAGGTCTTGTTGGAGATCAAAACATTGCAAGGGGCCATCCGCACCAGGTTTTCGCTGTTGCTGCCGACATCCATTTCCGTGTCCGAGTGGACGCCGATCCGGCCGACCACCAAGAGCCAGGGTTTTTCTTTTTTGACATATTGCAAGACCTTTTCGAAGGGTTTGCCATCCAAGAGGGAGGTACTGATTTTCACACCCTCCTCTTCCGCGAGCTTGAGACAGACCTCCAAGTGGGACTGGTAAATCTTGGCCAAGCCGGAGTCGATGACGTCTTCGTGGAGCTTTTCCTGCTCTTTAAAACGGAAGACCTTGCCAGCCTCTTCGTTCAAAACCCCCGAAATGGAGTTAAAGACGGCGTAGTGGTAGTAGGGGTCGAAGGCGGAGACTACATCCAAAGGAAGATTGTAGGTCTTGGCCAGTCCGAGGGCCGTCTTAAAGCCGCCGAAGGAATGATGGCTGCCGTCCACAGCGACGACAATTTTTCGCATACTCTTCGGGACATCGGCCGTGGGTTCCTTGACGACAAAGATGTCCGATTTCCGCACCCGGCGGACCGTCCGTTCGGTGACGCTCCCGATCATGCTCTCCTTCACCGCACCGACACCGAGCGCGCCCAGGATGACGAGGTCGTAGCCGTTCTTCACGATGTCCTCGACCAACACCTTGTAGTTTTTCCCTTCGAGGGAGACACGCTCGACCGGCACATTGCTCTCACTCGCCTTTTTATCGACAATATCCAGGTAAGAGTCCGTGATGATTTCCAAACCGCGCGTAATCAAGGAATCGTGTATTTTTCGCTGACGCTCCAGTTCGTTCTCGTCGTGATATTCCTCCGGAAGCCCCGCTTCCATTTGTTTAAACCGCTTGTCGTGCAATTTTGCCGCGTACGCATGACTGCCAATCACTTTCGAACCGAATTGCTGGGCCAGGGCCATGCCGATGTCGATGGCCGTGTTCGAAAAATCCGAGTTGTCCACCGGGATATAGATTGATTTGTACATAAATTAAACTCCCCCCTTCTGCGTTCCTGAACGTTCTAAATCAATGCTACTGTTGCGCCGGAAAATTTTTGGATTATACCACCCTGTTTCGCATCATGACAACCTTCTTTTCCCAGCACCCCGATCCGCAAAAATGAAACACATCCACAGCCCCGCTGCTCGGGAAAATCCATAGATAACGTTCAGATTCCTCCACTGTTTTTTAGAATCATTATCTGTGGGAACAGGCCGCCGTACATTTGGATCATGTGACAAAACAGAGACATGCTTAGCCCAGCGGACAACCGCCAAAAACGCCCCGCTTTCTGACACAATTTTTCATCCTGTTTTAGGCCGATATTTATCGATTTTTTGATTTTAAAAATCGACATAAAGGCGTAAGATGAAGGCTATAGACGCAACCCAATCCCCGTTTTCCGCACATGAAAACGGGCCATAAATGGATCTCATTTTATGAGTCAGGGGAGGGGTGTCATGAATACATTTTTTAGCAGCACACATTTCCCCTCGGCATCCTCCGAGGAAGACCTCCAACTCGCCAAACAACTCGGGCAAGTCCTTGAAAAGGATTTTAAGGAAAGCTATTTTACAATGCTTGCCCGCTACCAGCGCATCCTGGCCGATCTTGACCAGCGTGGCCGCTGGCCCGAAATCCATGACAAGCTGAACATCCTCTTTCAGTGCGGCAAGGCTGTGCCGCTGGATGGTCCGATGATCGGCATTCCGGTCTCAATTCGCGACACAGATTATTTCAAGGACGCCGCCAAACTTTTCGGGAACACCCGCTCCAGGGCAGCCGGCATCGAAACGATGGCTACCGCGTGGAACGCGACCTTCGCCGACACGGGAATCTGGATGGGCAAAACCTATGAGCCGGTTTCCCGCGAAACGGTCGCCGAAAAATGTGGGAACGACCCCGACGTCATGCAGGCCTACAATCCCGAAACCACCCGCATCGGTCGGAATTTCTTTCGCGAACCCCATGATCCCAATGTGGTGCAGGCCGTCGGCCTGCCCGCCCTCAATACACTCTGGCGTTTACAGGACCGCCCGCTTTCCGTCAATGACAAGGGGTTTGAGGGCATGCTCCTTGAGGGAAATTTGAAGAAGGAAAAATCAATTCCTTACACAAAAACAGGAGGCATTTTTCTCGCCAACATGGGCCATTCGGTCGTACCCGAGATGAACGGGAAATCCGTTTATCAGCTTAATTACCGCTGGAGAAACCTCAATCCCCCTTTCCCCATGACCCGCCTGATCGACGAAATCGTCCAAATCGCCGACGGCCTCTACCTGGGGCAACTCGTCTTCGCCTCCCGGCATTACAACCTGGGCACGCTGGATCTTCCCTTAACACCGGAAGAGCGTCACCTGACCTTGGGTGAGCCTTATGCCCCGCGTGAAAAACCGAATTGGTGGGATCGGTTTCTCGCATGGCTCACCGGAAAACCGCACACAAAATATGTGGACTACGGCTATCAAAACAACGGATTTTTCCTGATGATGGATCCCGCCTTCGCCACACAAATCTACGCGGATAACGCCTTCCCGCAATTAAGACCCCGTTCCGGAGAAAGGGGGTATGTCGAACCGGGTTATACACAAGACTCTGACGCCGCGACTGAAAAAATGAGTCGCGCAGCAACCAGCGCATCCGGAGGTAAAACATGAATGAACGACACTACAGCTTAGGCGGCATACACATCAACTTTGATAAACAAACTGAAACCCCGTTACCCAAGGGACGAGGGCTCTCCACCTTTCCCATCCCCAACGAAAATTTCAAGCGTGTCAAAACCCTGAGCGACTTGTCCCTGAGCAATATCACGCTGGATCAATTCCCCGTGGTGAAGGCCTGGCGTGAACGGCTTTTTTCGCCAGAGGGACGGCCGGAAATCTGTGACGAACTGCCGCGTCTGCTGACGGACTTCATGCGCCGTCCGGAAACAGAGAAACTATCCTCCTGCACGCGGCGCGCCAAGGCGCTTCACTATGTCTTTTCAAACAAGACTGCCTTGGTGAAAGACAACGACCTGCTCCCCGGTCAGACCACGACCAGCTTCGTCGGCCCCGTCGTTTATGTGGACACCATCGGCTACTGTATTTGGCCGGAACTGAAATCCGTGTCCCGGCGCGCGCAAAATCCTTTCAATATCCGGCCGGAAGTCGCCGAACGGCTGAATAAAGAAATCTTCCCCTTTTGGCTGGAAAGACGCCCCGTGCAGGAAGCCGCCCGCTACGGCGATTACGATACACAGGATTATGAGAACGACGGCCGGGATGCCGTAGACGGTGGCCGCTTGGCCGACGGTACCCCCTCCATCGACCCGCCCCTGAAGAAAAAGGCGGGTGAGACCCCGAAGTGTCACGCGCTGATGGAGCGCGTCGCCTTTTATCTTTCCGACAAGGCCACCTGCGTTTCCCACACCGTGCCGGATTTTGAGCGCCTGCTTGCCTACGGTCTGGACGCCCTGTCCGCGCGGATCCGCCACGACATCGCCCATCTTCCCTCGGAAAAATCTAGGGAGATCGAGTTTCTCAACGGCGTGCTTACTGTCTTCGAAGGAGCGAAGATCTACGCCTCTCATTTGGCGACGGCCGCCGAACGGGCGAGAAACGCGGACCTGGCGGCCATCTGCCGTAAAGTACCCGCGAAACCGGCGGACACCCTGCATGAGGCCTTGTGCAGCATCTGGATTTGCTATCATCTTTTGCTGCAGGAAAACACCAATTTCGGCCTCTCCATCGGGCGGCTCGACCAGTTACTGAACCGCTTTTATTTGAGTGACTGGGAAAAACTTTCGCGCGATGAGGAAAAAGAGGCCTACACCGCGCGGGCAGTGGAGCTCGTCGGCCACTTTTTCCTGCGCTGCTCGGACCACGTCCCGCTTTCCACCGAAGGCTCCGAGATCCTCTTCGCCGGAAGCGGCTCCAATCAGGCCCTCACCGTGGGCGGTACAAAATATGAGAACGGCCAGGTGAAGGACGCGGTCAACGACATGACCTACATCATCCTCAAGGCGACAGAACTGCTAAGCATCCGTGATCCGAACGTGCACGCCCGCTACCACAAGGCCGTGCATCACAGGAACGCGGCGGGCGAGCCCCTGCGCGAGGGCGAATACGACCCCTACCTCAAACGCATCAGCCAGGTCAACATTCTCACACGCGCCACGCCCGCCCTGCACGGGGATGTTCCCGTCGTGCACGCCATGTCTCAATATTACGCCGCGCACGCCGGTGTGGGTGAGGAAGAGGCGCTTGCGGACGCCTACGACTACGCCTCTATCGGCTGTATCGAGCAAAATGCGGCGGGCAAGCACTACGGCAACACAGGCTCCACCCTCTTCGTGCTCCCCGCCGTGCTGGAGCTTGCGCTCTACGGCGGCAAGCACCGGAGCGGCGGTGTCGGAAAGGACGCCCTCAACCTGCTCTACGACGAGACGGCCTACACCACCAAGCCCCTGACGCAAATGAAAAACATGGGGGAATTCATCGCGGCCTTCCGCTTTCAACTGGATGAAATGGCGCGCCACGCCGTGCAGTGCAACAACTATCTCGGCCGGGCGATGGAAACCGTGCGGCCCTCGCCCTTTCTTTCCGGTCTTTTCACGGGGCCGACGAATACGCCGGATTCCAAGGACGCCAAGTTCCGCGACGTGGCCGCGGGCGGGGCCAGGTATAACTCCGCAGGTGTCGCCATCATCGGCCTGGCCGACATCATCGACTCCTTCTGCGTCATTGAGCAACTGGTCTTTCGCGGAAAAATCAAGGCCGCCGAACTGCTCGCGGCGCTTGAGGCCAATTTTTCACCGGACGGCGCTTCCCGTGATGTCCCTCAACCGTTCTGGATCAGATTGATCCGCTTCCTCAAAGCCCTGTTCAGCCGGGGAACGGGAGTGGACGCCCTCCCGAAATTGAGTCCGGAACGGTTGCGGGACATCACGGAGAAAATCCGTCTGGCTCCGAAATACGGAGCGGGGGTGGATCAAACCCCCGGCGGCACCTACGACAACAGTGCGGCCGTCCGCTACACGCACTTGATCACGGAGATGATTCAAGAGGTGTTTTACAAGTATCGGACGCACCGCGGCGGCCGCTACCTGCCCGGGTATTGGAGTATGACAAATCACGCCGGTTTCGGCATGTTGTCACAGGCCACGCCGAACGGGCGGAAGGCCCGTATGCCCTTCGCCAGCGGCATCACGCCCTGCCCCGGCATCGTCAAGCGAAACGGCGAGCCGGTGGTAATTCTGGATCATATTCTGTCCGTGGCCGAAGTGGACGGCGACACGGTGCGGAACGGCTACACCTACAACCTGAGCCTGACCGCGCGGGACGCGGCGCATTTTCCGGACGACACCGAACTGTTTTCCAAATATATGAAAACGTTTCTGGATCACGATGGCGTGCTGGTGCAGCTTTGTGTGTCCTCCATTAAGGATCTGAGCGAGGCTCATGTTGCGGCGACGGCGGCGGCCCGAAACGGCGGGGGCGAGGACGAGGCGGCGGCCCTGGCCCCCTATCAGGATCTCATGATCCGGGTCGCGGGCTACTCGGCCTACTTTGTTTCATTGAGTCCTCAAATGCGGCAGGAGATCATCGACCGCGCCAACTTCGCGCTGGATTCCGGCGTGGAGCAACACACGCTGGCCGCTATTTAAACGAAAGGAGCAACTATGCACGCGGCGTTTCCCTGTTTCACCCAAGGCATTCACATGACCCTGCGGCGCGGGGCGAAGACCGGCGGTCTTCCCGAGGCACTGGAAGCGGCCGGAGGCACCCTCATCGCCAGCGGCATGGCCCTGCTCCTCAAGGCGGGCTTCGGCTATGTCATGCGCGACGGCCTGCTGGACAAGCGCCGCTCCGAGGAAGCCCTGCGATTTTTCAGGGACAACTTCGTCTTCACCGATCCCGGCTCACCGGGCGGCGAGCGTTACTATCAGGGGAAATTTCTCATCCGGACACGCAAACCGGGCGACAACATGAATGTCTATCTCTCCTTTTGTCCCAAGCCGGAGGAACTGTTCATCGAAACCCCCTTCGGCTCCTGCCTCAATCCTATGTCTGTCGTTTCCACCAAAATACTGGATGAAGAACGGGCGGATCGAATCGAAAAATCCCCGGACCGGGTCGATCTGATCATTCGCTTTAGAGACAACGCCGCCATTTTGGAACTGATGGGCAAGGCCGATGTGGACATCGTCGGCCTGCTCTTGGACAACGTCGTCCAGCTGACGGGCAATGTGGGGCACCTCTTCAAGCTGGGCGCCATCGCCGCAGAAACCGAAACCGCCCTAGGCCTATCGCAATAACCTCGAACAACAGGAGAAAACTACGATTGGAAACACGGGCGCTCATTTTTGACATCAAGCGTGATTGCAGCGAAGACGGGCCGGGCATCCGGACGACTGTTTTTTTCAAGGGCTGCCCTCTATCTTGTCATTGGTGCCAAAACCCGGAGGGACGGCGCAAGCGGCCGGAACTGTCCTTCCGGCCCGAGGCCTGCGCCCCTGCTGTCTGCGGTTTCGCCTGTATTTCGGAGTGCGAGGTCGGCTGCCTGTTTTTTCAAAACACCCTGCAAGTGGATTTCGACCACTGCATGCGCTGCGGCCGCTGTATCGAAACCTGCCCCGCAGGGGCCCTGGAGCCTGTGGGTGATTACATCACCTTGGACGAGCTGCTCTACCGGATTTCAGTCGATGCGCCGTTTCACCGCGCCACCGGGGGCGGCGTGACCCTGTCCGGAGGCGAGGCGACGGCGCAAATGGCCTTCGCCCATGTACTGCTCAAGGCCCTGAAGAAAAAGGGCGTTCACACGGCCCTCGAAACCTGCGGTTTTTTTCATTACCGGCATTTTAAGCGTATGATGCTGCCCTATCTGGATTTGATCTATTTTGACTTGAAACTCATTGACGAAGCCGAGAGCCTCCGCTACACGGGACGATCCAACCGCTTGATCCTGGAGAATTTCAAACGGCTGACAGGGGAGTCGAAAACCGAGGTCATTCCGCGCATTCCCTTGATTCCCGGCGTGACCGACAGCGAGGAAAATCTTTCCGGCATTGCGGCCTTTTTAAAATCGTTGGGTGTTCCCGGGGCGACACTGCTTCCCTACAATCCTCTGTGGCGCGACAAACTGGCCCGTCTGAACTTCCATTCGGAATACGACCGTACATCCTTCATGAGTAAAGAAGAAACGCAGACCTGCATTGACCGCTTCGCCGCCTAGGGCAGTGCGGGGATTTCGGGTGTCGTTCGCCGCGCCGTTTGCTGAAAGATCCGTCCGTCCGGGGTTCGCGCCTTCGCCTCGACGGTGACGGCCTGGGGAAGGACATCGGTCAAGGTCAAGGCAAGCTCCAGCACGACCTCGTTGCCTGCGTCCAACCGGCCCCGCCAATGCGATATCCCGGAATTCACCCTGAACCCCTCGGAGGTGAGCAGCCGAAGTTCGGCCTCTTCAAGATCCTCCTCCGTCTCCATCGTCACCGTGAGCACCCAGCCACCCCCTTCCGCGTGCACGCCGTTGAACAAGACTTCCAAAGAAAACAGCGGGCCGTCCTGCGCCTGAACCGGCGCGGCGCTCAAAAGAAATATGATCGGCAGTATCCGCATCACGGTCCCGCAGGATTTTACCATCGGCGAATTGTGCATCAGACCGGCCTCCCGGCATCGGAATTTTACTTGCGATTTTTTCAAAATCCCACTAAGCTTCCTGACTCAATTCTAAGGACTTACCATGTTAAAAGCGATTATTTTCGACTGCGACGGCGTCATCGTGGACAGCGAGCCGCATCACCTCAAGGCCTTTCAAATTGTCCTCGAAGCGGAGGGGATTACCCTCACGAAGGAAGCCTACTACGAAAAATATCTGGCGCTGGACGACAAGGGTCTCTTTGAAACCATTTTGAACGAGCACAAGCGCCCCGTGGACAATCAAGTCTTAAAGCGGCTCATTCTTCAAAAGATGCCAATTTACAAGCAGCTGTCGGAAGAGACGCTTTTTTTGTATCCCGGCGTCGCGGACTTCGTGAAAGAAGCGGCCGACCGGTATCCCCTGGCGATCGCCTCCGGGGCTTTCCGGGGGGAGATTAAGTCCGCGCTCGATAAAGGCGGATTACGGTCTTTCTTTCCCGTCATTGTCAGCGCGCAGGACGTCCGGCGCGGAAAGCCGCACCCCGAGTCCTTTTTGACAGCTCTGGCGCAACTCAACGCCCTGCACAGGAAAAACCCCGCCATCGCGCCCGGCGAATGTGTCGTGATCGAAGATTCTCTACACGGGGTGGAAGGGGCCCGCTCCGCAGGCATGCGCTGTCTCGCGGTCACGACCTCCTATCCGCGAGAAGCCTTGCGCGCAAAAGCCGACCGCGTCGTGGACAGCTTGCGGGAATTGGCGCCGAAAGATCTCGAAACACTCTTCGAAACCTAATCATCGAATCGGGAAAAACAGCTCGATTCAGGTTTCGAAAAACCGCCATCCGGCCTGTCGAGCAGTCATCAACAACAAGACAAGTATCTCACGAAAAAACAGCATCCCTATTTTTTCTGACCGAACCCTTTGAAGGGGCTCTTTTTTTGTTCTGTGAAGCGTGTCAGGTCCTTGTTTTTCCCCACCAGGATCAGGATGTCCCCTGTCTCCAGCACGTAGTCCGGCGGCGGGACAAAATTAAGCTGCTCCTTCTCTTTTCTCCAATTGAAAGTCCCGTCTGTTCCCCCGCGCTTTTTGATCGCAAAAAGATTGAGCCCCCATTTGCCCAAAACATCCAAATCCGCAAGGGAGCTTCCCACCAGTGCTTCAGTGACCTCCCACTGCACGAGGGAATGTGAGGTGGAAAGCTCGATGTAATCCAAAATGGCGTTCCCGGAACAGGCCTTCGCAAGACGCCGCCCCATTTCCTGCTCCACAAAGATCACACGGCTCGCCCCGACCATTTCCAGAATGCGTTTTTCACGTTCCGTGTAGGCCCGAACGATGATTTCCTTGAGACCCAATTCCTTCAGCACCACCGTGGTAATGACACTGGCCTCCAGGTTTTCCCCGATGGCGATAAAGGCGGCATCCACCCCGTCAGCCCCGACGCTTTTAAGGGCATCGATATCCGTCCCGTCCAATTGGACGGCGTGGGAAACCCGGTCTTTAATTTCCTCGACATGAACCGAGCGCTCGTCTACGGCAATGACTTCGCCTCCCTCGGCGTAGAGCGTCTCCGCAAGCGAAACCCCGAAACGTCCCAGGCCGATCACCAAAAATCTTTTTTTCATCACTTCCTCCTCACGCGCGGATGCAGCCCATATAGTTACATATCGGCGGTTTCATTTTCCACCCGTCAATCACCCTTGCCTCGTCTTGGTTGATTGCGATCTATAGCGTGTCCCGGGTGATTTCCATTAGCAATTCACCCGGCATGGAAGAACCCTGATCAGGCGTCATGTTTGAGCCGATTTTTTGATTCTGTCGGCTATCATGATGACGGGTTTATCAATTAAACGGGAGGTTTTTCCGAGGGATTTTTTTAATCAGTGAAAAAACACAAATAACAGTGTGCCGTGACTTGATCCGGGAGAACCAAACCACGGCACACTTGTTTGAACAGCGCGGTCTTACCCGCTTTTGTTGTACAAAAGCCTAGCGGCTGTCGTCGCGCCCGCGGCCCCGGTCATCATCCCGGCTCCGGTCCCGTCTGTCGTCCCGCCCACGACCCCGGTCATCATCGCGTCCACGCCCGCGTCCCCGGTCATCACTTCGGGAGGCGATTCGATCGTCCGAACGATGATGATCTCTGCCGCGTCCCCGGTGATCATCGCTGGCAACCCGCGCATCATCGTGACCTCGTCCCCGGCCGCGCCCTCGTCCACGTCCCCGGCCGCGCCCATGATGGGAATCGTCACTGCGGCCATCGCGGCTCACGCGGCCGCGATCATCCGAACGATGATGTCTGCCCGGCTGACTGTCGTCAATGGAGCCGTCACCGCGACGCTTGAGGCCATCCGCGCCGATGTCGTTGCCCGCGCCTGTCCTGCCCGGTTGACTGTCATCAATGGAACCATCGCCCCGGCGTTTGAGGCCATCCGCGCCGATGTCGTTGCCCGCGCCTGTCCTGCCCGGC
>JBHHXB010000028.1:0-18413 GCA_046756825.1 Nitrospiria bacterium | reverse complement strand
TCAGGGCATGCAACGCAAAACGTGTCGGGTAAACGCCGACCTTGCCGGCCTCGATCTTCGAGATGTCGATGATTTCCGTAATGAGTTCTAAAAGGTGCTTCGCGGCCCCGTAGACCCGGCGCAACTGATCCTGTTGATCCGCTGTAATTTCACCCGACATGCCCTGGAGGATGATGCCCGTAAAGCCGATGATGGAATTCAAGGGCGTCCTCAACTCGTGGGACATGGAGGCAATGAACATCGACTTCAGGCGGTCGAGTTCCTCAAGCCGCGCGTTCGCCTTTTCAAGCGCGGCTCTGGAGTCGTTGACATCCTCCAATAAGGAAACCAGGGCCTCCTTCGATTTGGACAACTCCGCGTTCTTTGCGGAAAGCTCCGCAGTGCGCGCCTTCACCTGCTCGCCCAGCTCCGCCTCGTGACGCTCTAAGGCGATTTCCGCAAGCCTTCGCTCGGTAATGTCCTGCACGGTTCCGATGGAATAGAGAGGCGCGCCGTTTTCGTCGTAATGTGTTTGACAGCGCTCGTGGGCATACTTGATCCGCCCGTCTTCAAACAAGAGCCGGTGTACGATGTCATAGCCGGTCTTGTTCTCCACGGAGTCAGTATAGGCCTGATTCACAAAACCGCGGTCATCGGGGTGGACCAAATCCAAAAAGGCTTCGTAGGATGCGCCGAAATGCGCCGGATCTATTTCAAAGATGCGGAAGACCTCGTCGGACCAGCTCAAATGGTTGTCCGCCAAGTTAAGCGTCCAATGCCCCAGACGGGCGAGACGCTGCGCCTCATCGTGCCGCTCCTGGCTCTCTCGAAGCGCGGCCTCGGTTTCCTTCTGCGCCGTCACATTGAACGAGACCTGCAAAACCGAATCAAGCTTTCCTTTTGAATCATAGAGCGGTTCCCCGTTGCTTAAAAGATGCATGTATGTGCCGTTCTTTTTCCGGAACCGGTACGCGCAGTTGCGGATGGGTTTCCCCTGCCCGATGAGGGCCTCGCAATGGCGCAGGGTTTCAGGCGCATCGTCCGGATGAACGTAGGAAAAAAAATTCGTGCCGATCAGTTCTTCCGCCGTGTAACCCGTATCCTCGGTGAAGATCTTGCTGGCATCGCGAAAGGTGCCGTCCGGAAGCAGTTCCGCGACAAACTCACACATCGTTTCAAGCAGCTTGCGGTAGCGGCTCTCAGCCGGAAGGGATGCCGGTCCGGACACCACTGAAGCATCTGGAGGAATGGCGCTGTTCATTTTTCTGCAGTCTCCCTTTTTTCCAAGGCGCGGACTTTCGCCCTCAATTCCTTAATCCGAAGCTCCCGGTCCACGAAGAGCCTGTTAAAGCGCGCCAGACGGCGGTTCTTTTCCTCCAGTTCCTTGTTTTTTGTTTCCAAAGTGCGATTGGCTTCCAAGAGGGCCGCTTCGCCCGCCTTACGCTCGGTGATGTCCCGGATCACGCCGATAAAACGCACATGCGGGCCAAATGTCACTCTGCTTACCGCAAGATCGGCCGGGAAGGTCGTGCCGTCCTTTCTCAAAGCGATAACCTCCCGCCCGATGCCGATGATCTTGGCCACGCCCGTGCGGTGGTAATTTTCGAGATAGCCGTCATGGGCGCTGCGATCCGGCTCCGGCATGAGCATACGCACATTCTTCCCGATGACCTCACCCGCTTGATAGCCGAAGATCCATTCGGCGGCGCGGTTGAAGGATTCGATCACACCGCGCGAATCAATGGTGATAATGCCGTCAACAGCGGTATCGAGAATCGCTTGAAGTCTCGCCTCTCGCTCTTCTCCATCTTCGACTGTCATGGGTTCAAACCCCTGATTTCAATTTTCCCTCAAAGACCTCTTGCTTTAAGAGGGACGACCCACAGCATTCGAGAGGAATCGCCTGAAATTCAATGTAGAAAGGCGAAGAAATGCGACTGGTGATTAAGCCCAATCGTATTTTGAACTCGTATCGTCGCCGGGAGCTTGTATTGAGTTGATTTGTGATTCTACGCCTTTTTTTGCGTCAGGTAAATAAGCCAAGGCCTGTGGACCTGCACTACTGGAGAACCCACAACACTATCTTGTATTTTTTGTTCGTTTGGTTTTAGGGGTCAGGGCTTAAGAAGGCGGGACGACGAAAAGCTGTTTCAGTTGGAGCTGACCTGTTTTGGCATCACCGAGGAACTCAGCTTCGGCGGAGATGATGCAGCCCGCTTTGATGTCCTGTATCGGCTCAACGGTGAACCCCTTCAATCGTTGCCCGACCCGGATGAAGTCCGGGCCCTGCAACGATTGAGATGTGATGATTTCCAATTTAAAGCACCACTTGTCTGAAAAGTGAGCGGATTGTACCAGTTCCAGCACTTTAGCGGTGATTTTGGAGGCGTTTGGGGCGGCCATCACCCCTTTAAAATCGTGTGGGATCAAGGTCTTCCTTCTACCGCACTTTCTTCACGAAAACGCGGACAAAATCGGGGTGACCAAAAGTCAGAACGGGATAACTCTCCATCGTGATATAGTCTCCACGGTGAATTTCGCCATCCCCTTTCAGATCGATATGGACACGCACTGAATAATGCGCGCGATCATGAAGCTCACCAGAGAGACTGAAGTGGATGCTCTCTGGTGAGCCGGATTTTCGGTTGACATCCGAAATGACCTGCTCCGCGACAATTTTTGCGGAGGCGTCGGCCAGGCTGACATCCTCAAGATAGATGCGGGCGGTCGCCTTTGAGAACGCGGCCTCTGCTTTTTCAAACAGAATCTCCCCTTTTAAAACGGGATTCTCTTTTGTCGTCATTTCAGAAGACACCCCTGCTCTTATTTTGATTTTCGGGTCTGTTTTGGACTCCGGGACGTTGCCGCCGGAGGTTTTTCTTCCTCTTCCTCAACCGGCGGTGGCGCCAGATCGGCATCATCCCCGCTGACAGCATCCATGTCGTCCGCTGGCGGTGGCGCCTGACTCGAATCATCGCCAGCCACACCGTCCATATCGTCCACGGGCGGCGGGGCCAGATCAAAGTCATCACTGCTTGCGGCGTCCATGTCGTCCACAGGCGGTGGCGCCAAACCGGTGTCGTCGCCCGCAGCGTCCATTTCATCGACAGGCGGCGGGGCCAGATCGGCGGCGTCCGCACCAGCGTCATCCATGTCGTCCGCGGGTGGGGGCGCCAAACTCGAATCGTCACCGCCGACGGCCCCGGTGTCATCCACGGGCGGCGGCGCGAAGTCAGACGTTTCGGTACCCGTCGCGGGCTTTCCCGTTTCGGATATCGACGTCCTGTCTCCGTCCAAGTTGATATTAATCGTGACTGATGGAGGACTCATATTCTGATCTCCTATTATGAACAATTTGTTAAAAATGTGAAGGGCATTTTTGCCATCGCCGTAAGAACGCCTTACAAAGCCATGGCTTCACGTCACCTTAAGGTCACCCGCTCGATATTGGAGCCGACGATGTAAACATCAACGGGGCGGCCATTGGCTTTTGCGGCGCAAAGTGCGACAAAAACGTTGGTCACGCCATCTCCAGAGCCTGTTTTAACCTTCTTCCACCCTGAAATGGTATTGATGATTGCCCAGCAATTCTGGCCGTTGTTGCTTGAGTAAGTTCTGTTCACGGTTTTATTGTTATGCCACATTATTCTTCCTCCCTAAGTTAAATTGAATTCTTCCATTCTTGACGAAACACACCCTTAATTAAACAAGCTGCATCCGATAGACGAATGCGCCGTCCATGAAAACATGCACCTTTTTGTTGTTCGCTTTTGCCTCGCAAAAACCCACAAACATATTGGTGATCCCATCGGCGGAACCGGCTTTGATTCTTCGCCAGCCCACGGATTGAACAAAGACCCACGCGTTTTTTGAACCGTGCGAGGCATAGGTTCTGGACACGGCTTTGTTGTAGTACCAGGTTTGGTACATGGCATGAACCGCGGAAATATCTCCGTTACTCAGCCCGCTGCGCTGCCCGATTAGCTTTCCGGGCGGGATGGTGGAAATTGTTTTTTGACCGTTCTTCGAAAAGGCCTTGGACCCATAGTGCATAATCGAACCATAGTCATAGGGACCATAGTCATCACCATCAGATATATGTTGATTGAAATTATGCTCCTTTCCGGCAATAATGTTCTGCCAATGAATTTTGATATGCGCATCCCGATCTTCCCGGCTTTGCTCATGCCACAAACCGACCGCATGCCCAATTTCATGGATGGTGTTTCCGGTGCTGCATCCGCCCGCTAACCCGATATCCTGTCTGCCGCCCTGCATCCCGACATGTGACCAACATCCAGTCGAGGGTTTAAAGTAGACATAATTCGGGTATTGTCCGGCATTGGATGAGGTTCGTAAAACGAAACTCATGTTTGTTTTGGCTTCCCAATGGGCCACCGCACTGGTCACACGGCTTTTATTGGGAAGATTCGGGGCGACCATATAAGGGATCCTCGCATTGGGCCACCGGTATTGCTGACCCGTGATGCCCACGCCAAACTGAATTTCGCTGTCAGTGGCGTCAGAGGCACCCGCGGCTTGAATGCCCTGGGCCCGGCGTTCCATTTCCTCGACTGTCCCGAGAACAATACAGCCCTCGAAGACTGCAAGACCATCCACAACAGCATACTGAATCGCTTTGTTTTGAAACGTGACGCCAGAGATGAATCCTGTCCGGATTTCGTCACTTGAAAGCATGCCGTCATTCCAGTCTAACTCTTCATTCTTGGCCATCTTTCCTCCTTTCTTTTGGTTGTTTCATCTCTTCAAAACAGGATACGTCCCGTTTTGAATTTTTCCGTATTTTTAAACGAGCTGCACCCGGTAAACAGATGAAGCGTCAAGGTATACGTGAACCTTTCCGGCATTTGAAATGGCCTCGCAAAACACGACAAACATATCTGTGACGCCGTCACTGGAGCCCGCTTTTATTTTTCGCCAGCCTGCGCCTTCGATATTGACCCATGCATTTTGAGAATGATGACTTGCATAGGTTCGAAGGACTTTTTTGTTGTAGAGCCATGTCTTGACGGAAACGCCACCCACGTTGATGGTTCCGGTGATATGGTTTCCCGCACGTTTGATATTTGTGACGGCAACCCTGGAATCCGAACCGCTGTATGACTTGCTGTTCGGCGTGGTCGTCGCTGTGAATTTGGAATTACTGCCATTTGGAAAAGGGTCTGTCGCATCCCCTCTGTTGGCATTTTTATTGAGATCGGACCTGCCGTCCGCCTGTTCAATATCGACCAAGTAATGGGTTTCATCGGTGTTGTTGGATTGATTGTCATCCACGTGTTCGATGATGCAGCCCTCCCCGGGAATATGGCGGTCAAAACCCGTTTTCTGGCGATTTGAAACCAAAAAATACTCTTTGCTCCCAACACTGCCGACAGGGAGTTTGTAGGCCTGGGCATTCGTGGCATAGGGTTTAATCGTCACATCCTGTTGCGCATTGAAGATGGTGGTCGGATTGATCCATCCCGCCTGCACCTTGCACCAGGCCGTCGGGTGCGCCGGCGTATGACCGCCGTTATTCCAGCTCCCCCCGGCCATCAAGTCCCAACGGCCGGTTCCCGCGGAGCTGTAATCGGTATCGTATAAATCCGGCCATTTCAAGAGTAAGTGGCCGAGTTCATGGGCCATCACTCCAACACGGCCGTCTTCGGGCGCCATAAAATAGGTTTGAACAGTCACGCCGTCCACGGACTTCGGGGCAATCCCCCATTTGTGAGACCAGAAATCGTTGACGTTCCCGGTGGCTTCACCGCCACTGCCCGCGGCAATAATCACCAAGGCATCCACGACCCCGTCTCCATCATTGTCGTATTCCGAGAAATTAACAAATGGATTGGCCAGATCGACGACATCCTCAACCAGTTTTTGCGCGTTTCTGGGATAGCTGTTAAAGCCATAGTTTCCATCGGTATAATATGACTTGGCTTGCGGCGCGCGGTACCAACCCGCGGTCGGCCCACCCGAACCACTGACTTTTCCCGTCACGTCGAGCTTGTTATACGAGGCCTCCCTGTAAAAATCCCGCATACTTCCGGTGGCATAGGTGCCGGAGGAAAAAAGCATGTCGTTGTAATGCGCCTGGGTTTGCGTCGCGGGCTTGTCCGAAAAATCGACGATTAAAACCAGGGCCTTTCTCGTGCCCAACACCGGAGAAAACGCCTTGGTGGGTGCAACAAGCGTGTGCGCCCGAGTCTTTTTAGGGCGGCCGGTAATCAGCGCAAAGGTGCGCAAATCGAGCACATCCACTGAATCGACCTCGGGCAAATCCTCGCCCGCAAGAAATTTTTTCTTTGAGTTGATAATCTTTTCTTCCAGTTCAGGTGAGGGCGGATTGATACACAAACAGTTATCGTGGGATCTCATAACTCAGACCTCCTTTATTTCGAAATGAAAGGACAGTTATATTACGAAATGGTATCTCAATAAGACAAACAAGCGGCCCATAAAAATACCAATTTCCAGTATGAAACAGAAATTAACATACAATAAAAGTGTTAACAATCCCCTCAAATGAGGGGGGTGAATTAAGTTTTATTGGTATATTGTTTTGTTTGTTTGAAAGTAATAAATATTTTCGAAAAAGTTAAAACATGGATATTCCGAAACGACACACCCGACCCTTAAAATCACCCTGCGGCCTGTAACGCAAAACACCACTATCCACCGGCAACCCGCCTTGTCTAAAAACACTGAAAGTGCTAGCTTTGAACTCTGTCTCATTGTCGATTTTTCAGGAGCCGGATGGATTGTTTCGATGTCGTCATAGTGGGGGCCGGGCCGGCGGGCGGTGAAGCGGCACGTCGGCTTTCAAACGCAGGCTTTAAGATTCTTCTGGCTGAAAAAGAATCCTCCTTCGCGGCCAATGATTTCTCAAGCGGCGGCGCGCCGCTTGAGATTTTGAGTGACTTCGATCTTCCTCGGAGTGCCGTCGGGGCTTTTTGTCATCAAATTAAAATCACCACATCCCATGACGCACACCGCTGGCAGGGGCGGGAAGCCGTCGCCCTCGTGCTTGATTTTCAAAAACTCCGGTCGTTTTTAGCCGATGAGACCACTCGAAACGGTTCAGCGGTGCGCTTGGGTTGGGCCTATCGGCAACATGAAACAAAGGCGGGGCGCACTCGGGTCCACTTCAAACCCACCGGGCAGGAGACGCTGGAAACCATTGAAACAAGGGTTTTAATCGACGCGACCGGATCGGAGCGCCGCGTGTTAATGGGCGGTCAAAATACGAACAATCGACGACGCACTATCGTTGGACGCGGCATCGAGTATTTGATTGAAGTACCGAAGCCGGTCTACCAAGCCTACGCCGACTGTCTTTCTTTTTACATCGGCGCAAAGTGGATGCCCCAGGGCTACGCCTGGATTTTCCCGATGAAGAACCCTCGCTTAAAAATCGGCGTGGGCCGAAACTATCCCGCTGAACAGGTCGTCCCGCACGCACGGTCAATGAAGTATTATCTCGATCAATTGATTCGAGAATGCCTGAAATGCGACCCCCTGAGGATTTTGGACAAGCACGGCAAAACCATCGTCTACACCCGTCATCAGCGTGATCTTTACGCGCATCAAAACATAATCGCTGTCGGAGACGCCGTTTCGACGGTCAACCCGCTCACCTTTGAAGGCATCCGTCACGCCTTGAAAAGCGGCGAAATCGCGGCCCGCCACACCCAGGCCTTTTTAGAGGAAAAGAAAACCGCGTTTCAGGGCTACGCGACCGAGATGCGCCGGTACTGCGGACTCAAATGGGTCACTTCCGAAATCCTGACTGAAAAAACCTATCGCGAACCGGACGACGATAAAATGACAATGATGCTCCACGCCTTGAAAAACCTGCCCCTGGCCGCCTTCAAAAACCTGTTTTTTGATTACAGTTTTAAAAGCGCAGTGCGTTTTTACGCCGACTATCAATGGCGGGTCTTCAAGCGCGCGCTCGGCTTGGGCCGAAAATCTACCTTGAGCCGGGGGCGGGAATGAAGCCCTTGAATCTGACCGGACACGGCATGACAGCCGCTGATTTTTTGGATGTCGTGCTGCGCCGCCGCCCCGTGCGGCTCTCGGCCCGGGCGACGCAAAAAATGAATCGCTCGCGCCGTGTGGTCGAGCGGATTCTTTCCGAAGGCCGTGTCGTCTACGGGGTGAATACCGGCTTCGGCAAACTGGCGACAGAGCGGATCTCTCATTCGGACATCGCCCGGCTTCAAGTTAACCTGCTCCGAAGCCACGCCTGCGGCGTCGGCCCGCCCCTCGCGGAAGATGCCGTGCGAGGCATGCTCCTGCTTCGGGCGCATGTCTTGGCGATGGGGCATTCCGGCGTGCGTCCCGTCGTCGCCGAGCACCTCCTCCAGATTTTAAATCAACCCCTCTATCCCCGCATCCCCCGCTTTGGATCGGTCGGCGCCAGCGGAGACCTCATCCCCTTGGCGCATTTATCCCTGTTGTTGATCGGAGAGGGCGAGGCCTATTTTGAAGGTGCTCGCCTCCCGGCAACCGAGGCCTTAAAGCGCGCGGGCATTGAAGCAATTACCCTCAAGGCCAAGGAGGGGCTTTCGCTGGTGAACGGGACGCAGGCGGCTTTAAGCCTGGGGCTTTTGGGGCTTCATGCGGCGGAATGTCTCGCCGATGCCTCGGATCTGGCGGGCGCGATGACCCTGGAGGCCTTGATGGGCACGCCGACCGCATTTGATGAAAAACTCCAGGAATTACGGCCGCATCGGGGACAGCTTGAAGTGGCGAAAAATATTCAAGCCTTGCTCAGGGAAAGTGAAATCCGCGCCTCGCATATCACGTGCAACCGCGTTCAGGACCCCTATTCCATTCGCTGCATCCCGCAGGTCCACGGTGCTGTGCGGGATGCCATTGACTCAGCGAAAGCGGTTTTATCCACCGAAATAAACAGCGTCACCGACAACCCGATTGTGTTTCCGGAGACGGGTGAAATATTATCAGGAGGCAATTTTCACGGGCATCCGCTGGCTTTGGCGCTTGATGTTTTGGCCATCGCCCTGACCCACTTGAGCGTGATTTCCGAGAGGCGCATCGCGCAGTTGATCGCCCCGGACTGCATTGATCTTCCGCCTTTTTTGACCCGTCGGCCCGGCTTAAATTCCGGTCTCATGATGCCGCAAGTGGCCGCCGCCGCGCTCGCCTCCGAGTGCAAGCGTCTGTCCCATCCGGCCTCGGTCGATTCCATTCCAACCTCGGTCGATCAGGAGGATTACGTCAGCATGGCAATGGGCGCCGCGCTCAAACTTCAGGAAGTCACGACACACGTGGGCGCGATTTTGGCCATTGAGTTGTTCGCGGCGGCGGAAGGCGTGTCGTTTCACGCCCCTTTAAAAGCCGGTGTCGGCGTGATGAAGGGGATCAAAAAACTGCGGACTAACGTCCGCCCCCTGGATGCGGATCGGTCTCTGCACGCCGATTTTGAAAAAATCACCCGAATGATTTCCGGCGGCATATTTTCTTTAAACCGGCTCATTTAAACGCTTTCGGTCAAGCCTCAAGAATTTGTGTGGACGGCCTGCCGATATGCCAGCCCTGGGCGAAGTCAACGGCGTATTCACGGAGCAAGGCGAGCGTGACGGCGTCTTCGACGCCTTCCGCGATGGTCTTTTTACCGAGGCTTTTTGTCACTTCGAGCAATGATTTGACAAAGATCTGGTCATCCGGGTGAGCGGAGATGTCCTTAATGAAGATGTCGCCGATCTTGACAATATCCACGGGAAGCTGCTTGAGATAGCTAAATGACGAAAACCCGGTCCCGAAATCATCCAGCGCAAAACGACAACCCAAGTCCTTGATCTCATTCATCAGGCTGCACGCCACGACCAAGTCGGAGACGGCCGCTGTTTCGGTAATCTCAATGACGATATTTTTTGGGTTGGCCCCCGTCTCGTAGAGTGTTTTTTTAAGGTGAGGCAGGATCGCCGGATCGTTGAAGGCGTAGCCAGAGAGATTTAATGTAAAGGAAATATCCCGGCCTTCGGCGGCCAGCGCCGCTTGAAGAGAAATCACTTTATTGATCACCAGGTGGTCAATCTCATGAATCAGGCCGCATTGCTCCGCGACGGGGATGAAGGCGCCCGGCAGAATCAAACGGTTGTCTTCATCGCGCATCCTGATGAGCGCTTCATAATAAAAAACCGCCCCGGTCGCAATTTCCTGAACCGGCTGATAGTGCATTTCAAACAGGTCGCGATCCAGGGCCTGCTTGATTTTATCCTTCCAATACACCTGCTCCTTCATTCGGGTTTTAATCGGCTCATCGCCCGTGAAAAGATGCCAGGTGCCGCGGCCTTTTTCCTTCGCCTGATACATGGCCAGATCGGAATTGGACAACAGTTCCTGCACGTTGCCCGCATGTTCGGGGAATAACGCAATCCCGATGCTGGCGGAAACCTTATAGGCATGTCCCAGCACGGGGACTTCGACATCCCCGAGATACTCGATCAACTTATTCGCAACATGGACGGCACCAGCCTGGTCTGCCTCCGAAATGACAATGCCGAATTCATCCCCGCCCAGGCGGCTGATAATATCCGTGGACCGGACAAGCCGTGAAAGCTGACTCGCCACAACTTTCAGAAGCGCGTCACCCGCGTGATGCCCCCGGGTATCGTTGACATATTTGAATTGATCCAGATCAAAAAAGAGGAGGGCCCCTGTCCGTCCGAAGCGAACCGACTCGGCAAAAATACGGTCCAGCTCGCTTTGAAAGCGGCGCCGGTTAAAGAGGCCGGTCAACGGGTCATGATCTGCAAGCCAGGAAAGCTGAAGCTCGGCCTGCTTTCGCGCGGTCAAATCCAGGCCCACCGAAAGAATCACGGGCTCGTTTTCTCCCCTTCTCGCCAGTCGGGAATGGAACCAAATAATATGGCACGATGGCCGGTTTTTACACACCATCACCGATTCGTGAGAAAGATATTCTTTGATCCCCAAACGAAGATCCTTAAGATCCCGTGTCACCTCAGTCGTCAAATCTTCTTCCGAAAGGAGTTCAAGAAACTGCTTCCCGAGCAAATCAGCGGATTTATACCCGGTCAAGTAACTGGAATACTGATTGATCATCATCACCTTGCCCTGTTGATCCTGGGTCAGGATGACGACCCGGGCCGTGTCGAGCAGGTGCGCGATAAAATCTTTTTCATTGGCCAACTCCTCCATCCGGGCCGCGAGTGCCGTGGTTCTCTTTTTGACCTCGGCTTCAAGCTCCTCAAGCTGATAGGACAGCGTGATCGCCGTATCATCCAGGATATCTATTTCGTCATCCGTCCACCCTTTTTTACGCTGCCCCACCGCCGTCCGCACCTCGCGAAAAGCGCTTTTCGCCAACAGTGGCAGTGTCTTCGTAATAAGACGGAGCCGGGACATGGGCGTCCATAAAATGCCCAGGAGCAGCGCCTCGGATAGAATCAAGCCCAGGATGCCCGCAATGAGACTCTGCCGGGTGGCCTTTCGGATCTCCCGCAGATTCTCGGAGACGTCGACAACCACAACGAGATGTCCGGAGCCCGGATTGGACAATCCTCGTAAAGCGATCACGTCCACGCCGTAACGCTTCGATTCAAATAAAACATTTCCGCCCTGTTTTATCTCATCAAATGACGGTGTTTTTAAGGCCACCGCTTGAAGCAGGGGCAGAATCAATTCCTTACTGGTCAAGGCCACGACATGCTTGCCCCAGGGGCGAATCGGTCTGGCGATTTCTTTCTGCTCAACAGCATCGGGAACATCCGATTCATTTCCGTCCACAATCACCCCGACATCATAGCCGGACATCTGCTGAAAATTAACGATCACTTCCGCCAGGGAAGCCCCCAATAAAATCGCCCCGATATTCTTCCCCCCTCCAAGAATGGGCGCCATGACATATTGCGTGCAAATGACTTTACACGAGAGGGCGGTGATCGGCCGTTCGTTTTCGATCACCGATGTCATCCATGAGGTAATCTCATGCTCCTCCCCGGCGATCAGGGCAGGGTCTCCCCAACGGCCCAGTTCCACACCCGCCTTGGAATAAAACCGGACCAGGTCAATCCCCATGTCCAGTTGAAGCACGGGCCAGTGATCCTCAAAAGCCAGGATCAGGGCCTCTTTTTCCGCTGTGGCCAATGCGGGCTTCACCCCTTCCAGGGCCGGGATCACGCCTCCGAACTGCTGCAGACGTTTGATGGTGTGAGCCAGCAAGCCGTTAAACTCCTCCGTGTAATGGGCATGCGCTTCTTCCCGGCGTGTATCAAAATGCTTCATGAGGTTTTGATGACTGAAAAAGGGAAAGGAGGCGTTAATGACGAGCAGTACCAGGCTAAAAAAAAGCAGGGCCTTCCATTTCAGGCTTAAAAAACGCTGCACTTTTTTTGAGGGGAACGTCATATTGCCCGTTTTTCTTAGGCCGAAAGTTCCTTAAAAACGGAAGGACACCAAAATAGCGAACATGTCCCAATAGCGTTTTGTCATTGATGGCGCCGGATTGTCCAGTAGCGGAAGCCAGGCTGTGCCATCGACATAATGATACTCAATCCGTGTCATCCACACAGGGGTGATGCTCCAGAGTAGCCCCACCGTGGCATCCTTTGCAAACTGTGTATGCGCGGGCTTGCCTGATGGCGTGGTGGATTCAAATTCTTTCCCGTTCCGATCATTCCGGTCTTGAAACGCGAGATCATATCGAAGCAGGGCTTCAAACTGCTGTGTCATGCGATACGTCCCCTGAAAATAAATACTCTCACCCATCAGGCTGTCAGAAATACCACCGACGTTTCGGTGTTTCGTATAACGGAGCGCGTATTCAGAGGTCAGACTCCAGCGCTCGGCATTGTATTGCGCGGAAAAAATCACCGGCCTGAATCGAATGTCCCCACGGCTTGTGAACGGCGGCGCGGGCTGATACCGGATATTCACGATCGCTCCGCTCAGCCCGAGTCGAACCTTTCCGCCATCTTTTTCAAAAATGAGCCGACTGATATAGGAAAGATGATTGTCCAGTGACCCGGGGAGCTTATCGATAAAAGCCAATTTGGTCTCCTCATCGTCCACTTCCGGGTATCCAACCTCCAATTCATAAAAAAAGTTCCCCGCGTCTGTTCTGTACTCAAAATACACCCCCGCCCCGTCCGCGGAAAGGGCGAGATTTCGGGTTCGGTCAAAGTAGATCGACTGCGGCAGGAGAATGCTCGGACGTGTAAAGGCCACATCCCGCGTATCATTGTAAAATCCCAGTGGGTTTTTGATCCGGCCGAGTCGAAAGCCCAATCCCCTCCGATCGCTTGAAATCCATCTGTAATCCAGCAAGCCATAATCCAAACGCGGGTCACCTTCATCCCCCTCGCCGGCTTGTCGGGAAAGAACCTGCGCGGAAAATTGGAAATCGGGGGTGAACTGAATCGACGTATTTAATCCAAGCTCTGAGAATCGAAAAGAGCCTTTCTCGCTATCGCCAAAAAAATGATTGTCCGAGGTTAGGATAAAGCCCTGGCTGGCAAAGCCATGAAACTGCGTGTTTTCAGGGAACATGCCCCCAAGGGCATGTGAAAACAGACTTGATCCGCACAAAAGGAGGAGAGACAAGACTCCTTTGAATAAAATAAGTTGTTTAACGGACTTTGAGCACGCCAAGGTTCTCATGCACTCCTTCCTTTGGTGAATACCCGATGGCCCCGGGCGTTGTGGCGACTTTATTTCTCATTTCGTCCAATGAATTCACTTTTTGCGGCGACTGCCCTGTTCCTGAAAAAACCTGACGGTCCCAGCCCCTTCTCAGCTGATAAGGAAAGACGTGAAGCACGGTTTTTGAAAACTCAATATGAGTCGGAGAATCATCTTTAAGTACAAATACGGTAATCGGTGTCCCGTCAGACCACTTTCTAAGACGCATCCCGAAAATAGCACGGAGCGTGTTTCTCGAAATTTCCTTCCGGGAAACCCCTGAATGCACAATCACGTCTTGAGCCCATATCTCCACCCCGGACACGACCGAGGTGACCGCCATCAACACAATGGCAATGAGTATATCGCTACGTTTCATGTGCCGTTAGGGACGATGCAGGTTATCTATTCACATTGAAGTGACGAAACTGGGCTGGCCAAGAGCTTGGATGCGTCAGCTTCCCCCCTTCTGTCAGAAAATGCCAAATCTCCGGACGGTATCTTCGAATACGGCTTAGAATCTGGGTTGTCGATCCAATGCACGGATGTCTCAAGCCGTGATAATCAATGATGGGACCGATTTTGGTGAAATGGATCCCGAAACGCGTCAACAACCTGTAGAACGCAGGCTCGACACTCACGTACCAAGATGAAATCAGGTTCATTGTGGTCATCCGAATGACCGCACTGAACAAACCGAACAACAGCAGGTAGCAGAGCAGACCATCCTTTCTGCGGTAACCCGAGCCCTCCTCTGCTTCGAATGTTGAAGCCCGCACAATCTGCCTTTCACGTTCTTCAGAAATGAGAAAGCGGGAAACCTCCGCGAGAGAAGTCCTTGAAATTTTTTGGAGAGGCATCACATTGTCGAAGAAAGACTGACGACAATATTTCTCCATGGGAAACAAACTGCTATAGTCAGCCGGGTCGGGTAAAATCAACCGCACCGCGGCAACATAAAGCCCGGTTAATTTATGACGGATCAGGCAATGAACAGACCGCTTATCGTAAAGATCCCGCTCCTTGCAATCCGTATGATGAGAGGCATCCTCGAAGTTTCTTTCGACACAGTAGACCTGGTACCGCAATCGAAGCACTTCCTCAACCAAATCACTCGTGTCTGCAGGGAGGATTTCAAAGTAGCCGTTAAAATAATCCGTCAGACTCAAAGCGTTTTCTTCACTGGTTTAAAGTAAATGCCATATCAATTTCACAAAAGGCCCACTCCCGAACACTCCATCAGGAAGACATCAACCATTTTTTGCAGGGTTATTGGCTCAAGGTGAATGGCTTGTAGGGACTCGGTATCCAGCATTCAACACAGAACATCGTCTCCGCAAATCAAACGGCTAAACGGACTGCCGAATATTTCGAGGGGAAATAATAACATAAACAGGGAAGTCTTAACAAGAACATCCTTCTCTTTCCACTACAAGATAACTTCCCATTAACATATTGTAATAATTAAGGATTTATTAGAATTCCAGCACTTGCACATCGTCCAGCTTTGGTAATTTTATACCAAATTTTAATCTTTTAACGGTACTTCAGTCAAATCATTAAGGACGGTGGGACAGCCAGAATTTTGGCTTAAGGTTTAGGGGAGAAATAAAAATCTGTGTTTACAGGGATTCTAAAACCAACTTATCCGTCAGTGCCAGAGGATATTTTTCACGGTTTTCCAAAATCTTCTCATCCAGAATTTCACCGCAAAGCAGGCAGCGCAGGCCGTAAAAATGTAGATCTCCCGTGCTGTCCTTCAGATCTTGAAGCCAATCCACAACCATCAATCCTGTGCATCTTGGGCACTTCATCTCAAAACCTCCTCTTAATATAAGTTGATGTTGATATTGACCGCGTTAAACCTACCTATGCATAGGCAGGTTTAACGCGAAAAAAAATTCAGACCGCTTTTTAGGGCCTGTGAACAGGCCTTAATTCAGAAAGAATATAGCTTGCGGCATCCTCAATGCGTTCCACCGAAGATGTTCTCGCAATCAGCAACGCGCCCTCTAGGGTGTAAAATATATTTCGGGCGGTTTGGCCGACATCGTCCAGCCTTCGAAACTCACCGTGAACCATCCCGCGCTGCAACACAGCGGACAACCACTTTTCATGCGCGTCCACAAAAAGACGCATTTCGACCCGAACCTCATCGGGGAGGCCATTCAGGTCTGAAGCCAGGCTTGCACAGGGGCAGATCCGCTTCCCTTGGCGAAATGTTTCTATAAACGAACCCGCATACGCCCGCAGCATGTTCGCCGCAGAATCTTCTTCGCCAAAGGCATTGAGTTTTTTTAAAAATACCTGATAGCAATGTTGAATCACAGCCTTGGCCAAATCCACCTTTGTGGGAAAATGATAGTGAATGCTTGAGGTTTTAATGCCCACACGCTCAGAAAGATCGCGGTAACTGAAGGCGTGATAGCCGTGGGTTTGAATCAGTTCGGACGCCACACCCATGATTTTAAATGCCGTCGATCCGTTGTCCATAGGCTCGATTCTACCTATCTATAGATAGAATGTCAAGGTTTATTCGTGACACTCTTTTTACTTTCAATCTCAAGAACAGATGCTTAGAATGAAGCCCGATGATCACAAAAACAATATTGAGGTTTTCCGGCCACCCGCACACACCATCCCACTCGTGTTTTTTTCATAAAAAGACGCACATGTTTTCCTTCGTCGTACTCTTAAGTATCCTGGCGTCCTGCGCCGGAAAACCGGCAAGACACCCGCTTTCGGTCGAAGTCCCGGATCGTTTTTCATCCAGCGGCGACTCCCCTCTGTCCGCGAAATGGTGGGAGGACTTTGAGGATCCAGCACTCGGCCGCCTGATTGAACAAGCCCTTTCAAACAACTTCAGCCTGAAAAGCGCCTGGGCAAGACTAAGCCAAAGCGAGGCCATACTTCAAAAAGACGGGGCCACCCGCTTTCCAAACCTCGAATTACAGGGCAGTGCCTCGCGGACAAAGACACGCGGCCCGGCGGGAACACTCAACACGGGCCAGCAAAGCCGGTCTTTCAAACGGTTTTTTCTGGGATTGACCACCAGCTACGAACTCGATCTCTGGGGTCGGATCAGCTCGATTCAGGATGCGGCCGAGCTGGACTTGAAGGCCAGTCATGAGGCGCTCCAAGCCGCGGCCATCACCCTTACGTCCGAAGTGGCCTTGACCTGGTTTCGCTTGAAAGAAGCCTACGGTCAACTTGAACTGCTCAACAAGCAACTTGCGACAAACGAGCAGGTTTTGGAGTTGGTCACTTTTCGTTTTCGCCGTGGACAAGTCGGCGCCACCGACGTCTTGCAGCAACGCCAGTTGATCGAGTCGAATCAAGGGGACATCGCCTCGGCGCGCTCAGGCGCAAAAGTCCTGGAACATCAACTGGCTGTTTTACTGGGCCGGCCGCCAACAACACCGGTTTCGGAACCACCCCGGCATATGCCCTCAATCCCCCCCCTGCCTCGCCTCGGGGTTCCTCTTGCTGTTATCCAGCGTCGTCCCGACATTCGAAGTGCGTATTACAGCCTGCTTGCGGCAGACCGGCGCGTCGCCGTGGCCATCTCGAACCGCTTTCCCCGCATCAGCCTTTCGGCACAGATCAATACCTCGGGGAGTTCCGCCCGCGATTTGTTCGACAATTGGCTCACCACGCTCGCGGCGAATCTGACCGGCCCTGTTATCGACGGCGGAAACCGCCGCGCGGAAGTCGCGCGAACACAGGCCGTGGTTTCTGAAAAACTCAACGATTACCGTCAGATCCTCCTTGAAGCCCTCGTTGAAGCCGAAAACGCACTCGTACAGGAACAGCAGCAGCAGGCACTGCTTGAAAGCCTGAAAAAACAACTCGCCCTGTCCCGGCAAGTCTTGCGGCAGACACGGGACAACTACCGTCAAGGGGCGGCGGACTACCTCCGTATTCTGGACGTCCTTCTGACACAGCAGGCCCTGGAGCGTTCCCTTTTGCAGGCACGCAGGGAGGCGCTTGTTTTTCGTGTCAATCTTTACCGCGCCATCGGAGGCGGCTGGGACATGACAGGTCCGGCGCTGCTCCCGCCAAACGAAGACGATTTTTAAATCCACAAAAAAATGGAGCGAGAACCGAGCCGTGCCTTCTGACAATATCCCATTGGATCAACACAGCCCCCCCAAAAAAGGTGCAGGCAGGTACCTCCTCTCGACGCTGCTGGTCTTCACCATCCTGACTGCGGGGGCGTTTTTCGCCTTCAGTCTGGTCAAAAGCGGCCCGAAGGCAAAGCGCGCCCCGGCCGTCCGGCGCGCCCGTCTGGTGGAGGTCACCCCCGTCCGCTTTTCAAACCACCGCGTCATTGTCGAAGGCATGGGCACCGTAAAACCCGCGCGGGAAATCAACCTGTATGCCCGCGTCAGCGGGGAAATCCAGTGGGTGAGCCCATCCTTCGTTCCGGGGGGACTTTTAACGGCGGGTGAAAAAATGCTTCAGATCGACGCCGCTGATTATTCGCTGGCTGTCCGCGAGCGCATGGCGGCCCTCAATCAGGCCAACAGCAACTTAAAAATAGAGCTCGGGCAGCAGAGCGTGGCCCTTCGGGAATTTGAACTGTTGGGGGAATCCGTCCGTGCCGAAGACCGAGACCTTGTCTTGCGTCTGCCACAATTGGAAAGCGTGCGGGCGGATGTGGAAAAGGCGAAATCCCAATTAAAAAAAGCAAAGCTCGACCTCGAACGAACAAAGATCACCGCCCCCTTCAACACCGTCATCAATACCCGGGAGGCGGATCT
>JBHHXB010000027.1:0-18499 GCA_046756825.1 Nitrospiria bacterium | reverse complement strand
GCTGGCGACCCTACCGCGCCGTCGCCGCCCGCATGCTGTGGCATCATTATTTGTCTGAAAAGAATAGAAGACAGACCTGAGTACAGCAGCCCTACTCCGGGGATTTCGGCAGGGCCGGTGCGGTTTCCCGCATGGTTTTGGAGCGCAGCTTGTCGATGTCAATCTCCAGTTGCTCGATCCGCCGTGACTTTCTCCGCCGGTCCAGCATTGAGCGTACCCAGCCCGGCACAAAAAGCAAGGCCGATAAAAAACCACCCATTAAAAATGCACCCAAAACAATCAGATAAAAAGGAAGGGGGGTCGTTTGCATCCCCCAGAAAAAATCAAGCGGGATCATTTGCGTTTGATTGCTATACAACACGCCTAAAAAAACCGCCGTCATCACTAAAATGAACAGGTAGCGCGCCACGCCATCCTCATTGAAAATACGGCTTCAGAAGCCGGTAGGTTTCGTGAATATCCTCCGGGATAACCCGGCTCTCCGAAACGACGGTCATGAAATTGGTGTCGCCCGTCCACCGGGGCACGATGTGAAAATGGAGATGGTCGTCGATCCCGGCCCCGGCCGCCTTGCCCATATTCAGGCCCACATTGTTGCCTTCGGGCCGGAATGCCCGCTTTAGCGCCGTCAGCGTATTTTTTAGCAGGGCCATGAGGTTGGCGGAGACCGCGTCGGGCAGTCCCTCCAAATTGTCGATATGGGCATAGGGACAAACCATCACATGCCCGCTGTTGTAGGGATAAAGATTCATGATGACAAAGCCATGTTCCCCCCGGTGCAGGATGAGGTTTTCCGCGTCGCGGTCCTCATTGGGTTTGTCGCACAGAATGCATCCCAAGGGCTTCTCTCCTCTGATGTATTCGATCCGTCCCGGTGCCCAGATCCGCTTCATGAACGTCCCGGGAGCGGCAAGTTCAGCTCCGACATGATGACCTGCAAATCCTCCCAAACCCGTTTTTTCTCCGCCGGATTCCGAAGCAGGTAAGCCGGGTGAAAGGTCGGCAATACTTTCACGCCGTTTAAATCATGAAACTTCCCGCGCAATTCCGAAATACGTCTCGGCGTATTGAGCAAGGTCTGCGCCGCGAACTTACCCAGGGCACAAATCACTTTCGGCCGAATCGCGGCAATCTGCTTGTCCAGAAAGGGACGGCATGCGGCGATTTCATCAGGCTCCGGATTCCGGTTCATAGGCGGTCGGCATTTGATAATATTGGCGATATAAACCTGCTCGCGGGACAAGCCCATCGCACTGATCATTTTTGTAAGCAACTGACCGGCCTTTCCGACAAAGGGTTCGCCCTGTGCATCCTCATCCGCGCCAGGCCCCTCCCCCACAAACATCAATTCGGCGCTCGGATCGCCGACGCCGAAAACCAGGTTTGTGCGAAGCGGAGCCAATTTGCAGCGCTGGCAGTCCCCCAGTTCGGCCCGGATCATCTCAAGCGTGCTCGGCGCGGCCTCCGGCGTGATTTCTGCGCGCTCGGGTGCCCTCCAAAAGTCCACGCCTTCCTCCTGAAGCCAATTCAAATAGCCGCGTACGTCCCGCGCGACAGCCTGAATCTTTTTTGCGTTACTCATTCACAATCCTGAAGTTCCCCTGATTGAAAAAGCAGGTCTTCCTGTTTTAAAACCCGATTCAGCCAAAATTGATGGACGCTATCCGTCGCCTCCAATTCGATTTCCCGTGTGTCCACCCCGCAATCATGCAGCGTAATGACCAGCCTTCCGGCGGGCAGAATGGCTTCCCCTTTGTCGGCCCACTCCACGGCGGCAACGCCTTCGTCTTCGAAATATTCCTCCAACCCCAAACCTAAAACCGCACCCCGGTCTTCCAAACGGTACAGATCGACATGGGTCAGCGGCAAACGCCCTTCATAAACCTGCATCAACGTAAAGGTCGGGCTGTTCACCGTGCTGCTATCAATGCCCAGCCCCTCGGCCAGGCCCTGTACAAACTGTGTTTTTCCCGCGCCCAATTCTCCGATCAAGGCAATTACCTCTCCACCTCGCGCTTCACGGCCGAAGGCCGCGCCTAAGCTCAAGGTGTCTTCCCGGCTTCGGCTTTTCAGGCGGCATTTTTTATGCTGCGATCTCACATTGCTCCATCGCCTTCGCCAGCTTCAGCAAAGACCGCACATTCTTCATGATATTGACCGATGTCGTATCGGAGAGACTATCGTAGGGTTTTCCGACCACGAGGGCGTCGGGCCCGAGCTGAAGGCTTGAAAACTCATCCAGTGCGGGAAGCCGTTCCTTGATTGCCGCCCCTTCAAAAATTGCATCGGCCGCTTCCTTGTTGTTCGCGCGGACCTCGTAGCCCTCCCTGATTTCCGCCAGCGGCGGCCCGGCCGCCTGAAGCACCTCCGGCGCGGTGTTCATCTTTTTATACGCATCCGCCTTCAATAACAAGAGGCTGCAGTGGATCTCCGCCTTCAGGCTGTAAACATAGTATAGAATTTCCTTGCGGCCCACCTTGACCACTTCAAAAAAAAGATCAATCTGACGGCCCTCGATTTCGCCGCTGAAGCGGGGATAGAAAAACCGGCTCTGCTGAATCACCTCTCCGGAAAGGTCTCCGGCCAGGTGTTCGAAGTTCTGACGGATCCGCCGCTTGTCGATATAGCCGTGAACGATCATCGCCAGCGCGATCACGCCGACGACAAAAAAGAAAAAGATCGTGATGCCGATTTGGCTCATGCTGTTGCTGCTCCTTTAAAATATGAAGTAACCGCCTCCGGAAGGGACTCGATAAGGTCCGAGGTCATCATCCCCGTCTCGCCCTTGTCCCGCGCGGCAAGATCCCCGGCGCGGCCGTGCAGATAAACCCCGGCAAGGGCCGCATTCTCCGGAGAGGCCCCCGGCGCGGCGCAAGCCGCGATCACGCCGGTCAGGGCGTCTCCGACGCCCGCCGCCGCCATGCCCGGATTGCCCGTGGTGTTCACCCAAATCCGGCCGTCTGGAAAGGCAACTAGCGTGTGCGGGCCTTTTAGGACAAGCATCACACCCCAGGTTTCGGCAAAAACCGCCGCGATGTTGAAGCGATCCCGCTGCACCTCTGCCGCCGACTTCCCGATCAGCCGCCCCATTTCACCGGGGTGTGGCGTGAGAATGACCGGCCCCTTCTTTTCTTTTAAAACGGAAAGATTCCCCGCCACAGCGTTGATGCCGTCGGCGTCGATGACCATGGGAATGGTCACTTGTTTGATCAAATTCAAAACCAGGTCCTGTGTGTCCGGATGTTGCGAGAGACCCGGCCCGACGGCCACAACCCGTTTGCCTTCGATATGATGGAGGAGCGCCTTTTGCGCCGACACCGAAACCGAGCCCGTCTCTGTCACCGGAAGTGGTATCGTCATGGCCTCCACCAACTGGAGGGACGCACTCCCTTCGATGGACTCCGGAAGGGCAACCGTGACCAGGCCCGCCCCGGCGCGGAAGGCCGCCCGCGCCGTCATCTGCGGCGCGCCCTGCTTTCCGGGCGAGCCCCCGACAACCAGCACGTGCCCCATCGTACCCTTGTGTGCCCCCTTTTCGCGGCGCGGCAGCCTGTCCTTCAATGCCTCCGGCGTAATCAACGTCACCTTCAGGCCCGCACCTTCGACAAGGGCGGCCGGGAAACCGATATCCACCACCCGGAGCGCCCCGCAGTGGGTCAAGCCACCTCCCATGAAGTGCCCCCGCTTGGGAAGCGCCATCGTCACCGTCGCATCGGCCCTGACCGCCGTCCCCAAAATCTGCCCGTCATCGGCGGAAATGCCGGAAGGGATGTCCACGGCGACAACGGTTTTGGCGTGTTGATTCACCGCCTCGATCAGTGCGGCGCGCTCGCCCCTCACGGCATGTGACAAGCCCGTCCCCAAAAAGGCATCCACAACGAGGTCGCTCTTTTGAAGACGGGCCGAAAAGGCCTCCGGCGTAAAACCGCCCTCCGCGTAAAGTTCGCCACCTGTTTTACACCAAATATCCAGCGAAACCTTGGCATCGCCCTGCACCCGCGCCGCATCGGAAAGCAAAAAGACCACGACCTCCGCGCCCCGCATCCTGAAATGACGGGCGGCCGCCAATCCATCGCCCCCGTTGTTCCCCCGGCCCGCGAGAATCACAACCCGCTTGTCCTTCACAGGGAACAGCAGAGACTCGACCGCATCCACGAAACCCCGCGCGGCGTTTTCCATCAGCAACAGAGAAGGGATCAAGTATTCGGAGGTCGCCCGCTCATCAAGGGCCTTCATCTCCGCAGCGGTCACGACGTACACCTTAATCACGTCCTTCCAAAATCACTTGGGCAACGGCGTAATCACCGTCGTGGGTAATACTGGGGAATATCGCCGAAACACCCATTTTATCCGCCAATTCGCGAACGCGGCCCGAAAGGCGGACGGCGGGCGGGCCGGACGCCTGCCGCAGGGTTTCAATGTCCTTCCAGGAAACGCCCGCGCTCAAGCCTGTGCCCAAGGCCTTTAACAACGCCTCTTTCACCGCGAAGCGGCCCGAGAAACAAACATGGGCTCTACTCTTTTTCAGACAATATGTTCTTTCCTCAGCCGTAAAAACCCGCTCCAGAAAACGATGTCCGCGCCGCGCAATGATGTCTTCCATGCGCGAAATGCGAACCATGTCGATGCCGACGCCCAAAATACGCATTACGCTCCACGCAAAAACTGCGGCACGGCCAAACATCCCCTCAGCGGCACGCCGACGCAATCAGGATCTTCATCTCGGAAACCGCGGCGGAGATCCCCACGAAAACAGCCCGCGCAATGATGCTGTGCCCGATGTTGAGTTCCTCAATTTCCGGAATTTGGGCGATGGACATGACATTGCGGTAATCCAAGCCATGCCCCGCATTAACCCGCATTCCCGAATCCGCAGACAACTTGGCCGATTCAACGATGTCGTTGAGATGAGCCCGGCGGGCGCCCCCGCGGGCATTGGCGTAGCGCCCGGTATGAATTTCGACCGCATCGGCGGAAACCTTGTGGGCCGCCTTGATTTGATTGGCCTCGGGGTCGATAAAAAGCGCGACGGAAATCCCGGCGGCGTGCAGGGCTTGAATAACCTTTGTCAGATGCGCTTGATGGGAAAGAACATCCAAACCCCCTTCAGTCGTTAATTCCTCGCGGCGCTCTGGAACAAGCGAAACGACATCGGGTTTGATTTCCGACGCGATTCGGATCATTTCATCCGTGGCCGCCATTTCGAGGCAAAGCTGAGTCTGTACGGCCTCTCTTAAAAGCCGGACATCCCTGTCCTGAATATGCCGGCGGTCTTCACGCAGGTGCGCCACGATGCCGTCCGCGCCGGCCGATTCGGCCAATAAAGCGGCTGCGACAGGCTCTGGCGGCGCGCCTTTCCGGGCCTCGCGCACCGTGGCCACATGATCAATATTCACACCCAGTTTCACACTACTCCCATGCAGGCTTCTGCTTGCTTGCAACAACGATAAACTGCGGGAAATCCCCCTATTCAAGGGGCCGGTCAGTGCCGACATTATTGCAGAATCACTTTTTTCGGTCAAGAAAACCCAGGCCGCCGGGCCGGTTTGACGTCAGGCGGTCTTGAGCATATCGGCATATCGCATGCCGCCTTCTATTGCACCGCCAGAGGGCGCTGTGCTATATAAACGCCCTTTCTTTCAAAAGGCGTGTGATGGGAGAACAAACGAACAATTGGATCATCGAGGGCGACCGCGTGCTCATGCCGACCTATGCCCGTTTTCCCCTGGTGCTGACGCGGGGCGCGGGCGCGACCCTCTGGGACGCGGACGGGAACAGCTATCTCGATTTTGTGAGCGGCATCGCCGTCAACGCCCTGGGGCATTGCGACGCCGCGCTGACGGACGCCGTTCAGGAGCAGGCGGAAACCCTGCTGCACGTCTCGAATCTCTACTATAATCTTCCGCAAATCGAGCTGGCCAAACGCTTGGTCGAACATTCCTTCGCGGACAAAGTCTTCTTCTGCAACAGCGGCGCAGAGGCCGTCGAGGCGGCCATCAAGCTGGCCCGCTTATACGCCCATGAAAAAATGGATGGGGAGCGCTTCGAAATTATCACGGCGGAGCACTCCTTTCACGGGCGCACCCTGGCCGCCCTCTCCGCGACGGGACAAACAAAATACCAGGAGGGCTTCGAACCCTTGGCCTCCGGGTTTAAGCACGTGCCTTTTAACGATGCGGCCGCCATCGAAAACGCCGTCGGCCCTCATACCGCCGCCGTGATGATCGAACCGCTTCAGGGCGAAGGCGGCGTGCGCGTTCCCGCGCCGGGTTATCTCGCCGACGTCCGGAAAATTTGCGACCGGCACGGACTTCTGCTTATCTTCGATGAAGTACAAACCGGCATAGGCCGGACAGGCCACCTCTTCGCCTATCAGGATGAAGGCACCGCGCCCGATATTTTGACCGCCGCCAAAGGACTCGGCGGCGGACTGCCCATCGGCGCGCTGCTGGCAAAAAACGCCGTGGCGCAGAGTTTTCAACCGGGGACACACGCCTCGACCTTCGGCGGCAACCCCCTGGTCTGCCGCGCCGGCATGGTTGTCATTGACCGCCTGACGCAAACGCCGTTGTTGAAAGAGGTGCGGGAGCACGGCGCGAACTTGCTCGCGCGGCTCTCCGCCCTCCGCGCGCGGACGAAACGGATCTCGGATCTGCGCGGAAAGGGCCTGATGATCGCCATGGATCTCGCCATCCCTGCCTTGTCCGTCATCGAGGCCGCAATGAAGCAGGGGCTTTTGCTGAACTGCACCTCGGAATACACGCTCCGCCTCATTCCGCCTCTCATAGTTCAAGCGGAGGAAATCGACCGCATGCTCGCGATTTTATCCGACATTTTAATGGAGCCGCCCGATGCCAAAGCGTGACCTGCTCAACCTCGTCTCCCTGCCCTTGAAAGACCTCAACTGGATTCTTCAGCGGGCGGAGGACTACAAAAAGGGCTTTGTCCTCCTCAGACCGCTGGAAAATCAATCCATCGGGCTTCTCTTTGAAAAGGCCTCGACGCGGACACGGGTTTCCTTCGATGTGGCCATCACGCGCATGGGCGGACACGCGCTCTTTCTTTCCTTCGATGACATTCAAGTCAAGCGTGGCGAAACCATTGAGGACACGGCGCGGGTACTGTCGTCCTATCTGAACGGCCTGATCATCCGCACCTATGCTCAAGAAGACGTAGAGACCTGGGCGAAATTCGCCACGATCCCCGTCATCAACGGCCTGACAGACCGCTACCACCCTTGCCAGATCCTGACCGACCTTTTTACCATCTATCAAAAACGGGGGCCGCTGAAGGGCCTGAAACTGTGCTACATCGGCGACGGGAACAATATCGCCCATTCCCTCTTGATCGGCGGGGCAAAGTGCGGCATGGATGTCACCATCGCCTCGCCCCGCTCCCGCAAGCCCGGCAAAGAGATCGTGACACAGGCCGAAGCCCTGGCCGAGAAGAGCGGCGGGAAGATCACGCTGGGAACCAAGCCCGCCAAAGCCGCCGAGGACGCAGACGTTCTTTATACAGATGTCTGGGTGTCAATGGGGGACGAGGCCAAGGCAGCGGCCATTCGAAGAAGCCTGAAGTCTTTTCAAATCAATGACGCCCTGCTTTCAAAGGCCAAGCCGGACTGTCTGGTCATGCACTGCCTTCCGGCGCACCGGGGCGATGAAATCACGGACGCGGTGATGGAGGGGCCCAATTCCGTCATTTTCGAACAGGCGGCCAACCGCCTGCCCGTGCAACAAGCCATTTTGGAGTTTTGTCTCAAACATGACCACAGAACACATTAAAAAAGCCGTCCTCGCCTACTCCGGCGGTCTGGATACCTCCGTCATCATCCGCTGGATGAAGGAAACCTACGGCTGCGAAGTTGTGGCTTTCTGTGCCGACCTGGGCCAGGACGAGGAGTTGTCCCCCTTGACCGAAAAGGCGAAGAAAACCGGCGCGTCGAAAGTGTACATCACCGACCTCAGGGAAACCTTCGCCGCAGACTACATCTTCCCCATGCTGCGGGCGAACGCCGTTTACGAGGACGTGTATCTTTTGGGTACGGCCATCGCCCGGCCCCTGATCGCAAAAAAACAAATGGAAATCGCGAAAGAAGAGGGGGCCTACGCCGTGGCGCACGGGGCGACCGGCAAGGGGAACGACCAGGTGCGTTTTGAACTCGCCTATCTTTCCATTGATCCAAATATTCAAATCATCGCCCCTTGGCGTGACTGGGCATTTCAGTCGCGCTCCGATTTGATCGCCTACACCAAAAAATTTAATATTCCCGTCGAGGCGACGGCGGACAAGCCCTACAGCATCGACCGCAACCTGTTGCATGTGAGCTATGAAGGCGGCATTCTGGAAGATCCCTGGACCGCGCCCCTGGAGTCCATGTTCGCGACGACTGTTTCCCCCGAGGCCGCGCCAGACGAAGCACACACCGTCGAGATTGAATACGTCGCGGGCGACCCCGTGGCGATCGACGGCAAGCCCTTCACGCCCGCGGCCCTCATCTCGGCGCTCAACCAAATCGGCGGCGCGCACGGCATCGGCCGGGTGGACTTGGTGGAAAACCGTTATGTCGGCATGAAATCGCGCGGCGTCTACGAGACCCCGGGTGGCACGATACTCCACGCGGCGCACCGCGCCATCGAATCCATTACGCTCGACCGGGAAGTGCTACACTTGCGCGACAGCCTCATCACGCAATATGCCTCTCTGGTCTACAACGGCTACTGGTTTTCCCCAGAGCGCGAACTCTTGCAAAAACTGATGGACGAGGCCCAAAAAGAGGTCACGGGCACCGCGCGTCTAACGCTTTACAAAGGCAATGTCATCGTCACCGGACGAAAGGCGCCGCAGTCGCTTTACCGTCCGGAAATATCCACCTTTGAAAAAGACACGGTCTACGTGCAAAAAGAAGCCGAGGGATTCATCCGCTTGAATGCCCTGCGTTTAAAGTTACAGGCGATGGGCCGTACGGTCTAAAAACAACATGTCCGAAAAAAAGAACCCCGAAAATAAAAGTCAATGGGACAGCGCCGCGTGGGAAGGGCGTTTCACAGAGGCCGCCGACCCGGACGCCGCCGTTTTTACGACCTCTTTCACTTTTGACCGCGTCCTGTTTCCCTACGATATCCAAGGCAGCATCGCGCACACCGAGGGTCTCGCCCGCGCGGGTCTTTTAACGGAGACGGAAAAAAAGGTCTTGATTGAGGGATTAAAAGAAATCGCGGAAGAAATGGCCCAGGAAACACCGGCCGACCTCGCGAAGCAGTCCGTCATCGACGAAGACATCCACATGCACATTGAACGCCGCCTCGTTGAAAAAGTCGGCGAAGTCGGCGGAAAGCTCCACACGGGCCGGAGCCGCAACGACCAAGTCGCCACGGACCTAAAGCTCTACCTGAAAGACCAAACGGCGCGGACGATCGACCTGATTTCGGCGCTGCAACGAAGCCTGGTGCTTCGCGCCGGAGCGGAAATAGAAACTTTTTTACCCGGCTACACCCATCTGCAACAGGCCCAGCCGGTCAGTCTCGCCCATCACCTCCTGGCCTATTATGAAATGCTGGCGCGGGACAAAAACCGTTTTGAAGACAACCTGAAACGCCTCGACCAATTGCCGCTTGGCGCGGGCGCGCTCGCCGGAAACAGTTTCGGCATTGACAGGGAAGCCAACGCCGCAGCACTCGGCTTCTCCGGCGCCACGGTTAACAGTCTCGACACCGTCTGCGACCGGGACATGGTCATTGACTATCTCTCCGCCGCGTCTTTACTCATGATGCACCTTTCGCGCTGGTCCGAGGATTGGATTTTGTGGGCCTCCGCCGAGTTCGGCTATATCGAGTTGCCCGACCGGCTGGCCACCGGCAGCAGCATGATGCCGCAGAAAAAAAACCCGGATCTCCTGGAGTTGATCCGCGGAAAAACAGGCCGGGTCTACGGCGGCCTCCTTTCACTATTGACAACGATGAAGGGGCTGCCCCTGTCCTACAACCGCGACCTTCAGGAAGACAAGGAGCCGCTTTTCGACACGGTGGCGACACTTCAGGGGGCGCTTCGCATCATGAAGCGGCTCACCGATGAAGTCATCTTTCAAAAAAACCGCATGCTGCGCGCCGCGAGCAAAGGGTTGTTGCTCGCCACCGACTTGGCCGACTACCTCGTCACAAAAGGCCTGCCTTTCCGCCAGGCACACAAGGTGGTCGGCCGGATTGTCTTTCAATCCATCGACACAAAAAGCCCTTTTGAAACCTGGTCTTTGGAGGATTTTCAAGGTTTTTGTCCCCTGTTTGAAGCCGACCTCTTCGAACGGCTGTCGCTCAAGGGGGCAATTCAAAAGAAAAGCGGTACGGGAGGCACTTCTCTGGAGTCGATCCGGGCAGAGATTCAAAGGATTAAACAACAATGGGGGTAGAACGTACCTCGTCCGGCGGAACCATAAAATGGGGCCGTGCGCTACTTTTTATCGGGCTTTTGTTTCAAGCCGGATGCGGCAAAAAAGGGCCGCCCACGCCGCCGGAAGAGGCCGTTTACGGACAAGCCGCCCGAGATTCGGAAGTTCATCGTATTATTCAATACAAAACAGAGGAGCATGATGCAGGATTTTCAATATAAAGACGGCCAACTGTATTGCGAGGAAGTTTCGCTCGCCGACATCGCCGAAGCCGTCGGCACGCCGTTTTTCGCCTACAGCCACAGAACCCTGACCCGCCAGATCCGCGCCTATAAAGAGGCCTTCGCCGAGGTGCCGCATCTGATCGCCTTCGCCGTCAAAGCGAACGCCAACATCGCCGTCCTGAAACTCTTTGGTAACGAAGGCGGTGGGGCTGACATCGTTTCCGGCGGGGAACTGCACCGCGCGCTCGCCGCAGGCATTGACCCCCAAAAGCTTGTCTTCGCTGGTGTCGGAAAAACGAAAGCGGAAATGACGGCGGCGCTTCAAGCCGGGATTTTAATGTTCAACATCGAATCCTCTCAGGAATTGTGCGCGCTGGATGAAGCGGCGAAGACGCTGGATATGAAGGCCCCGGTCGCGCTCCGGGTCAATCCCAACGTCGATCCCCAAACCCATCCTTACATTTCAACGGGCCTCAAAAAGAGCAAGTTTGGCATCGACATCGCCAAGGCGGTCTCGGAATACCAGCTCGCCGCGCGGCTGTCCCATATTGAAGTCGTGGGGATTCATTCACACATCGGCTCCCAATTAACCGAAGTCAAACCCTTTGTGGATGCCCTCAAATTGATCGCGGAACTCATTGAGGGCCTCCGGGCGAAAAATCTCGACATCCGGTATTGGGATATCGGCGGCGGGCTGGGCATCACCTACGACGAAGAAAACCCGCCGCTGCCCAAGGAAATGGCGGAGGCCATCCTGCCGCTACTTAGAAAAAGCGGCTGCCACATCGTTATGGAGCCCGGCCGCTCCCTGGCGGGTAACGCCGGCGTTCTGGTCACGCGCGTGATTTACACAAAAGCCGGCGAGGCAAAAAACTTCGTCGTCGTGGACGCCGGGATGAACGACCTGATTCGCCCGAGTCTCTACCAGGCCTATCACGCCATCCGGCCTGTGGTGGAAAATCAAAGGGGCAACAAGGTCGTGGATGTCGTCGGGCCGATTTGCGAGTCCGGGGACTTCCTCGCGCAGGAGCGCGCCCTGCCGGAAACCCTTCCCGGAGAGCTCCTCGCCGTGATGAGTGCCGGGGCCTACGCCTTTACGATGTCCTCGAACTACAATGCCCGGCCGCGGCCCGCCGAGGTCCTCGTCCACGGCGCATCTTTTGACGTGATCCGCGCGCGGGAAACGATGGACGACCTTTTGCGGGGTGAGCGCATCCCCGGCATCCTGCAAACCTCCGGCGGCTAGAGAATGGAAAAGGGCTGGAAGTTTGCGAGGCACTCCGGTTATACTGGCTCCATTTACTTTTTTGGAAGTATGACACGATGATCCGAAGGAAAAAACAAAAAGGCGGAACAGCTTTTTTTATGGCGCTCCTGACCGCGAGCGCCGTCGTCATCTTCGCCATTTATTTTTCGGCCAATCGTTCGGATGCCCCGGAGCAGGCCGCCGCGGTTTCGTTTTATGAAAAATTCACCACCAACGACGCCTTGTTCGCCCGGCTCCCCGCGAGCTATTCCCCGGAGCAGGCTGAAGCCATTCGCAGGGAAATTGACGATTTTTACAAAGCAGCGTGGTCCGATCACATTAGCAAGACCGCCTTGTATGAAGTCAGCAAACAAATCGAGCAGATCATGGCGGATGACCGCATCGCCGAAAAAGAAGTCCAATCCCTGCTGGCCTTGATTCGAAAAAGGAGGGCGCTGTCGTGAAAACCCAACCCATCCCTTTTTGGAAACTGAGCGGCTGCGGGAACGATTTCATCATTATTGACTACCGCAGGCCCATGCCGTCCCAGGACGAAATGCGGCTATTTGTCTCGAAAGTCTGCCGGCGCGGTCTGTCCGTCGGCGCGGACGGCGTGATTTTAATCAAACCATCCACTGTCGCGGACTACGGATGGCATTACTATAACGCCGACGGCGGCGAAGTCGATATGTGCGCCAACGGCACGCGTTGCGCCGCCCGCTTCGCCTACGAAAATAACATCGCGTCGGCAAAACACTGCTTTGAAACCAAGGCCGGCATCGTCAATGCGGAAGTCCTTCAGGAAAACGGGGTCAAAGTCCGCGTGCAACTGCCCGATCCCTCGCCCGTTCACCTCGGCATGGAAATCGAATTGGGTGATCAGACCCTTGAAGGCCACTTTGTGAATACCGGCGTCGAACACGTGGTCTACTTCGTGGAAGATCTGGAAAAAACCGATGTGATCGGGATCGGGCGAAAAACGCGTTATCACCACCTGTTCGCCCCCGGCGGGACAAACGCCAATTTCGCCTGCGTCACGGACCCGCACAAAATGATCATCCGGACCTATGAGCGCGGGGTGGAAAACGAAACCCTGGCCTGCGGCACCGGCTGCATCGCCGCCGCCCTGGTCGCCACAGCACGGCAAAAAATCTCCCCGCCCGTTTCCCTCTTGACCCGGGGCGGCATGACCCTGGAAGTCGATTTTAAGCAAGACGGATCCTCTTTTAAAGAGGTCTGCCTCACAGGAGACGCCCGCGTCATTTACAAAGGGGAAATCGAGCAGGAAGCCCTTCTGGTCTGAGAATTTGAGAGAAAGGAAGATGATGAATTTTCAAGGCTCTATCGTTGCGATTGTCACACCCTTCAAGGCAGGACGCGTGGATGAGGAAGCATTGGAGGCCTTGGTGGAATTTCACTTGGCCGCAGGCACGGACGGCATTGTCCCCTGCGGCACCACGGGTGAGTCGGCGACCCTCACGCACGAAGAACATAAGCGGGTCATCGAACGGACGGTCAAAGTCGCCGCAGGGCGGATTCCCGTCATCGCCGGATCTGGATCGAACAGCACAGAGGAAGCCGTCGCGCTAACCCTGCACGCCAAGTCCGCCGGGGCAGACGGGGCCTTGCTTATCACCCCCTACTACAACAAACCGACACAAGAGGGGCTTTATCAGCATTATAAAAAAATCGCCGAGGCCGTGGATCTTCCTCTCGTGCTCTACAACATCCCCGGCCGTACCGGGGTCAACATGCTGCCCGAAACCGTCCTGCGTTTGATGCCCTTCGAAAACATCGTCGGTATGAAGGAAGGGAGCGGTTCGATCCAGCAGGTTGCGGAATTGATTCACCTTTGCGGAGAACGGCTCACCGTGATTTCGGGAGACGACGCCATCACGCTGCCCATGATGGCCCTGGGCGCGAAAGGGGCGATTTCCGTCACGGCCAACATCGCCCCTTCGGACATGGCGAAAATGACGGCCGCCGCTTTAAATGGAGACATGGTCAGCGCACGCGATTGGCATAACCAGCTCTATCCGTTGCACAAGACCCTGTTTTTAGAAACGAACCCGATTCCGGTCAAGGCCGCCCTTGCCATGATGGGCAAATGCGGCGACGAAGTCCGGCTTCCGCTTACCACAATGGCGGAAGCCAAGAAGGAAGAACTCAAAACTGTACTGGCCGCTTACGGCCTCATTTAAAGCCGATTTCATTTTACAGACATTAAGGATGATGTGAGCGATGAAAATCATTGTTTCGGGTGCGGCGGGCCGCATGGGGCGCGCCATACTGGAAAGCCTCTACGAGGAAGACGAATTGGAGCTGAGCGCGGCATTCGAAAAAAAGGGACACCCGGCCCTTAAAAAAGACGCCGGAGACCTGATCGGCATCGGAACCTGGGGTACTGCCCTTTCCGAGTTCACAAAAAAAGCCTTGCAACGCGGAGACGTTGTCATCGATTTTACATTCCCCCAGGGCACGGTGCAAATGGTTCAAGAAGCCCACGCCAGGGGGAAGGCCATGGTCATCGGAACGACCGGGTTTTCAAAAGATCACTTAAAAACCGTGGAGGATGCCGCGCAAAAAATTCCCATTGTTCTCTCTCCAAACATGAGCGTCGGGGTGAATGTGATGTTCAAGTTGATCGCGGAAGCGGCACAGGCCCTGGGAACCAGCTATGACGTCGAGATATTGGAAATTCATCACCGTTTGAAAAAAGACGCGCCGAGCGGCACGGCAATCCGCATGGGCGAAGTTGCAGCGGCGGCGCGAAACACGACCCTGCAGCAGTCCGGGCGGTTCACGCGCCAGGGCAATATCGGGGCACGCCCCGGCGGGGAAATCGGCCTGCAGACGCTCCGCGCCGGGGATGTCGTGGGTGAGCACACCGTGACCTTCGCCGGTCCCGGCGAGCGCATCGAACTGACGCATCGCGCGCACAACCGGAACAACTTCGCGCGGGGCGCGCTCATGGCCGCCCGGTGGATCGTGAATCAGCCCCCCGGTCTCTACGACATGATGGATGTACTGCAATTAAAATAAAGGAGTGATCGTGAAAAAACTGGAAGTCGAACTCGCGGACCGGATCAAGGGACTGCCGCCCTATCTGTTCGCCGCCATAGATAAAATGAAACAAGAGGCCGTCGATGCGGGCAAGGACATCATTGATCTCGGTGTCGGCGACCCCGATTTACCCACACCGGCCCCAATTGTTGAAACCCTGCAAAAGGCGGCCGCCGATCCGAAGAATCATCAATACCCCAGCTACGTCGGTCTTCTCTCTTTTCGCGAGGCGGTCGCGGCCTGGTATAAAAGACGGTTTCATGTGGATTTGGATCCCAAAACCGAGGTCCTTTCTCTCATCGGATCCAAGGAAGGCGTGGCCCATCTGCCAATGGCTTTGATCAATCCCGGTGACACAGCGATGATGACCGACCCCGGTTATCCGGTTTATGAAGCGGGCACACTCTTCGCGGGCGGAAAATCCTATTTTGTACCGCTTAAGATTGAAAACGGTTTCCTGCCCGACCTGGACGCCATTCCCGCAGAAATCGCGGACGAAGCAAAACTGTTTTTTCTGAACTACCCCGGGAACCCGACGGCGGCCGTGGCCAATCACGCCTTTTACGAAAAACTGATTGCCTTCGCCCACCGGCACAACGTCGTCATCTGTCATGACGCGGCCTACTCGGAAATCTATTACGACAACAAACCGCCGGTCGGTTTTATGGCAGTCGATGGCGCAAAAGAGGTTGGCATCGAGCTGCATTCCCTTTCCAAAACCTATAACATGACGGGCTGGCGAATCGGCTTCGCCGTCGGCAACAGCAATGTCGTCGGGGCCCTGGGCAAGGTCAAAACCAATATTGACTCCGGTATTTTCCAGGCCGTTCAGGAAGCGGGCATTACAGCTCTGACAATGGACGATCAACCCCTCGCCGCCATACGCAACACCTATCAGGAACGGCGGGATGTCCTCGTGTCCGGCTTGCAAAAACTGGGGTTTAAAGTCGATCCGCCACAGGCCGCCTTCTATGTCTGGATTCCGGTACCGGCGGGTGTTTCGTCCGCCGACATGACGGCCAAGCTCCTCAAGGAATGCGCCATCGTCACCACGCCGGGCAACGGTTTCGGCGCACACGGCGAAGGCTATTTCCGCATGACCCTCTGTGTCTCGAAGGAACGCCTGGCCGAAGCAGTCGTCCGGATGGAAAAGGCCGGGATTCACGGATAGCGGATAAGGGAAGGGTCGCCATGACGCACCGGATTGAGGCGGAGGAACTTTCGCCTCAATCAAACACCGTCTTTATCGGCATCGGCTCCAACATGGGCGACCGGCTCGGCTTTTGCCGGAAAGCAGTGTCGGCCCTTCGGGATCACGCCGCCGTCCGCGTTATTCGTGTTTCATCCCTTTACGAAAGTGACCCCGTTGACTTTCTGGAACAAGGCCGTTTCTTCAACGCCGTTCTCACCATTGAAACCCGTCTTTCGCCACAGAGCCTTTTACATTGCTGCCAAGGGATCGAGACTTCACTGGGAAAAAAGATCGACATCCCCAAAGGACCGCGCACGATTGACCTCGACCTGCTTTTCTACAACGACCTTATCATGGACGCTCCTGAGCTCATTTTGCCGCACCCCGGGGCCGCCCACCGCGCCTTTGTCCTGGTCCCTCTTTTGGAAATCGCCCCCCGTTTCACACACCCCCGTTTGTCACAGACGGCCCACGAACTTCTCGCCGGGCTCGAACGCGTCGGAAAAACAGGGGTTGAAAAATATCTTGGGCCGGGCTGGGAAACCGAAAGGGCGGCTTAAGGGATCATGCGTTCTGTCTCCGGCATACAAACCGTTCGCCGCATTCTAAAAACAGCGCGCGCCGCAGGGACCATCGCCTTTGTGCCAACCATGGGTGCGCTGCACGAGGGCCATTTGTCCCTCATGCGAAAAGCCAGGCGGGAATGCGACTTTCTCGCCGTCTCCCTGTTTGTGAATCCCCTGCAATTCGGGCCGCAGGAGGATTTTGAAATATATCCCAGGGACTTGGCGGAGGATCGAAGAAAGGCTCGGGGGGAAGGGGCCGACCTGCTTTGGACCCCTTCGGTGAAGACGCTCTATCCCTCCGGTTTTCAGACCACCGTTGAGGTTTCTTACGTCAGCCGTCTTTGGGAAGGGGCATCCCGCCCCGGCCATTTCAAAGGCGTGACCACCGTGGTCGCCAAATTGTTACAAATCATCCAGCCGCACCGGCTCTATTTAGGGCAAAAAGATTATCAGCAGACCTGCGTCATCCGGCAAATGATCCGGGATCTGCACTTCGACATCCGGCTTCGGATTTGTCCGACCATCCGAGAAAAAGACGGTCTGGCAATGAGTTCGAGAAACACACGGCTTTCCCCCGCAGCCCGTGAAACCGCGTCTTTACTCTACCGCGCGCTCCTGACGGCCCGGCGGTATGCCCTCTCCGGAGAGCGGCGCGCTAAGCCGATTCTTCAAGCCGCTTTGGCGATACTCGAGTCCGCGCCAAGTCTTAAATTGGACTATATCGGACTTTGCGACGCAAAAACCCTCGCGCCGCTCGAAGTCACCACGTCCCGCGCCGTCCTGCTGGCGGCCGTTCAAACCGATGGCGTCCGGCTCATCGACAACATCGTTTTAAGACCCCGGACAATGATGGACAAGTAACACAAACACCTGCTCCGTCCCCGCTTCCCTTCTACCCAGAAAGACCGCCTATACCGCACTTGCAGTATAGGCACGTGTGCAAAGCAGCGCTAAAATGAAACTATATATTGCGTTTATCAAAGGGTAATTTTCCGCTTAAGAGAGCCGGGGAAACGCCTTATCCAGAAGCGGAAAGGGAGGCTGATATGAACAAACAAAACCTGTTTCGCAGGGCATCGTTTTTCTTCACACTATTGCTCTTGCCAATCGTCGGAACAGCGGGCTGTGAGGGGGATGATGGACCAGTCGGACATCAGGGACAGCCCGCGACTTTGTCTATTTCCAATGCAGCCAGCATTGTTCCGGCCATTACAAGTGCTTCGATCAGCAGTCCGCCCAAGGTTCATTTTAAGCTCACCAATGAAAATGCAACGCCGCTCGTCGGCCTGTCCGCCTCAAATATCAGCTTCGCCATCGCCCGGCTTGCCGCCGGAGGAAACGGCAGCGAATGGCAGAGCTATTTAACCCGGACCGAAACCGCGGACGGCATCGGCCCTGGAACGGCGGATCAAATCCAGGCCGCGACGGAAAACGGTGCCTCCGGGACATTGCTGGATCACGGGGACGGCACCTATACCTATACTTTCGCCGCCGATCTGGACAAGGCCGCCGTCCCTTTTGATGCAACACTCACCCATCGCGTCGGGTTCGAGATTCGCGGGCTGGCGGAGACCACCGGAAACGCAGTCTATACCTTTCGGCCCTCCGACGGTGCGACGACGGGCCTTCTCAGCCGGGACATTGTAAAAGACACATCATGCAATGCCTGTCACGACAAGTTATCGCTGCACGGCGGCGCGCGCTTTGAAACAAAGTACTGTGTGCTTTGTCACAATCCAGGCTCCACGGATGCGAACAGCGGAAACACCCTCGACTTTAAAATCATGATCCACAAAATTCACCGGGGAGAAAACCTTCCGAGCG